>NZ_JBFTOQ010000057.1:0-33602 GCF_056398045.1 Cupriavidus sp. 05L411 | reverse complement strand
CGTCAACAGGTTTTTTTCCTTCAGCTCGCTGCGCCGTGCGCGCCGCCAACCACCCCGCCAACCCCGCAACCCTTGTCCCGTCTGCTTTGCAGCGGCGTTTCGTGTTGCGAGGGGGCGAATCATAGGGGACCCCCTCGGCCTTGGCAAGCATTTTCTGAAATGATTCTGGCATCAACAGAAAAGTGCCGCGAAAGACTTATGGAGGCCTGTTGGCACCGCCGAGCCACGGCGCTAGCCGGCAGCCACCTGGCTGCGGCAAACTATGGCCGCAGGACAAGCCCGGGCGGCACACGACGAAGTCCGCTACACCCGCGGGGCACTCTATATAGAAGGAGGAACTTGCATGACCATTCGCATCGTGAAGCTCGGCTCGCCCCGACAGCCCGACGAGGGAATCCGCATCGGCACCGTACGCAGGCCGCCCCGGGGCGTGCCGAAAGCCGAGTTCGCCAAGCGGGACTACTACGATGTGTGGTTTCCGAACCTGTCGCCCTCCGCCGAACTGGTTGCACAGGCCCTGGATATACAGGCCGCAGGGGATGAAAAGGCATGGCGGGCATTCGAGCGGCACTTTCGTGCGGAAATGGCGCGCCCGGAAGCCAGCAGGACATTGGATCTGCTGGCCGCGATGTCACAGCAAACGAATTTCTCGATTGGCTGTTATTGCGAACACGAGGAAAGATGCCACCGCTCTATATTGCGCGCCCTGCTGGCGGCGCGCGGAGCCGCGCTCACTTAGGCGGTGCGCTCAAACCGCCTTCTGGTCGCGCACGCACTGGCGGCGGAACAAGGGACGCAGGCTTGGCCAGCGGATAGGCAGGAGCGGGGTGCGATGGCGCACAGCGTCGCGCTCGGCATAGTGGGCCAGCAGCTGCTCGCCAACCGACTGCCGGAAATAAGCGGGCGTCGAGTAGTCCATGGTCAATCCCTATTGTGGTTCATCAGGATTGACAGTATACCGAATTTTGGTGCACCGCGTCATGTTGAGGCTTGCAAACGCCCCATTCCGGGGTATTGGGTTGCTGCCGGAACGCCAAAAAATATCAATGAAATCAAAGAAAAGCAGCGTCATGGCGGCGGCGGTTGATAACTTGACCTGGTGCGGGATCGCTTTCGTATATCGAATACTATCTACCAGCGCTCAGGAACCTGTGACGCCGGCCTCGGCCACATCTTCGGCTGCCTTGGCGGCGCTATAGACGTGCCGCGTCGCCAACAGCGCCGCCAGATCCGCATCGCCGGCGATGACGGCCTGCAGGATCTGCGCATGCTCTTCCCAGTTCTGCCGGGCACGCGTCACGTTGGCCGGTGCGAACAGCAGGCCCGTGCGCTCCCTGAGCGTACGCACCATATCCTGCAGCACGCTATTGGCCGCGATATTGCCCAGCACCTCATGGAAGCGGGTGTTCAATTCGATGAAGCGCTCCGAGCGTCCGCTCGCGGCGGCCTCGGTGCCCTGGCGCAGCACTTCGCTGAGCTCGGCGATCAGGGCAGGATCACGGCGCTGGGCAGCCAGCTTGGCGTTGAGCCCCTCCAGGGTGGCCCGCACTTCAACCATTTCCTTGGCGATGTTCGGCGACAGCGTCGCCACCGAGGCGCCCCGCCGGGGCTCGATGCGCACCAGGCCTTCGGCAGCAAGCGCGCGCAGCGCTTCCCGCACGGGGATGCGCGACACGCCAAGTTCAGTGGAAAGCTTGTTCTCGACCAGGCGCTCGCCTTGGTTGTACTGCCCGCCGAGGATGCGCTCACGCAACGTATCGGTCACCAGGGCAAACAATGGGGAGTGCTGGGCGCCAAGACTGGCGCCGGCGGAATCCGAACCAGGAAGTGCGTGTTCGGTACCATGGGCGTCGGACATAGATTCTGGCTTGGGTCGGCGAGACACTGTCCTCGGGGGTGGCGCACGGGCGAGCCATCGCGAACGAGTGTCAAAGGGATCAGGGACCGCGGCGCTGGCCCGGAAGGCTGAGGGGCAATGCGACCGCGGCGGCATTGTCCGCATTGTATACCGGCGCACTACGGTTTTTGCGCTACACACATTGCCAATGCCAAGGCTCACATCAGGGCGCGCCAACCCTGGCACAACGCGCCGCCCATGTGCCGTGGGCACGGGTCCGGCAGGCTATGATGCGTAGCCTCTCACAAACCCCGCCCGCGATTCGCCGATGGCTCTTAACCTGGTCTGGCTCTCCTTCTTCCTGCTCGCCTTCATCGTCGCCTGCATTCGTGTGGCGACAGGCGATACCGCGGTGTTTCCGGCGATGCTCGCGAGCCTGTTCGACAACGCACGCACGGCGTTCGAGATTTCCCTTGGCCTGGCGGGCGTCATGAGCTTGTGGCTGGGCATCATGCGCATTGGCGAACGCGCCGGCGTAGTCGACGTCTTTGCGCGGGCGGTCAATCCGCTTTTGCGCCACTTCTTCCCCGGCGTTCCTCAGGGCCACCCGGCCCAGGGCGCGATGATGATGAATGTGTCGGCCAATATGCTGGGGCTCGACAATGCGGCGACGCCGCTCGGCCTCAATGCCATGCGGGAGCTGCAGTCACTCAATCCGCGCGCTGACACAGCCAGCAACGCGCAGATCATGTTCATCGTGCTGAACACGGCTGGCTTGACGCTGATCCCGACCTCGGTGATCGCCATGCGGCAAGCGATTGCCGTCAAGCAAGGCCTGGTCGGGTTCAATGCCGCGGATATCTTCCTTCCTACCCTGCTCGCCACCTGCGTGTCCTGCGTTGCCGGCTTGCTGGCAGTGGCTTGGGCGCAGCGGCTCAACGTGCTCAAGCCAGCCGTGCTGGCCGCCTTTGGGCTGCTGGCGGCGGCTGTCGGCGGAGTCTTCCTCTGGCTGCGGCACGCGCCCCCGGAACAAGTGAGCACCGCCACCGCGCTGGCTGGCAGCGGCTTCATACTGACGTTGATTGTGGTCTTCCTGATTTGCGGCGCCGTACGCGGCATTAACGTCTACGAGGCCTTTATCGACGGCGCCAAGGAAGGCTTCGGCGTCGCTGTGCAGATCATTCCCTATCTGGTGGCAATTCTGGTGGCGATCGGGCTGTTTCGGGTGACCGGCTGCATGGATGTCCTGATGCGGGGCCTGAGCACCGCTTTTGCCTGGCTGGGCCTCGACACCGCCTTCGTCCCCGCGCTGCCGGTCGGGTTGATGAAAATCCTGTCTGGCGCGGGCGCCCGCGGGCTGATGATCGACGTCATGAGCACCTATGGCGTCGACTCCTTCCAGGGCAAGCTCGCCGCGATCATCCAGGGCTCGACCGAAACCACCTTTTATGTGCTCGCCGTGTACTTCGGCAGCGTCAACATCCGCAACACGCGGCATGCGCTTGCCTGTGCTCTGTTCGCCGATCTTGTGGGATTGTGCGCCGCGGTCGGCATCGCCTACCTGTTCTTCCGCTGAAACGGGCACGCCGTGTCGCGACAAAAGCCGGCGAATCGTCAACAAACGCTCGATGAAAACAGGACAAAAAGAGAGAGAAAACCAACTTTCAATGCATTGCGCCGCTACTTTGTTGCTCACATACAACATGTTTGTGAAGTCAGACACGCTTGACCTGCATGCCGCTTGGTGCGACGCAACAAATCATATATAGTGGAGTCTGTCTCCTCCACCACCTCGGTGGATTCCAGCCCGCGCACGAAACTGCGCGGGTTTTTTTTGCCCGCGTTTAACCAGTCCGCATGGTTTTCCCTTGCTGTGGCGGCTCACGGCAAAGCCAGCAGCCGATCCTGCCCGGCGCACCAAAGCAGCCCAGGCGCTGCACCATGAGAAGGCCAAACCGCACCGCTCCGGTGTAAAACCCCGAATTTCGCGCGGAATGTTGCGATGCAACATGYGATCCCGTAGAGTCAGCCTGTCCCTTGCGCCTGGCAGGGCGGATCTCCGCCTCGCAGCGCCCATCCTCCTTGCTGACATGATTTCCGCGCTGCGCCTACCCCGCCCCGATGCCTCGATGTTGCAAAGAGGCCTGGTCTACGCCTTCTCGTTCCTGGTCCTGGCCGGCACGGGATGGCTCACCGGGGAAGCGGGCTATCTGTGGGCGGCAACGGCTTCGATCTGGACCTGCCTGGCCGACCGCCGCGGCACCGCCGCCGAACGGTTGGCGGCACTGGGCTCAGTCGGCATTGGCGGCGCGGCCGCATGTGCCCTGGGCACCGCTGCGGCGGTGACGCCATGGACGGCGCTCGCCGTGGTGCTTTTCGCCGGGCTGGCCGCCGGGCTGACCGAGACCCGCGGCCCCGTGCCCGCGCTGTCGGCCAAGCTGCTCTATGTGGTGCTGATCGCCTCCTGCCTGCAACCAGCGGGCGAGGCCGAACTGGCCATGCGTGTGTTGGCCCGCAGCCAGGAATTCCTGCTCGGCGGAATCTTCGCCTGCGTCGTCAGCCTGGCCCTGATCCGATCCGCTCGCGACACGCGGCCGCGCGCCGAGATACTGGCGGTGTTCGATGCGTTGCTGCGTTTTGCCTCCGATCTGGCGGCCGATGCGCCCGTGGGCGATGCGACGGCCATCAAGCGCGACATCCGCGAGCGTATCGAGGCGGCGCATCAGGCGATCAACATGCGGCGCAGCCTGCGGGACCCGCTTGGGCTGATGCACTACGCCTATGTGGTGAGCCTGGCCGATGCCATGTTCGCCCTGTTGATCGTTGCCGCCGAACTGCGCAGCCGGGCCGATGGCGCGGGCAGTGCGGAGCACCTGCCGCTGCGCCACTTGCTGCGCTGCGTCACCGATGTCCGGGAGCAGGTCTGCGAAGGTCTGGCCCATCACGCGCCTGACCTGCCGTCGCTATGCGCGGCGCTGGCTGGCGAACTGCGCCGCCTGCATGCACCGCTGGCCAATGCCGGGGCGCCGCCGTTGTACCAGGCTGCGCTGAGCGCACTGGCCCGCTATCCAGCCTTCGGCGACTGGCGCCGCGAGTACCGTTGGCCGCGGCGCGCCATGCGCCGGACATGGCAACGCTGGCGCGCCGTGGTTGCGGAGCACACCGCCCGCGATGCCCGCGTGGCCCGCCATGCGGTGCGGCTGGCGCTGGCTGGCGGCCTGAGCCTGATGCCGGCTCAGTTCTGGAGAGTCGATCACGGATACTGGGTGGCGGTCACCGTCATTATGGTGCTTAGCCCCCAGCTGCAAACCACGCGCAGGATCTCGTTCCTGCGCTTCGCGGGTTCCCTGGCCGGCGCGCTGCTGGCCTGTGCCATCGGCCTGGCTCACCCACCGGCGCCGCTGGCCCTGGCAATCAGCGCGGCCTGCCTGGCGGCCGCCTACACGTGCCGGCTCGCAGGCAGTCCCGGTGCGTTCGCGATGTGCCTGACGCCCGCGGTGATCCTGTTCTCGTGGGTCGGGGCCCCAGCGGCGGACAGCAGCCACTTTGCCGCGCTGCGGGGCATCGACACGGCGCTGGGCTGCCTGATCGCCCTGGCCACCTACTATGTGCTTGCGCCGCGGGCCGAGCTGTCGCGGGTTTATCGCCATAGCCTCGACGCCCTGGCGGCAAACACAGCGTACCTGCGGGCAGCATTCGCCGGCGCCAGCGCGTTCACAACCTCGCCCACCCGCTCGCCCGCGCCGACGCAGACACGGCTGGAAGCCTTGCGCATGGCGGCCGGGCGTACCTCCAGCCGGGCGGATCAAACCTTGCAACAGGGCTTGGCAGAGCTCGCGCCAGAGCTAGCCCGCGAGTACACCCAGCTGCACCTGGCCTTGCGGCGCATGGCAGCGCTGGCTGGCCTGGTGCGCGCCGGGCTGGAGGCCGAAGCGGGCAAAAGCCAGCCGGAACCGGCCACGCAGGCCGTCCTGCAAGGCCTCGCCGCACAGCTGTCCGACCTGGCAGCCAACCCCGGCGAAGGCGTGACTCCGCTAGCAAGCGGGTTCCTGCCCGATTCCGCTGCGCCGCTGGACCGGTTTCTGGTTGAACAGGCCGGCTACGCCTCGGCCCAGATCAACGCCACCCACTCAGCCGTAGCCTCCGTGCACCGGCTGGCTGGCGGCCAGCCCAAGCCTAACGAGCCGCATTTGCCCTATCCGGGTTGATGACGGTCAAAGCCCAGCACTCTGCGTTCATCACGGATCGGAACCATCTCCTAGAATGGTTCCATTCCTCAGTGACCGGTGTGAGGCACGCCATGCCAGAAATATCCTTTCCCCGCAGCGTCCCCACCTACTGTGCGGCTAGCCTGACCCTCTCCTGCCCCGCCACTGTCAACGGGCAGCCCACCTTATATTCGATCACGGCCGAGGCGCTCGAGACCCATTTCGGCGCCTGCTCCCCACGCGAGGAGGACCTGGTGCGGGCGTTTACCAGCCACCGGCAACGCATCGAACACATTGCCGAGGGCCTGTTCGAACTCACTCAGGCGCGGGAAATCCTGTTGCGCAGCGGGCACATCCGATTCGCAGGCTGAAGGCTCAGCCTTCCGCCGCCTGACCGCGCACCAGGAGCACCGGCACGCTGGCCTGCCGGATCACGGACTCGGCCACGCTGCCCAGGACCAGCCTGCGCACGCCACGCCGGCCGTGGGTGCCGATCACGATGAGGTCTGCACCCCACTCGGCGGCAGCATCGTTTACTGCGCTGGCAATGTCGGCCCCCACGGCCTGCTGGGTGACCAGCCGCGTTTCGTGGGACACGCCCTGCGCGCTCAGGCGTTGCGCAGCGGCCGCCAGCGCACGTTCGCCGCTGTCAGCCAACGCTTGCAGCACGGGCGTTGGGTCGTAATACGCAACATCGAACATAAGCTGGGCGTTGTCCACGACATACAAGGCGAGGACTTGCGCGCCCCCGGTGCCCGCGATCCGGATTGTCTCGGCAAGCGCCAGGTCGGAGGTTGCACTGCCGTCCACTGCCACCACAATCTTCTTATAAGCCGCATTCGTCATTGCCATTTTCTCCAGAAGAACAACAGATAGTGGCGGATGCGACATTGCATTCCGCCGGATTCGATACTACTCGCCACCATGCGATGCGGACGTTCCGTGCGCGCCCGAGTCCACAATCACGAGGTAGCGCCCGGGCCGGGCCACCGGTGCCCGGCCCGGCGCCAGGACCCAAAGCGAGTCGCCGCGCTGCACAGCCTCCAGGTAGTCGGCATCCAGCAGCCCATAGTGGTCAAGGAGGCGATTCAGGGCGGCGGGAATCCGCACGCATCCCTTGGAGGCCGGGTGGCCCAGCCGAGATTCAAGCCGGTCCGGATCGGTGGCATGCATCTGCAAGCGCATCTGGCTCTCCCCGCCCTTGCCCCAGCCCCGTTGGGCATCGACCCAGCCGAAGTCATAGATGCGCATCCCGCTGACGCCGTAGCCGCGGATGCCGTTTTCGTTGTAGGTGCCCTCGGCGCGGAAATCCATGTTGTCCATGCTGTGGCTGAATACACCGGTCGGGGTGATGAAATGATCGAAAGTACCTGGCTTGCCTGTCGAGACGGGCGCGGCGCCCACCCACTGCCAGGGCGCATCGTCGGCGGGCCGCGCAAACAGCATGGCGGCCTGGACGCGCGGGTTGCGATCGATCAGCACAGCCCAGTCACCCGCATCGGCCTCCCGCCCGTCTGCCTGTAGCGCGGACGCCAGCAAGCCGGCATACCGCACGGCGACGGCCGCCGGGAGACTGAGATGGCGGGACACCTGTTGCGCGAATGCTTGCCGGACCATGCTGAGCTCATTGGCGGCGGCAAGTGGTGGCTGGAACGCTACCAGCGCGGCTAGCGCCAATGGCGCCAGACGTCCGAAGCGAGCGAGCCAGCGCCGAAAACCCTTGACGCGGGCCCGCCCGAGGCGAGCACACGGCATGATTGCCTCCTTTAGACAAGTGTTGCGGCTAAACGCCATGGTTGACGTTTACGCGGCGCGGCGCCTTGTGCAGGATCAAGCGCCATGCACGGAAGCGCTCCGACGCCACCGTCCCGAAACGGTGGACGGTCTACCTATATAGACCGCGAAGGCACCGACTATTTCCGTTGTGTATGCCGAACGCCGCTTCCCCGGGGACGAAGGATCGCCAGCGTACCGAGCGTTGCGGCTCAGCCGCCGCGTTTCGTGCCTTACGCAGGTCGCATCCATATACAATCACGCCCATGCAATACATCCATGTCGTCAACGGCGACGTAGCGGGCAACACGCTACGGCAAGCCCTCGCCCAGGCCGCCAGGCCCGACCCGGTCGTCGTGCTCCGCGACGATCTCGCCGTCGGGCCGCTGGCCGATGTCGATAGCAGCGGGCTGATCCGCTCCGGTTTCTGGCAGCGCGTGGCGCCGCACAGCGACATCGACTTCGCAGCCGAAATGCATCAGGCGCTGGACCAGCTGCATGGCCTGCGCAAGGACGAGCTGGAAGTTGCCATCTGGCATGGCCAGAGCGCTTCCGACCAGCTGATGCTGCGCCGGGTGGTGTTCCACCTCTACCAGTCGCCCCAGCGCATCAATGAAGTGGCCATGGACCTGCGCGAGCTGGAAGCGCCCGCACGGGGCAACCTGGCCGCTATCGGCATGTATCCCGCGGCCCGGCTGGCGCGGCGCTTCTCCACCATCGCCCCAGTCTCGGTGCTGCGCCTGGGCCGGCTGGGCTATGAGTGGCAGCAAAACGTCAAGGAAAACGCCGACGTGCGCCTGTGGAAGGGCAATACGCTGGTGCCCGCGGCTTACCACACGGTCGATGAAGTGATCCTGGAGCGCGCCCCGCTGGAATGGGCGCCGGCAGCGCAAGTGGTGGGCGGCGTGATGGGCGCCATCGAAGGCCTGCTGGCCAGCGACTGGTTTGTGTTCTGGCGCTGCCGCGAGCTGATCGGCGCCGGCCAGCTGGTGCTGCGCGGCAACGCCGAATCCCTGCAGACCTGCGAGCTGCGCCGCAACTTGTCCGCCGGCGGCGAGTAAAAAGAAAAAAGGCGAAGGTCTCCATGGCCCGTACCAAGGCACCCGATTTCGAGGCGCAGCGCGAGCAGATCCTGGACCTGGCTGCCGCCGCCTTTGCCGCCAGCAGCTACCCCAGCACGTCGATGGCCGACCTGGCTGCCGCCTGCGGCACCTCCAAGGCCCGGCTGTATCACTATTACGAGAGCAAGGAGGCGATCCTGTTCGACCTGCTCGACCGCTACACGCGCCGGCTGATGCTGATCGTGACCGAGGTCGAGGCGGAGGCGGAACGCCAGGGGCGCAGCGAGCTGGATAGCTTCTCCAACCTGATCCGGGCCTTCCTGGCCGAGTACGAGACCTCGCAGACCCGGCATGTCGCCCTGATCAACGACGTCAAGTTCCTCGCCGAGGAGCAGCGCGACCAGATCCTCAAGCGCGAGCGCGACGTGGTGGCCGCCTTCTCCCGCCAGTTGCGCCGGGCCTATCCCGAGCGCGTCACCCGCGACAACCAGGCCGCGCTGACGATGACAGTGTTCGGCATGATCAACTGGACCTTCACCTGGCTCAAGCCGGGCGGCAAGCTGTCGTACGCGGAGTTCGCCGAGATGGTGATCGACCTGCTGGCGGGCGGGTTGCCCGGCGCCCGCGCAGAACCCGCGGCGCGGCTGCGCGGTGTCGACTAATACATATACATATTCATAGGCAATGCCGGCGCCATTGCAGCGCCGGCGCTGCACCTCAGGACCAGTCTTCCTCTTCCCGCTGGCGGCGCTGATCGCGGTCCTGGCGGAACATTTCCTCCAGCTCGTCGCGCGCCTGGCGCGCCAGCGAGACCAGTTTCTTCTGGTCCGTGTAATGCGGGTAGAAGCGCTCGATCGCCGCGATGTTATGCCGGCGAAAGCGCAACGCGACTGAGCGTGCCTGCACGGGATCGTAGCCCAGCCCCTCCAGCACGCGRCGGCCCAKCAWCAGCGARCCCTCGAACACTTCGCGCTCGAACAGATGCACGCCGCGGTCCTTGAGCTGGTAGACATGCGACACATGGCGCGCCCGCGCGTAGATCTGCAGGTGCGGGAAGCGCGCCCGCACGCTGTCGATCAGCGCGAGGCTGTCCTCCATGCCATCGATTGCCACCACCAGGATGCGGGCCCGCTCCGCGCCCGCGGATTCAAGCAGGTCCATGCGCGTGGCGTCCCCGTAGAACACCTTGAAATCGTACTGGCGCAGAAACTCGATCTGGTCGGGATCATGGTCCAGCACGGTCACGCCGATCCCTTGCGCATAGAGCAGGCGGCCGATGATCTGGCCAAAGCGGCCAAAGCCGGCGATCAGCACGGGGTTGTCCTGCGGCGCGATCACGTCGTCCGGGCGCCGCGCCAGGCGGGCCAGCCGTGGCGCCACCAGCCGGTCGAAGGCCAGCAGGAGCAGTGGCGTGGCCACCATCGACAGCGCCACCACCAGCACCAGCAGCGCCTCGATGCGCGCCGGCAGCAAGCCGGCGCCGCCCGCCACGCCAAACACCACGAAGGCGAACTCTCCGCCCTGTGAGATCAGCAGCGCAAACAATAACCACTGGCCGCGCGCGATGCCAAAGCGCGGCGCCAGCAGGGCCAGCACCAGCGTCTTGAACAGCACGAAGCCAACCACCAGGGCCGCCACCTGCACCGGCGCATGCTTCAGCACGCCGAAGTCGATCGACATGCCTACCGCCATGAAGAACAAGCCCAGCAGCAGGCCCTTGAAGGGCTCAAGGTCGGCTTCCAGCGCATGGCGGTACTCCGAGTCCGCCAGCAGCACGCCAGCCAGGAAGGTGCCCAGCGCCATCGACAATCCCACCGCGTCCATCATCAGCGCGATGCCCACCACGAGCAGCAGCGCGAAGGCGGTAAACATCTCGCGCATGTCGGTGCGCGCGATAAAGCGCAGCGCGGGGCGGACCAGATAACGCCCGCCCACCACCACGGCGCCGAYCACCCCGACCGCCTTTGCCGCCCCGAGCCAGCCCCCCGCGCCGGACGCGCCGGCGTCTGCGCCACCGGCAGCCAGCAGCGGCAACAGCGCGATCATCGGGATCGCGGCGATGTCCTGGAACAGCAGGATGCCGAAGCTGGCGGCGCCCGCCGGCGTGCCAAAGAGATTGCGCTCGGTCAGCGTGGCCAGCGCGATCGCGGTGGACGACAACGCCAGCCCCAGGCCCGCCACCAGCGCGACCTGCCACGATGCCCCGACCAGCGCGGCGACGCCGCCGAGCAGGATCGCGCAGGCCGCCATCTGAGCGCCGCCATAGCCAAAGATCACGCGGCGCAGCGCCCACAGCTTCTTGGGCTCGAGCTCCAGACCGATCACGAACATCATCAGCACCACGCCGAACTCGGAAAAATGCAAGATGGATTCGACGTTGGTCACCAGCCGCAGGGCCCACGGGCCGATCGCCACGCCGGCCAGCAGGTAGCCGAGTACGGCGCCCAGGCCAAAGCGGCGCGCCACCGGCACCGCCACCACCGCGGCAACCAGAAAGACGACCAGGGCCACCAGGAAATCATGTTGTTCCATGGCGCGTTCCTCAGCTTGCGGCGGCGTTGGAGGCAATGCCACGGGCGCCGTCAGCAATGCCGCCCAGCACACCGGTGACCCGGCCGATATGGTCGGCAAGCGCCTGGGCATCAGCCTGGTTGGCATCGTGCAGCACCAGCGGCGACAGCCAGCTCATGCCGCACAGCACGGCGGTCTGCTCCAGCGGCAGCATGTATTCCTCGATGCTGTGGCCATGCGTGCCGTCGGGCCCGTAGGAGTCGGCGTGGCCACCGGTGCTGGCCACCACCAGCATGGACTTGCCACGCAGCGCCGTACCGCCGGGGCCGTAAGCCCAGCCGCTCTCCAGCACATCGTCCACCCACAGCTTGAGCAGCGCCGGCATGCTGTACCACTGCACCGGGAACTGCAGCACCAGCGTGCCGGCCCGCGCGAGCGCGCGCTGCTCGGCTACCACGTCGATGTCGTAGTCGGTATAGCTGGTGTAGAGATCGTGCACGGTCACGCCGGGCAGGCTTTCCAGCGCCGCCGCCAGCGGACGATTGACGCGCGACAGGTGCGGCCTGGGGTGGGCGTAGATAACGAGAATCGGAGGCTCGGCCTTGGGGTCCACGAAAAATCCTGAGAAATCGGCTGCGCAATAGTAGCCGCTAGGCTAGAAAAGATGTGCTTAAAGCACTTATATCTGTAGATGAGGAGGACTGCGTCACCGCGAAGCAGGGCCAATTCCATGCCTCGGCCCGGCGAAAACCGATATGCGGCGTTGCAGCAAACCCACACCATCGGGCGGAAAGCGATCTTCAAGCACTACGCAACCTATTGATTTATATATATTTAGTTGGAATTTACAAAATCGAACAAGGTTGAAGCGATGCTCACCTTACGTGGAACTGACAAATCCACTACAATACTTTTTGCATTGCAGCAAGATAGTGTTTGCCCTCGTACCCCGGCCAATTTGTCGAAAGTGCATGGACGAACACCCGCTGAGTGCTATTTTTATACCTGATTACGTCGCAAGGAAAACAAAGTGAATCCGCTCGAACTGAGCAAGGCCGTCGGGGCCGTATCCGACGAAGATCTCCGCCGTGCAGCCGCAGCAGCGCAAGCCTCGCATCGCCCCACCACCCTGGTGCGCGAGTTGGCTGCGCATCATCGCTCGCGCCTGCTGAAGCATTTCCTCGCCCTGGGCGAGGAGGATCGCCTGCTCCGTTTTGGCCAGTCGGTTGGCGATCATGTGATCGAAGCCTACGTCGACAGCATCGATTTCGACCACGACACCGTGTTCGGCGTGTACGACGAGCACCTGGAACTGATTGGCGTGGGCCACTTTGCCAACCTGCGCGACAACACGCAGGGCCGCGTTGCCGAGTTCGGCGTCTCCGTGTCGCAGAGCGCACGTGGCCGCGGCATTGGCAGCTCGCTGTTCGAGCGTGCGGCCATGCACGGCCGCAACAGCAATGTGCGCACCCTGTACATGCACTGCCTGTCGCGCAATGCCGCCATGATGCACATTGCCAAAAAGGCCGGCATGAAGGTGCAGTATGCGTACGGCGAGGCCGATGCCTACCTTGAGCTGCCGCCTGCCGATACCGTCAGCCGCCTGACCGAGGCGCTCGACGAGCAGGTTGCCGACCTCGATTACATGCTGCGCCGCAACCTGCGCGATGCGCGCCGTTTCGGCCTGCGCTTCTGGCGCTCGATGGTGCCGCAAAAGCACACCGCCTGAGCGAAGCCTGCCGGCATCGTACCCATGGCGCGCCCGCCCGGCGCGCCATTTTCTTTGGTGCCGGCGATAACCGCGAGGCCCTCAGCCCCCTGGCACCGGCAAGGCCGTGGTGTCCTTGATGCATTCGAGAGCGAAGCTCGATCGTACGTCGATGACCGCGGGATGGGCCAGCAAGTGGTCCTTCATGAAGCGTGCGAAATGCTCCATGTCTTCCACGTAGACCTTGAGCAGCAGGTCCATCTCTCCGGTCATGGCATGGCAGGCCGCCACTTCCGGCCAGATCTCGATGGCGGCGCGGAACAAGTCCAGCGGCGCCTTGCCCTTGGGCGCCCCCCCGTGCTTCTCGAGCCGTACGTTGATATAGGCCAGCAGCCCCAGCCCGATCCGGCCGGGTTCCAGCAGCGCCGCGTACTGGCGGATCACGCCAACCTCCTCCAGCCGGCGGATGCGCCGCAGGCACGGGCTGGGTGACAGGTTCACGCGCTCGGCCACTTCCAGGTTGGTCAGCCTCCCGTTGGTCTGCAGCACCTCCAGGATCTTCCTGTCGATCTTGTCCAGCTCCACCTTGCTCACGATATTGTTGCTCCGCAATATGTTTGTCGGCAATTTTTTTGCGCAAATTTAGCAAACCGTGCACAAGTACGCAATTTTTTATGGCGACCTGTCTCCTCCAGCTTCATTTCGCCCTGCGCGATCGCCTTCCGGGTGCAAGATGCCGCCGCGGCGTACAGCCCATGCACAGGAACAGGGCGTCAGAGACTGCCATGGCAAATGCGGCCGGATCGCCCCGGACATTCCGGCCTTCAGGGGCGTGGACTATCCGCTGATCCGGCAGGTCGAGCGTTCGGAAGGCAAGGATGGTGCCAACGCTGGCCAGAGCCGCCAGCCACGGAGCAAAAAAAAAGCGCGGCCGGCAACGGTCGCGCTTTTTTCATCTGCCCACGGCGCGGCGCGCCGTGGATCCTGCCTTAATCAGCCACCGCTGCTCGACGGCGCTGCCGGGTTGGACTGGCTACCGCGGGGCATCCGCTGCATCCGCTGCTCGTGCATCTTCTGCATGCCAGCGTGGATCTCGTCCAGCGTCAGCTTGCCGTCGTGGTTGGTGTCGAGCTGATCGAAGTGCTTGGCCAGGTGAGGCATCCCGGCTTGCACCTCTGCCTTGGTCAGCGCACCGTCGCCATTCTTGTCGGCCGCCTTGAAGCGGGCATCGAGCTCGGCCCGCATCTCGGCACGGCGCTGCTCCATCATCGTCTTGTGATAGGCAGCCAGTTCGCTCTTGTCGAGCTTGCCGTCGTGATTGGTGTCGATCTTGTTGAAGAGCGCGTCGGCCTCCGCCTTGGAGATTGTGCCATCGCCGTCGGTATCGATCGATTTGAACCACATGCCGCCGCCATGCTCCATATGGTGGCGCATACCCGCCTGGGGTCCCGGGCCGGGCGCGGCGGGGGCAGTGGTCTGGGCGAAAGCTGCGCCGCCCATCGCCAGGAACACCGCCGAAGCGGCCATGAAATTCCGGATCGAACGTGCCTTGAGATTGCCTTGCATGTCTTTGCTCCTTTTTCGTCTCGGTGGACTGGTAAGGATTAGAGCGCACGCCAGGCTGGAAAGTTGGTCCACCTAATACGTTGTTACGCGGCTCACAGTTAAGCACCGCCGGCGTAAACCGCTGAAAGTAACGTAAACAAGTTGGCGCAGCGCTGTTACAAATCAGTCTTTAGCTGAGATAGGTTCGTTGCCGCCCTGGGACTGCGGCGGCGGTGCTGGGATGGGCGTGGCGGGCACCGGCATCGGCGTGGATAGCGGCGCCGCCGCGCCTGCCGGCAAAGCCGGCTGCGGGGCCGCCGCGGGGCCGCGCGTGACGATGGCCGGGACCGGCAGCGCGATTTCCTGGCGCACGCCATTGCGCTCGATCACAACCCCACGATCACGGACTTCCGTCAGCCGGATCTGCGGCGACAGCGCGGTGCCCGCGCGCACCGCCTTGGCCGGGCCGCCATCCAGCGAGACAATGGCCGCCCCGGCACCGCTGCCAATGTCGGCTACCACCCCGATCAACTGCACATCGCGCACGCCGGACTGCGCGTTGCCGCCAAACAGCGTGCCGGCCGCGCCGGTCTCCACCGCCTCGGTCTGCGCCACGCGGGCCGCGTTCGGCACGGCAATGGTATGCATCGCGCTGAAGGTCAGCGCCCAGCGGGTAGCCAGGGCGCATAGCGCGACGAACAGCACGAGCGCGGCCAGTCGCGGCAGCCAGAGGCTGGAGGGGTTGAAGCGAAGGGCGGGCCGCAAGGAGAGTTGCACGGAAGTGGGCTGGTAGGCATCAAAACACCAAGCCTACCAGAGCCGCATGACAGCTGTCTGCCTCCGTCAGGCCCGCAACGCATCGGCACGCCAAGGCAAGGCAGTGCGTTTCGCGCATCCCGCGCCGTTTTGCCGCGGGTGAACATGCAAGCACTCGCTCGCAAAGTCGTCATGAAGTGGCGGTTATACTGTTTGACCACTGGATCGCCGCCACGCGGATGCAACGCGGATGTAAGCAGGCGCTCCGCCAGATATTCCATAAGGCTAACCATGATGCGCAGGAACGTTGCCACCCTTCCCGACTCTTCACCCCGCCTCGGCCGCCGCCGTGCCCGCGGCTTTACCCTGATCGAAATCATGGTCGTGATCGTGATCCTCGGCGTGCTGGCCGCGCTGGTGGTCCCGAAGATCATGAGCCGCCCCGACGAAGCCCGCATCGTCGCCGCGCGCCAGGACATTTCCTCGATCATGCAGGCGCTTAAGCTGTACCGCCTGGACAACAGCCGCTATCCCACCACCGAGCAAGGCCTTGCGGCACTGGTGGCCAAGCCCACCACCGAGCCCGTGCCCAACAACTGGAAGGGTGGCGGCTACCTGGAAAAGCTGCCCAAGGATCCCTGGGGCCATCCGTACCAGTACCTGAACCCGGGCGTGCGCGGCGAGATCGACGTGTTCAGCTTCGGTGCCGACGGCCAGGCTGGCGGCAGTGGCAACGACGCCGATATCGGCAACTGGGAATAAGGAACCACTGCCATGATCCGGGCCAGGCGCACAGCCATGAGCACCTGGCCACAGGCAGGGCGACTTCACGGCCATCGCGGCCGCGGCTTCACCTTGCTGGAACTGCTGGTGGTGATGGTGATCGCCGGCATCGTGATCTCGCTGGTAGCCGTCAATGCCGCGCCCAATGAGCGCGGCCGCGTGCTCGACGACGGACAGCGCATTGCGCGGCTGTTCGAGCTCGCCCAGGAAGAAGCCCAGCTGCGCGCCCGGCCGATCGCCTGGGAGGCCGATACGGTCGGCTGGCGTTTCCTGCAAGCCACGCCGGCCGGCTGGGCCCCGCTCGCCGGGGACGTGTTCGCGCCGACCAAATGGCGCCTGCAGCTCGACGGCGTGGCCGTCACCGAAGGCGGGCGCGGCAACGGCGGCGCGCGCCTGGTGTTCGGGCGCGAGCTGATCGAAGGTCCCCAGCATGTCGTGCTGGTGCGCGGCGGCATCCGCGTCGACGTGGCCAGCGACGGCGCCGGCCGCTACTTCGCCAGCACGCCATGACGCGCCACCCAAAATCCCCCCCCTGCTCGCGTACCTCCCGGCGTGCGCCGGTGCGCGGCTTCACCCTGATCGAAGTGCTGGTCGCCCTGACCATCCTGGCCGTGGCGCTGACCGCCGCCATGCGCGCGATGGGATCGATGATCGAGGCCGGCTCCGCCTTGCAGACCCGCATGCTGGCCGAGTGGAGCGCCGAGAACCACCTCGCCACCCTGCGCCTGTCCAAGACCTGGCCCGAGCCCGGCACGCGCGGCTACGCCTGCCCGCAAGGCGGTGTGGAGCTGTACTGCGAAGAAACCATCTCGGGCACGCCCAACCCCTCTTTCCGCCGCGTCGAGATCGCGGTCTACCCGTCCGGCGCCGATAAATCCGTGCGCCTGGCCTGGCTGGTCACCATCGTTCCCAATGAAACGCGCAACCTGCTCTAAACGCGTTAAGCGCTTTAGGCGCCTTAAGTGCCTTGGGCGGCCGCGCCCGGCTGTGGCCATGCGCGGCTTCACGCTGCTGGAAATGCTGGTGGCGATCACCTTGCTGGCCGTGATCGCCGTGATCGCCTGGCGCGGCCTGGACGCGATGACGCGCGGCCGCGAGCGCCTGACCGACCACGACAATCGCCTCAATACGCTCAAGCTGCTATATGGCCAGTTCCAGTCCGACTGCGAGCACCTGACCAGCCCGACCCTGCTGCAGGGCAGCCCGGTAGAGCTCGGCAACGGCCTGTTGTTGATGGTGCGCGACCGCCGCGACGAGGGTCGCCCCAGCCAGTGGCAGGTCGTCGCCTATCGCCTCAACGGCAACACCGTGGTGCGCGCTGCCAGCCCGCCGGCGGACAACCGCAGCGCGGTGCAGGCCGCAATGATCACGCTGCGCCAGGCGGGCGGCGGCGGCAACCTGGCGCGGCCGCTGGTCGGCGATGCCGACAGCCTGTCGGCGCGCGTCTGGGTCGAACCCGGTGGCTGGCAGGCCGAGAACGGCCGCATCGCCGCCGCGCTGCTCAGCGGCAACGCCAGCGCCAGCGCGGTGGCCGCCTCCGGCGTGAGCGCCAGCCTGGGCGTAGCCACCACGGCGGTGCGTGCGATCGAGCTCAACCTCACGGCCCGCATGGGCGACGGCGACACGCCGCGGCGCTTCCAGAAAATCTGCATGACCGGCCTATGAGCAAGCGCATCACTCCCCTTGTGCCGGCCGGCCGCCGCCAGCGCGGCGCCGCCGTGGTCACGGCCCTGCTGGTGGTCACGCTGGCGGTCGTGGTGGTATCCGGCATGCTCTGGCGCCAGCAGGTGCAGATCCGCTCCATCGAGAACCAGCGCCTGCTGGCCCAGGCCAGCTGGATCGAGCGCGCGGCCGTCGACTGGGCCCGCCTGATCCTGCGTGACGACCAGCGCCGCACCAGCGTGGACCAGCTCGGCGAGCCCTGGGCAGTGCCGATCGCCGAGACCCGCCTGTCGGACTTCCTCGGCGCCGGCCTGCGCACCGACCAGGAAGGCGAAACCTCCTTCCTGTCGGGCCGCATCCTCGACGCCCAGGCCCGCTTCAACCTCTCCAACCTCGTGCTGTGGACCGCCAGCGAGTCCCAAGGCCGGATCGCCACCATCGACGCCCCCAGCCTGGCGATCTATCGCCGCCTGCTGCAGACGCTGGGCCTGAACGCCTCGCTGGCCGAACCGACCGCCCGCTACCTGGTAAGCGCCGCCGGCGGCAGCGGCGGCAGCCAGCGCGGACTGCGCGCGCCCGACGACGTCAACGACCTGCTCGCCATTCCGGGCTACACGCCGGAGATCGTGGCCGCGCTGGCGCCCTTCGTCGACGTGCTGCCCGAGCGCACGCTCGTCAATGCCAATACCGCCGAGGCCGAAGTGCTGGCCGCCGTGATCGACAAGCTGCCACTCGACCGCGCCCGCGAAGTGGTGCGCCAGCGCGACCGCGCCTATTTCAACAACGTTGGCGACCTGCAGACGCAATTGCGCACACTGGCGCCGCAGGCCGACCCCAACACCGCCACCAGCACGCTCGACGTACGCACCCACTATTTCCTGATCTACGGGCTGATCCGCCACGAGCGCGCCAGCCGCATGCAGGTCTCGCTGGTCTACCGCGGCGAAGTGCTGGGCAATGCCAACACCACCCGGGTGGTCTGGGTACGCGATATCGACCGGATGCCGGAGCAGCGCTGATGCGTGCAACCCCTCGTCCGTGTGGCCGTCGTGGCTGGCGGATTTTGGGATCATGCTGTCGGATCGCGCGGGGCGAAAAGGGTTACTGTAGGTGGCCACAAGGGGCAGGCCCGGGCCGCCAGGCGCCCCGCGAAACGCCTGCCGGCGCCCTTCCCGGGCGTTTGGCCAGCGGTATCAGACAGATACGTATTGACGCCAATTCGTCACACAGGCAAGGTATGCTCCGGCCCGGCGGAAGCGGTAGTCCACGGCTCCTGGCGCCCGCCTGTCCTGTGCCGCCGGCAGTATCGCAGCCGGCATCCGCCATGCAAGCAGCGCCGTCCGCTGCATGGGCCGCATGCCCCCCGCTATCGTTCATTGACGCCACGATCGGCGCTGTAGCAAGGAAATCTTGAGCACCACCCTGTACGTCCGCCTGCCGCATCGGCCGCACGACCAGCCGCAACCCTGGCACTTCGGTGCCTTGCCGTTTGCCCTGGTCCGCACGGCCGTCGCTGACCGTAGCCACCGGCAAGGCCCCCAGGCGGCAGGGCAGCTGTTGCGCGAAGGCCACGCCGCCATCGCCGAACTGCCTGCCGCCGAACGCCTGGTCCTGATCATGGCGGCCAGCGATGTGCTGCTTACCGGAGCCACGGTGCCGCCGCTCGCGCCGGCGCGGCTCAAGCTGGCGCTGCCGAACCTGGTCGAGGAGGTGCTGGCTACCGACGCCCAGCCTTGCCATATCGCCGTGGGCCCGACCCTCGACGCCCTGCAAGGCAAGAGCAAGGCGGCCAGCGGCTCGCGCCGGCGCTTGCTGATGGTGACGGACCGCGCCTGGCTGCGCGCCGTGCTGGACGCATTTGCCGAGCATCGCCACCGCCGCCGCCACGTGTTGCCGGCGCAGTTGTGCCTGCCCCAGCAGCCCGTGGCGCAGCCCGCCGAGCCCGGCGCGGATTCTGTCGGCCACCCCTCCGCAGCCAGCGCGGCCCCGGCCACGCTGGCGCTCGAAGCCGCCTCGCTGACCAGCGCATCGCCCTTGTTTGAAACGGAGGGCGTGCCCGCGCCAGCCGAGCTTTCGCGCTACTGGCAACTGACCGTGCGCAGCAGTGAGTACGCCGGCTATGGCCTGCTGCTAGGCTCCGAGGCGCTCGCCGCCTGGCAGGGACTCGCCCCCGCCGGTGACTGGTACGCATCAAAGGACGCCTTGGCGCAGGTGGCGCCGCCGGGCGCGCAAGCGCTGGACTGGCGGGTATGGATCGAAGGGGCGCAGGCCAGCCTGCGCGAGCCCGCGCTCGACCTGGCCCAGTTCGAATTCGCCCAGGGCCGTGCCGACCGCTGGAACCTCAAGGCCTGGCGCCTGCCGCTGGCGCTGGCTGCCGGCCTGCTGCTGGTCCAGTTGATCGGCATGAACGTGCATTGGCTGCTGCTGCGCCAGGAGGCGCAGCGCCTCGCGGCCGGCCAGGAACAAACGTTGCGCAGCGCCTTTCCGCAGATCCCCGTGGTCATCGATCCGCCGCTGCAGATGCGCCGCCAGGTCGACCAGCTGCGCCTGGCAAGCGGGCGCAGCACGCCCGACGATTTCCTGCCGCTGGCCGACCGCTTCGGCCAGGCCGCGCGCCAGCTTGCGCCGGACGCGCTGCTGGCGCTCGAATACCGCGGGCACACCTTGTTCGCCACGCTCAAGCCTGGCACCGACACCAACGCGCTGCGCAGCGCGGCGCGCCAGTCCGGGCTGGCCATGGAAGCCGACAATAGCCCGCCCGACGCCGCGCGCGCCAACGCACCGGCCGGCACGCGCTGGTCGATCAAGCCCAGCCTGTGAGCGCGGACCGCCAAGTGAACCCGATGAAAGACACCGCATCCAAGCCCGGCCCCCGCGCCACTCAGCGCAGCCCGGCTGGCCGCGCGCGCGCCGCGGACCGGCTGGCGCGCCTGCGCCCGCGCGTGCCGCAGCGCTGGCAGGAACAATTCGACGCCTTCTGGTCGGCGCGCAACCCGCGTGAGCAAGCCATCCTGGCCGGCGGCAGCGCCGTGCTGGCGCTCGTGATCGGCTACACCGTCCTCTGGGAACCCGCCGCCGACGGCCGTGACAAGCTGCTGCGCAGCCTGCCGCAACTGCGCAGCGACTCGGCGGAGATGGAAACGCTGGCGCAGGAAGCACGGGGCCTGGCAGCCAGCCCGGCCCCGTCGCTGCGCGGCGAGGCGCTCAACCAGGCCTTGCAGGAGAGCCTTGCCCAGCACGGCCTCAAGGCCACCCGCCTCAATGGCACCGGCGACAACAGCGTGCAGGTGCAGCTCGACAAGGTGCCCTTCGGCTCCGTGGCGAGCTGGCTGCAGGACGTGCGCCAGCAACAGCGCCTCAAGGTGATCGATACCCGCATCGTCTACGTGGGCGCCACCGCCTTGGTGAACGTCACCGCCACCCTGCAAGGCCCCGCGGCAAATCCGGGCGGGCGCGGCTGATGGCGCGCCTGGAAGCCCTGAGGCTCGCCCGCCGCCGCGTTGCCAGCCCCCGTGGCTGGCAACGCGCGGGCTGGCTGGCGCTTGGCTGCGTCACCGTCGCGCTGACCGTGCTGGCGGCATTTCCCGCGGCATGGATCGCCGATGGCATCGCCAGCCAGAGCCAGCGCCGCGTGCTGCTGGCCGATGCCGATGGCTCGCTGTGGAACGGCAGCGCCACCCTGGCCCTGTCGGCCGGCGCTGGCAGCGAGACCGCCACGGTGCTGCCCGGGCGGCTGCAATGGTCAGTGGCCTTCTGGCCGTTGCTGACCGGCACGCTGCGCATGGTGGTCAGCCATACCGAGGCCATGAGCGGCCCGGTCGCCGTGGCGGTGACCCCGCTCGGCTGGACCGCCCAGGCCGGCGCCATCCGCATGCCGGYAGCGCTGCTCGAAGGCGTCGGCGCCCCGTTCAATACCCTGCGACCCGACGGGCTGATGCGCATTGACTGGTCCGGCCTGCAAGGCCGGTTCTTTGCCCGTGCCAGCGAGCCGGGCGGCGCAGGCGGCGCGGGTGGCATGACCGGCCACCTGACCGTACGCCTTGACCAAGTATCATCGGCCGTCAGCCGGGTGCGCCCGCTTGGCAGCTACCGCGCCGAGATCGACTGGTCGGGCGCCGACGGCAAGCTGCAACTGACTACCCTCGCCGGGCCACTGCACCTGCAGGGCAGCGGCACCCTGGGCCGCCAGGCGCGCTTCGAGGGCACGGCCGATGCCGACCCCGACACCGCTACGCAATTGGTGGGCCTGTTGAGCCTGCTGGGACGACGTGAGGACAATGTGACACGGCTGCGCTTCTGATCCCGGCATCGGCGCGAAACCTTCGCGCCGATGCCCGCAGCCCGGAACCGAATATGAAAACCCAAGCCCTTCGACCTTCGCTCAAGACCCGCTGCGCCCGCGCCACCGCGCTGCTATGCGGCCTCTCCCTGCTGGCACCCGCGCCGCTGTGGGCCCAGCAACCGAGCCAGCCAGCGGCCCAGCCAGGCCAGCCGCCCGACCTGACCCCGCGCAACCGCGACCAGGTCGTGCTCAACTTCGTCAATGCCGACCTGGAATCGGTGGTGAAGGCGGTGGGGCAGGCGACCGGCAAGAACTTCGTCATCGACCCGCGCGTGAAAGGCTCGGTGAACCTGGTGACCGAGCAGCCGGTGTCGCGCTCGCAGGCGCTGGAAACGCTGGGCTCGGTGCTGCGCATGCAAGGCTATGCGATGGTCGAGAGCAACGGCTTCACCAAGGTGGTGCCGGAAGCCGACGCCAAGCTGCAGGGCTCGCCCATCGTGGTCGGCAGCGGCAGGTCCCGCGGCGACCAGGTGGTGACCCAGGTGTTCCGCCTCAACTATGAGTCGGCCAACAACCTGGTGCCGGTGCTGCGCCCGATGATTGCGCCGAACAACACCATCACCGCCTACCCGGCCAACAACACGCTGGTCATTACCGACTACGCCGAGAACCTGCAGCGCCTTGGCCGCATCATCGCCGCCATCGACGCGCCGGCCTCGGGCGAGGTCGAACTCGTGCCGCTCAAGAATGCCATCGCCAGCGATACCGCGCTGGTGCTGCAAAAACTGCTGGACCCGGGTTCCGCCGGCGCTGCTGGCGGGGCCGTGGCAGGCGCCGACGCCAGCCTGCGCACCTCGGTGGTGGCGGAGCCGCGCAGCAATTCGCTGATGATCCGTGCCTCCAGCCGGGCCCGGCTGCAGCAAGCGCGCCAGTTGATCGAGAAGCTCGACCAGCCCTATGCGCGCCCTGGCAATATCTGGGTGGTGCCCCTGAAGAACGCGGAAGCCACCAAGCTGGCGCAGACGCTGCGCGCCATCGTCGCGGCCGACAGCTCCTTCAACACCAGCCAGTCCGGCACGCAGGGCGCAACCGGTGCGGCGGGCGTCGCCGGCGGCACCGGCCTGCTCAACACCTCGACGCCCAACACCGGCCAATACACGGGTGGCAGCACCGGCAGCTCGCGCAGCGGCTCGGGATCCGGTGGCGGCAGCTCGGCCTTCGCGAACTCGTTCGCCACCAACACGTTGCCGACCACCGGCGGCATCATCCAGGCCGACCCGGCCACCAACTCGCTGATCATCACGGCCAGCGAGCCCGTCTACCGCAACCTGCGCGCGGTGATCGAAGATCTGGACGCCCGCCGCGCGCAGGTCTATATCGAGTCGATGATCGTGGAAGTCTCTTCCACCCAGACTGGCCAGCTGGGCATCCAGTGGCAGGGCCTGCTCAACTCGCGCAACAGCAACACCAACGTCTTTGCCGGCACCAACTTCGGCACGGGCGGCCAGAACATCATCAACCTGACGGGCGCTGCCGCCGCGATCAACGCGAACGGCGCCGCCGCCATTCCGAGCGTCTCGGGCCTGGTGCCCGATCTGGCCGGTCTGAACCTCGGCATCGTCAACCGGGCGATGGGCCTGGGCGCGCTGCTGCACGCGCTTGGTGCCGACGGCAGCGTCAACCTGCTGTCCACGCCCAACCTGATCACGCTGGAGAACGAGGAAGCCAAGATCCTGATCGGGCAGAATATCCCGGTTACCACCGGCTCCTACGCGCAGACCGGCAGTTCAGCGTCAGTCACGCCATTCCAGACCTTCGACCGCAAGGACGTCGGCATCACGCTGCGGGTCAAGCCGCAGATCACCGATGGCGGCCTGGTGAAGATGCAGATCTACCAGGAATCGTCGTCCGTGGTGCAGGGCACTGCCGCCCTCACCCAGGGCCCGACCACCAATGTGCGCTCGATCGAGACCAACGTGCTGGTGGACGACGGCCAGATCATCGTGCTGGGCGGCCTGATCGAGGACACTTACGGCGACGGCGTGCAGAAGGTGCCGGGACTGGGCGACCTGCCGTGGATCGGCGGGCTGTTCCGCTACGAAAACAAGAACCGCGGCAAGACCAACCTGCTGGTGTTCCTGCGCCCGTACGTGATGCGCACCGCCGGCGCCACCGACCGCCTGACGCAGGACCGCTACGACTATATGCGCGGCCTGCAGCAGGGCTTCGCCTCGCCCAACATCATGGTGCGCGACGGCAACACGCCGATCCTGCCGCCGGCGGACGCGCCCATGGCACCGTTCGTCGACCCGCGCTCGCGCGGGCCGGTGCCGGGTCCGCTGCCGCTGGAGCAGACGCTGCCGCAATCGCAGCAGCAGCAGCAGCAGCAGCAGCAAAGGCAGCCGCAAGCCCAGGCGCCTGCGGCCAACGGCACGCCGCTGCCGCCAGGTGTCAATCTCGGCAACGCCACGGTGGACGCCGTCCGCCCGGTGAACTGAGACTCGCCATGGCCACAAGCATCGCCCCCGCCACCATGCCCGACGAGCCGCTGGAGCCGCCGTCGACCATCGCCGCGCGCCTGGTCACCTACGGCTTCGCGCGCGAGGCCCGCCTGCTGATCGCGCACCAGCGCGCCGACGGCCTGGAGGTGTGGGTCAGCCGCGCCACCTCGCCCGCAGCGCTGGCCGAAGTGGCACGCGTGCACGGGCCGCTGCGCCTGCGCGTGCTGGAGCCCGATGCGCTGGAGCTCGCCATGTCCGAGGCCTACAACCGCCAGGACAGCGGCAGCGCCGCCCAGGTGGTTGGCGAGGTGGAGGGCGAAGTCGACCTGTCGCGGCTGATGCAGGACATTCCCGCCGTGGAAGACCTGCTGGAGTCCGAGGACGACGCCCCCATCATCCGCATGATCAACGCGCTGCTCACCCAGGCCGCGCGCGAAGGCGCCTCCGATATCCACATCGAGCCGTTCGAGTCATCCTCGGTGGTGCGCTTTCGCGTGGACGGCACGCTGCGCGACGTGGTGCGCCCGAAGAAGGCGCTGCACGGCGCGCTGATCTCGCGCATCAAGATCATGGCGCAGCTCGACATCGCGGAAAAACGCCTGCCGCAGGACGGCCGCATCACGCTGCGCGTGGGCGGGCGTCCCGTGGACGTGCGCGTCTCCACGCTGCCCACTGGCCACGGCGAGCGCGCGGTACTGCGTCTGCTCGACAAGGAGGCCGGCCGCCTCGATCTCGCCAAGCTCGGCATGGCGCCGGGCACGCTGGGCGGCTTCGATCACCTGATCCGCCAGCCGCACGGCATCGTGCTGGTGACCGGGCCGACCGGCTCGGGCAAGACCACCACGCTGTACGCCGCGCTGTCGCGGCTCGATGCGCGCACCACCAACATCATGACGGTGGAAGACCCGATCGAGTACGACCTCGACGGCATTGGCCAGACCCAGGTCAACCCGCGCATCGACATGACCTTCGGCAAGGCGCTGCGGGCCATCCTGCGCCAGGATCCGGACGTGGTGATGATCGGCGAAATCCGCGACCTGGAAACCGCGCAGATCGCGGTGCAAGCCTCGCTGACGGGCCACCTGGTGCTGGCCACGCTGCACACCAAYGAYTCGGCYTCGGCGGTGACGCGGCTGGTCGACATGGGCATCGAGCCCTTCCTGCTRTCGTCATCGCTGCTCGGCGTGCTGGCGCAGCGGCTGGTACGCCGGCTGTGCCAGCACTGCAAGCGCGAGGAAGTGATCGAAGTCACACCCGACGAAGCCGACGTGCTGCTGGCGCAAGACAAACCGCTGCAACGCGTGTGGCATGCGGTGGGCTGCGACAAATGCGGCCACTCGGGCTACCAGGGGCGCATGGGCGTGTACGAGCTGCTCAGCGTGGATGACGAGATCCGCACCATGATCCACCGCCAGTCGGCCGAATCCGAGATCAAGAAGGTGGCCCTGGCGCGCGGCATGCACACCATGCGCCGCGATGCGCAGCGCTGGATCGACTCGGGCGCGACCGCGCTGGAAGAAGTCTTGCGCGTCACGCGCGACTAAGGGCGAGCCCAGAGACATGCCAGCCTATCGTTACGAGGCCGTCGACGCCGCCGGCAAGACCGATCGCGGCGTCATCGAAGCCGACAGCCCCAAGCAGGCCCGCGGCCAGTTGCGCGCGCGCGGCCTGACACCGCTCAATGTGGATCCACTGGCAGGCGTCGGCGGCGTGCAGAAAAGCAGCACCGCTGCCTTCGTGCGCCGGCTCTCCACGCAAGAGCAAGCGCTGTTCACGCGCCAGCTCGCCAGCCTGATCGTGGCTGGCCTGCCGCTGGACGAAGCACTGGCGGCGCTGGCCGACCAGGCCGAGCGCAGCTATGTGCACGAGCTGCTGGCCGGCATCCGCGCGGACGTGGTCGGCGGCAGCTCGCTCTCGGTGGCGCTGTTGCACCATCCGCGCGATTTTCCGGATATCTACCGCGCGCTGGTTTCCGCCGGCGAGCACTCGGGCCACCTCGGCCTGGTGCTGGAAAAGCTGGCGGACTATATCGAGACGCGCAACTCGCTCACAGCCAAGATCCGGCTGGCCTTTACCTACCCCGCCATCGTCACCGTGGTGGCGTTCGCCATCGTGATCTTCCTGCTGTCCTATGTGGTGCCGCAGGTGGTAAGCGTCTTCGCCAACACCAAGCAGAAGCTGCCGACGCTGACCATCATCATGCTGGCGCTGTCGGATTTCGTGCGCAACTGGTGGTGGGCCGCGCTGGCGTTCATCGTGGCGGTGAGCCTGGGCATACGCAGCCTGCTGCGCCAGCCCGGTGTGCGCCTGGAGTGGCACCGCTGGCTGCTGACCGCGCCGCTGGTCGGCAAGCTGATCCGCGGCTATAACACCGCACGCTTCGCCAGCACGCTCGCCATCCTGGTATCCGCTGGCGTGCCCATCCTGCGCAGCCTGCAGGCAGCCGGGGAAACGCTGACCAACGAGGCGCTCAAGGCCAATGTGGATGACGCCACCACGCGGGTGCGCGAAGGCGCATCGCTGGCACGCGCGCTGGCGGCGCAGAACCAGTTTCCTTCCGTGCTGGTGCATTTGATCCGCTCCGGCGAAGCCACCGGCAACCTGCCGATCATGCTGGAGCGCGCGGCGCAGGGCGAAGGCGCGGAGCTGGAGCGCCGCACGCTGTTCCTCACCAGCCTGCTCGAACCGCTGCTGATCCTCAGCATGGGCGTGGTGGTGCTGCTGATCGTGCTGGCGGTGCTGATGCCAATCATCGAGATCAACCAGTTGGTACGGTAATCATGCGGCTGGCGGCGCAAGCTGCCGAAATGCAAAACGGCGCCTTGCGGCGCCGTTTTGCGTTCTGACGAGTGTGGCTTATTCAGCAGCCTTCGCCGTTTTCTTCGGTACGCGCTTGGCCGGCGCGGCAGCGGCTGCCTTCTTGGCTGCAGGCGCAGCCTTTTTGGCGGGAGCGGCAGCCTTCTTGGCCGGCGCAGCAGCCTTCTTGGCGGCTACAGCGGTCTTTTTGGCTGGTGCTTCCGCTTTCTTGGCGGGTGCGTCTGCCTTTTTGGCCGGTGCGGCAGCCTTCTTGGCGGGTGCAGCCGTCTTCTTCGCGCGGGCCGGGGCCTTGGCCTTCGCCTTGACCTCAACCACGGGCTCGACCGGCTCGGCAACCTCGACCACCTCGGCGATTTCCACAACCGGAGCGACTTCGACGACCTCGGCAACCTCGACCGCTTCCACGACCGGCGCCACCTCGACAATCTCGATGACTTCAGCGGCTTCGACGACCGCCGCCACCACGGTGGACGACGGTGCCACAAAGATCGAGCTGTCGATCGGCCACGGGATCTCGCTCAGCGTGACCTCGGGCTTGGGCGGTTTGCGGCGGCGGCCACCGTTCGATTCGCCGTTTTCGCCAGCATCGGCGTCGTCCTGCTCGTCCTCGGACTCGGCGCCGTTGTGAGCCTGCTCCACGCGCTCCAGCACGTCCATCGGATCGACCACGAACGACGGGGCGGTTTCGCTAACAGGAGCGGCGGGGGCGGGAGCTGCAAATTCGGGCACCGGCGCGGGCTGCACAGGCAGTGCGGCCTGCTGCGCACGCTCCGGCCGTGCGCCTTGTTGCTGCGGGAAAGGCTGGCGATCGCCACCACGCCGTTTGTTGCGGCGATTCTCGCGCCGCTCGCGGTTGTCACGGTTCTCGCGGTTCTCAGCCTGAGGGCTTTCTGCCTGGGCGTTCTCACCCTGGCGGTTCTCGCCCTGACGGTTCTCGCCCTGGCGGTTCTCGCCCTGGCGGTTCTCGCCCTGGCGGTTCTCGCCCTGGCGGTTCTCGCCCTGGCGGTTCTCGGGCTGGCGGTTCTCTGGCTGGCGATTCTCAGCCTGGCGCTCGTCGCCCTGGCGGGGCTCGGCTTCGCCGGACTTGGAACGGCGCTTCAGGCGCACCCACAACGTCTTGTTGTTGTTGCCGTTGCGGGTCTCGACTTCGAACAGGCCCGTGGCAGCTACCAGCTCGGAGAGCTTGCCGTAGCCGTAGTTGCGCGAGTCGAACTCGGGTGCCTGCTTGGCGATGTGGTTACCCATGCCGCCGAGCGTGGCCCAGCCGTCTTCGTCGGAGACCGCTTGCGAGGCGCTTTGCAGCAGGCGCACCAGGCGCGAATCCTGGCGCAGTTCGCCGCTGTTGCGCTTGCGCGCGGGCGCGGCGGCGCCGTCGGCTTCCGTATCGGTGTCGGTGTCGGCGTCGCTGCGCAGCACGTCGGCAAAGATGAACTTGTCGCAGGCCGTGACGAAGGGCTTGGGCGTCTTGCGTTCGCCAAAGCCGTACACGGTCAAGCCCTGCTCGCGGATGCGCGAGGCCAGGCGGGTGAAATCGCTGTCGCTGGAGACGATGCAGAAGCCGTCGAAGCGGCCCGTGTACAGCAGGTCCATCGCGTCGATGATCATCGCGCTGTCGGTGGCGTTCTTGCCGACCGTGTAGCGGAACTGCTGGATCGGCTGGATGGAGTGCGACAGAAGGCGCTCCTTCCAGCCGGCCAGGTTGGGCTTGGTCCAGTCGCCGTAGATCCGCTTGACGGCGGCTACGCCGTACTTGGCGACTTCGGCCAGCAGGCCTTCGACGATGGCGGGCGCCGCATTGTCGGCGTCGATCAGCACAGCCAGGGTCGCAGTGCCCTGGCGGGAGGAAATAGTCATGTTGGGTCCTGGAGGCCGGTCGGCCTCGGATGGGGCGGGTTGCACCGGGGCACAATCCCTGAAGATATGGCGCACGGTCCGCATCTGCCCGTTTGTTGCGTAAACCTGTTTGCAACGCAGTGTACACGCGAAGCGTGTCCATTCGGGAAAGCACGCCTGTGGCGGGCGCGCTTTTTGCTGCGTCGCAAGGTGCCGCCCCCTTGGGGGCGGTGCTACCATGCTGCAACGAGACACGGCCGTTTTCCGCCTTCACAAGAGGCGGAAAACGGTCGCCCACAACTGAAGTGAGTCGGCGATCCCGACTGCATGCCCCATAGAGGAGCACCTATGAATGCCCCCCTGACCCCTCCGGTCAGCGACGCCATCCGCCGCGCGCTCGCAAACGTTTCCCTGGAAGACAAATACACGCTGGAGCGTGGCCGCGTTTATATCAGCGGCACGCAGGCGCTGGTACGCCTGCCGATGCTGCAGCGCGAGCGCGACCGCGCCGCCGGCCTGAACACGGCCGGCTTTATCTCTGGTTACCGCGGCTCGCCGCTAGGCGCGCTGGACCAGTCGCTATGGAAGGCCAAGCAGCATCTGGCCGCGCACGACATCGTGTTCCAGGCGGGATTGAATGAAGACCTGGCTGCCACCTCGGTATGGGGCTCGCAGCAGGTGAATATGTATCCGGACGCCAAGTTCGAGGGCGTGTTCGGCATGTGGTACGGCAAGGGCCCGGGCGTGGACCGCACGAGCGACGTCTTCAAGCACGCCAACGCGGCCGGCTCCTCCAAGCACGGCGGCGTGCTGGTGCTGGCGGGCGACGACCACGCCGCCAAATCATCCACGCTGGCGCACCAGTCCGAGCACATCTTCAAGGCCTGCGGCCTGCCGGTGCTCTATCCCTCGAACGTGCAGGAGTATCTCGACTACGGCCTGCATGCCTGGGCCATGAGCCGCTACTCCGGCCTGTGGGTGTCGATGAAATGCGTGACCGATGTGGTGGAGTCATCGGCATCGGTGGAGCTGGATCCGCATCGCGTGGAGATCGTGCTGCCGCAGGATTTCATCCTGCCGCCGGGCGGCCTGAATATCCGCTGGCCCGATCCGCCGCTGGAACAGGAAGCGCGCCTGCTCGACTACAAGTGGTACGCCGGCCTGGCCTATGTGCGCGCCAACAAGATCGACCGCATCGAGATCGATTCGCCGCATGCGCGCTTCGGCATCATGACCGGCGGCAAGGCTTATCTCGACACGCGCCAGGCGCTGGCCAACCTGGGCCTGGACGATGAGACCTGCGCACGCATCGGCATCCGCCTGTACAAGGTGGGCTGCGTGTGGCCGCTGGAAGCGCACGGCGCGCGCGCCTTTGCCGAAGGCCTGCAGGAAATCCTGGTGGTCGAGGAAAAGCGCCAGATCATGGAGTACGCGCTCAAGGAAGAGCTCTACAACTGGCGCGACGACGTGCGCCCCAAGGTCTACGGCAAGTTCGACGAAAAAGACAACGCAGGCGGCGAATGGTCGATCCCGCAGAGCAACTGGCTGCTGCCGGCGCACTATGAACTGTCGCCCGCCATCATCGCCCGCGCCATCGCCACGCGGCTCGACAAGTTCGAGCTGCCCTCCGACGTGCGCGCGCGCATTGCCGCGCGCATCGCGGTGATCGAGGCCAAGGAAAAAGCCATGGCCGTGCCGCGCGTGGCGGCCGAGCGCAAGCCCTGGTTCTGTTCGGGCTGCCCGCACAACACCTCCACCAACGTGCCCGAAGGCTCGCGCGCGCTGGCCGGCATCGGCTGCCACTACATGACGGTGTGGATGGACCGCAGCACCAGCACCTTCAGCCAGATGGGCGGCGAAGGCGTGGCATGGATCGGGCAAGCACCCTTCGCCGGCGACAAACATGTGTTCGCCAACCTGGGCGACGGCACCTATTTCCACTCCGGCCTGCTGGCGATTCGCGCATCGATCGCGGCAGGCGTCAACATCACCTACAAGATCCTCTACAACGACGCRGTCGCCATGACCGGCGGCCAGCCGATCGACGGCAAGCTGTCGGTGCAGGATGTGGCCTTCCAGGTGGCGGCCGAGGGCGCGAAGAAGATCGTCGTCGTCACCGACGAGCCTGAAAAATACAGCGCCGCCATCAAGCTGCCGCAAGGCGTGGAAGTGCACCACCGCGACGAGCTCGACAAGATCCAGCGCGAGCTGCGCGAGGTGCCCGGCGCCACCATCCTGATCTACGACCAGACCTGCGCCACCGAAAAGCGCCGGCGCCGCAAGCGCGGCACCTACCCCGATCCGGCCAAGCGCGCCTTCATCAACGACGCGGTCTGCGAAGGCTGCGGCGACTGCTCGGTGAAGTCGAACTGCCTGTCGGTGGAGCCACTGGAAACGGAGCTTGGCACCAAGCGGCAGATCAACCAGTCGTCCTGCAACAAGGACTTCTCGTGCGTCAACGGCTTCTGCCCGAGCTTCGTCACGGCAGAAGGCGCACAGGTGAAGAAGCCCGAGCGCCACGGCGTGTCGATGGACAACCTGCCGGCCTTGCCGCAACCGGCGCTGCCCGGCCTTGAGCATCCCTACGGCGTACTGGTCACGGGCGTGGGCGGCACCGGCGTGGTCACCATCGGCGGCCTGCTCGGCATGGCCGCGCACCTGGAAAACAAGGGCGTAACCGTGCTCGACATGGCCGGCCTGGCGCAAAAGGGCGGCGCGGTGCTCTCGCACGTGCAGATTGCCGCGCACCCGGACCAGCTCCACGCCACCCGCATCGCCATGGGCGAAGCGGACCTGGTGATTGGCTGCGATGCCATCGTCAGCGCCACCGACGATGTCATCTCCAAGACCCAGGTAGGACGCACGCGCGCCATCGTCAACACGGCACAGACGCCCACCGCCGAGTTCATCAAGAATCCCAAGTGGCAGTTCCCCGGCCTGTCGGCGGAACAGGATGTGCGCAACGCCGTGGGCGAAGCTTGCGACTTCATCAACGCCAGCGGCCTGGCCGTGGCGCTGATCGGCGACGCCATCTTCACCAACCCGCTGGTGCTGGGCTACGCCTGGCAAAAGGGCTGGCTGCCGCTATCGCTGGACGCGCTGGTGCGCGCCATCGAGCTCAACGACACAGCGGTGGAAAAGAACAAGGCTGCCTTCGACTGGGGCCGCCACATGGCGCACGACCCGGAGCACGTGCTGTCGCTCACCGGCAAGCTGCGCAACACCGCCGAAGGCGCGGAAGTGGTCAAGCTGCCCACCTCCTCCGGCGCCCTGCTGGAAAAGCTGATCGCGCACCGCGCCGAGCATCTGACTGCCTATCAGGATGCCGCTTACGCGCAGGCCTTCCGCGACGCGGTGAACCGTGTGCGCACGGCGGAAAGCGCGCTGGTTGGCAGTGGCAAGCCGCTGCCGCTGACCGAAGCGGCGGCACGCAACTTGTCCAAGCTGATGGCCTACAAGGACGAGTACGAAGTCGCGCGGCTCTATACCGACCCCGTCTTCCTCGACAAGCTGCGCAATCAGTTCGAAGGCGAGCCCGGGCGCGACTACCAGCTCAGTTTCTGGCTGGCACCACCGCTGATGGCCAAGCGCGACGAGAAGGGGCATCTTGTGAAGCGCCGCTTCGGTCCCTCCACCATGAAGCTCTTCGGCGTGCTGGCCAAGCTCAAAGGCCTGCGCGGCGGCATGTTCGATGTGTTCGGCAAGACCGCCGAGCGCCGCACCGAACGCGCGCTGATTGGCGAGTATCGTGCGTTGCTGGAGGAGCTGACGCGTGGTTTGAGCGCAGCCAATCACGCGACCGCGATCACGCTGGCCTGCCTGCCCGACGACATTCGCGGCTTCGGGCACGTCAAGGACGACAACCTGGCGAAGGTGCGTACGCGCTGGACGGCGCTGCTTGAGCAGTTCCGGCATCCGGAGACGGCGCAGCGGGTGGCTTGAGTTTCAGGGTGAACGGAGCGCCGCCGCGAAGCGGCGCTCCGGTTGCGGGCAGACCCCACATTTTCGGAAATGTGGGGTCTTTTTGTTTCTGTCGCGATATGCCCGGCATCACGATTTCGCCCGGGCTGGCGGTTGAGTCCAACGAAATGGAGGCGGAGGACCTGTGTTCCGCTTACTTCTCCAGTGGCTGCGGCCCGGGGCAACAGGGATGCGGACATCGCGGGATGATTGAAATGTAATAGCCTAGACTAAATCTGACAGTGGTTGGTTATCCATGCCGCCGCACGTTGGTGCGAAGGGCGTAGCCCGGAGTGCCAGTGTGCGGCGGAATCCACAAGGAGTCCGCCATGACTCAGGAACAGAAAGTCATCCGTGCCAAGGTC
>NZ_JBFTOQ010000056.1:0-36929 GCF_056398045.1 Cupriavidus sp. 05L411 | reverse complement strand
GCCCCACATAAGCCCGATTGCTCTGCACCCGGCAGGGTCGGCTTTCTTCTCGTTAGTCTTCTTTGCCGACGCAAAGAAGAGTGACCGGCAGCCCCCGCAGGGGGATGTCGTATGGCCCTTGGGTACAAAAGCCAACGCCGCTTAAAGAAACAGCAACCCCGCAGGACAATGTCGTACGGCACCTTGGGTGCAAAAGCCAACGCCGCAGAAAAACCGACCAAAATCGCCAGCCAACCCCGGCCCGGCACCCCTCAAGCAAACGTAATAGCATCCCGCCGATCAACCCGATCCAAATGCGGCAAACTATTAAAACTAAGCAACCGCTGCATCCCGCGCCCAGAAATAATCTCGCAAAACGCCGTATTCCGAAACTGCAAATTCAACTCGATCGCAGTCTGCGCCGGCGCACCCAGCAAATCCGCGGTAGCCCGCCCGATCGCCCCGCCGGAACTGACAACCAACACCGCATCCTCCCGCGAAGCCCCTTGCGTGGCATGCAACAAGCTATCGCGGATCCGCCCGCCAAACTCCGCCCATGATTCCGGCATGCCCACCAGCTGATCCAGCGTCCAGGCCTGATACGCCGCGCGGAATGTGCGCCAGTAGTCGTTGTAGTCCGCGTTCTGGTGCGCGCGATGATCCGCCCCGCCGGTATGGCTGCGGTACAGCGCTTCGCCATCGTATTCGTTAAGGCCGAGGTGGGTTTCGATGTTCGTCTGGACCGGCACATCGCCGGTGCCCATGCCGGCCAGGATCTCCAGCGCGGTGTCCTGCTGGCGCACCAGAGAGCCGGCCACCACCCGCTTGAATGCGACGCCGCGCTCGCGGAAGTATTCGCCCAGCCAGCGGGCCTGTTGCCGGCCGGTGTCGGAGAGGCAGTCGTAGTTGGCGGCGCCGAACGAGGCTTGACCGTGCCGTACCAGGAAGAGCGTTGCCATGCGTGATGTCGGCGCCGGTAGGCACCCGGGAAGCGGTAAAAGGGGAATCGGCACGCGAACGCGGGGGCGCCGCGCGGGGTGCAGCCATTGTATGAGTGCCGGGCGCGGCGGCCAAGCTAAGCCGCGCCGGATTCATAGCGGTCATTGCCGCGCTGCATTATCCCGCTGCACTATCACGTTGCACAGCGGCGGGGTCAGTCCAGCCTGAGTCCGGCCTTAGTCCAGCGTGACGCCGGTCTCCGCGGTCAGCTTGAGCACGCCCGGCAGGTAGGCCTTGTAGGCGGCCACGGCTTCTGCCGGCAGGTTGCCGATCGGCTCTGCACCCATGTCCTCGATGCGCTGGCTGATCTCCGGCGTCTTCACCAGTGCGCTCACCTCGCGGCCCAGGCGCTCGACGATGTCGCCGGGCGTGCGTGCCGGGACCAGCAGCGTGATGGGGCCGGTCAGCTTGTACGGCTCGTCGGGATAGCCGGCTTCGGCAAAGGTCGGCACGTCGGGCAAGGCCTTGGCGCGCCGTGTGCCGGTGACGGCCAGCGCTCGCAGCTTGCCGCTGGCGAAGTGTTGCTTGAGCGAGGTTACCGAGCCAACCGTCATGTTGACCTGGCCGGCGAGCAGGTCGCTCACCATCGGGCCTTCGCCGCGATACGGCACGTGCAGGATATCGATGCCGTAGGTTTTGTCTAGGTAGGCCTGGATGGTGTGCGGCTGTGTGCCCGGGCCCCAGGAGCCCATGCGCAGCTTGCCGGGTTCCTTCTTGGCATAAGCGATCAGTTCCGCCACGGTCTTCACCGGCAGCGTGCCGTTGACGGCTAGCACCGTGCGCGCCATGGCGATGTCGGACACCTGGCGCAGGTCGGTGCGCGGGTCGTAGGGCAGCTTCTTGTAGAGGGCGAGATTGGCGGTGATGGGACCGGGGATGGTCAGCAGCAGCGTGTAGCCATCGGGCGCCGACTTGGCCACGTAGTCGGTGCCGATGATGCCGCCGGCGCCGCCCTTGTTCTCCACCACCACGGTTTGTCCCAGCCGCTTGCCCAGGCCTTCGGCCAGCGTGCGCGAGAGCGTGTCGGTGAGGCCGCCGGCCGGGTAGGGCACGATCAGGTGCAGGGGCTTGGCGGGATAGCTGGCTTGCGCCTGGGCTGCCAGCGGCAGCAGTGCCGCGCAGGCGCAGGCCAGCAGGACGGCGGCCTTCCCGCAGAACGGGCTGCGTATTGTCATGTCTTGTCTCCTCGGGGTTTTATAGGATCCGGCGCGCGCTCCGAGCAAAATGCGCGCGCCAATATCGGGTCAGGCTTTGAGACGGGAAAGAACGCGCAGGACCGCGCGTAGTGGCGCTATGGCGTCAGGCCGGCAGCGCCAGGTAGCCGGCCACCAGCCGGGTCATCTCGCCGGGCAGCCGTTCGTCGTCGAGCGGCAGCGGGCCGGCGTCGTTGAGGATGGCATTGACCACGATGCTGAACACGGCTTGCATGGCAAAGCGCACGCGCATCTCCGCCTGCTCCGGCGGCACCGGCATGCGCGGCACCAGCAGCGCCACCATGCGTTCCACCACGGCTTGCCCGCTTTCGCGATGCGGCAGCCACTCTTCCGGGCGGACGGAGGCGTGCTTGAGCGATGCCTTGATCACGCCGCGGTTGGCGTGGCAGCCGACCACCACGTAGCGCATGATTTTTTCCAGCATCACATCGGTGGGCACGTCTTCCCAGCGTTCCACGCGCAGGTAGCGCGCCACGGAATCGCCGGTTTCCTGCATCACCAGCGCGCGCAGGGATTCGAAGAACGCCTGCTTGTCGCGGAAGCGGCCGTAGAAGGCCCCGACCGACACTTCGCAGGCGGAGGCGATCTGGGCAACCGACACCGCGGAGAAATCCCGCTGCGCCAGCAGTTCGCGGCCGGCGTCCAGCAGAGCCTGCTCGGTCTCGCGCGCACGGCGTTGGCGCGGTGGCTGCAGGATCGACGGGGTCGCTACGGTAGGGAATGCGGAAGTCCCCTTGGACGGCTTGGCGGGGGACGCGGCAGAGGACGAGAGGGCCATGTTAATTCCGTATGCGAATTCTGATTCGGTTTTGTGAACCATATGGTTACCACGGCGTTTCGTCAAGAAACGGTCTACATTTCCAATATGTGGAAATACATTCCGTTCTTTGACACAGAAAATGACGCCGCCCACACTGCGGTGCAAGGAGACAAGATGAACACGTCGGTCGAACAGTTCATAGCCGAGCGCAGGAAAGAGGACCCGTCCTTCGGTGGCTTGCTGGCCAAGGGCTTTGCCTTGCTGCGCTGCTTCATCGACGAGCCGCGTCCGCTTGGTAACGGCGAGCTCGCCGAGCGCCTGCAGATGCCACGCGCCACGGTGTCGCGCATCTGCCGCACGCTGTTCGAGCTGGGCTACCTGGATTGGGATCCCAAGCTCGACAAGTATTTCGTCGGCGCCCAGGTGCTGGCCCTGGGTTATCCCTACCTGACCGGGCTGCCGGTGCGTCATGTGGCACGCCCGCTGATGCAGGCACTGGCGGATCGTATCGAAGGCGCCGTATCGATGGGCGTGGCACATCGGCTGGACGTGACCTATCTGCAGAGCTGCACGCATCACGAGGGCACGGCGGCACGCCCCGGCGTGGGCGCGGTGCGCTCGGTGCTGAGCACAGCGATGGGCCGTGCCTTCCTGTGCACGCTTTCCAAGAGCGAGTTCGAGCAACTGATGCAGGCCGCGCGCCACGAGCGCGCCGAGGAGTATGCCGCCTGCTACGACACCATTTGCCACAACGTGGCGCATTACCCCAAGCGTGGCTTTGCCATCAATGAAGGCGACGCCGGCAGCGGCGTGCATGGCGTGGGCGTGTACTCGCGCATCGTCTACCTGAACCGCCCGCTGCTGTTCAACTGCGCGATCGCCGGCTCGCAAATGCGGCGCGGCATGCTGGAAAAGAAGATCGCGCCGCTGCTGATGGAGATGACCCGCACCATCGAATCCATGACGGGCCTGCGGCAATAGCCGGGCCGGCAGAGCAAGGCACACGAAGCTACACGAACGCATACGAAGCCACACACACAGCGCCGGCACAGGCGCAAACAAGACAAGCCACTCAAGGCCATCCGGAGACAACGCCATGCCCAATCTAGATTTCCTGCTGAAACCGCGTTCGGTCGCGGTCATCGGCGCGTCCACGCAGCCCGAGAAGGTGGGCGGCATGCCGATTCGCCTGCTGCGCGAGCTCGGCTACGCCGGGCGTATTTTTCCCGTGCATCCCACCGCCGGCGAGATCCAGGGCTTGCCCGCCTACGCGACGCTGGCCGCGATTGGCCAGCCCGTCGACCTGGCCATCGTGGCGGTGCCGGCGGTGGCGACGGAATCCGTGATGGCGCAACTGGCGCGAAACGGCACGCGCGCCGCGATCTTCTTCACCTCGGGTTTTGCCGAAGTGGGCGATGAGGGCCTGGCCATGCAAGTGGCGCTGGCCGAGAGCGCGCGCCGCCACGGCGTGGCCCTGCTCGGCCCCAATTGCCTGGGCGTGATGAATCTGCGCGAGCGCATGTTTGCCACCTTCTCGCCGATCCCGCTGACTGGCGTGCCGCCTGCGGGCGACGTGGGGCTGGTCAGCCAGAGCGGCGCGTTTGGCGCCTACGCCTTTGCGCTGGCGCGCGAGGCCGGGCTGGGCCTGAGCCATTGGGTGACCACTGGCAACGAGGCCGGCCTGCAGGTGGCCGATGTGATCGAGTGGATGGCGCAGGACAAAGATACCCGCGTGATCCTGGCGTATATGGAAGGCTGCCGCGATGGCGCGCGCTTGCGCCAGGCGCTGGCCGCCGCGCGTGCTGCCGGCAAGCCGGTGGTGATCACCAAGGTGGGCACCACCGAGGCAGGCGCGTGTTCGGCGCAGTCGCACACGGCCAGCCTGGCAGGAGAAGATGCGGTGTATCAGGCGGTGTTCGACGAGTACGGCGTGCATCGTGCCCATACGCTCGAGGACTTCTTCCGCCTCGGCTACACGCTGTCACGCGGGCGCCGGCCGGCGCGCTGGGACAGCCCGAGCGGGTTGATGGCCGACGCGGTGGCGCCGGTGGCCATCGTCACCGTGTCCGGCGGCGTCGGCATCATGATGGCCGATCGCGCCGAAGAGCTTGGCATGCCCATGCCGCCCATGCCCGCGGCAGCCGCCAAGGCGCTGCGCATGAGCATCCCCTTTGCCAGCACCGCCAACCCGATCGATGTGACGGGGCAGGTGGTGGCCCAGCCCGCCGTGCTGCTCGACGCGATGGCCGGCGTGGCCACCTGCGGCGAGTACGGCAGCGTGGTGGCCTTCCTCGCCGGTGGCGCCAACGCGCCGCGTTTGTGGGAAGAACTGCAGCGCACCATCGGCGCGCTGCATGAGGACAAGCGCGCTGCGCCGCTGCTGCTTTCCGGCGTGGTCGACGACGACAAGCGGGCGTGGCTGGAAGCGCATGGCTGCCTGGTGTTCCGCGAACCTGCCCACGCCATCGAGGCCGTGGCCGCGCTGGCCCGCGCGGCAGCGTGGGAAGCCGCCGCAAGCGTGCCAGTTGCCGAGGCCGCGGCGCCGGTCGCCGCGCTCCTGTGCGATGTGCCGGACGATGCCAGCGCGCTGTCGGAGTTCGACGCCATGCGGCTGCTGGCGGACGCCGGTGTGCCAGTGGCCGCGCACGGACTTGCGCGTGACGCTGATGAAGCCGTGGCGCTGGCGCAGCGCATCGGCTACCCGGTGGCGGTAAAGCTGTGCTCGGCACAGGTGCTGCACAAGAGCGACGTAGGCGGCGTGGCGCTCAACCTGACGGACGCCGCCGCGGTACGCAAGGCCTTTGCCGCGATGCAGGCGGCGCTGGCACGTGCCGACGCCAGCCTGCCTTTCGAGGGCGTGCTGGTGGCCCGCATGGTGCGCGGCTGGGGCGAACTGATGGTGGGTGTGCGGCGCGATCCGGTGTTCGGGCTGGTGGTGCTGGCCGGCATCGGCGGCACCGCCGTGGAGATCTTCCGGCAGATGGCCTTCGGCCTGGCGCCGTTGTCGCCCGAGCGCGCCCGCGCCATGCTCGAGCGCAGCCGCGCGGCGGTGCTGTTCGCCGGCCATCGCGGCAACCCGGTGCTGCCGCTGGCACAGGCGGCCGACTTGCTGGTGCGCGTGTCGAAGGTGGCCGCGGCGCTGGGTCCCCGGCTCGACACACTGGAGATCAACCCGTTCATCATCGGCGCCGATGGCGCGGTGGCGGCGGACGCCGTGATCACCTTGCTGCCGGCGGGCGGATCGGGGGCATGACCGCGATGGCGTAGCAAAGAAGCTTGACCCCACCGCGCAACCCGATACCGGCACAGACCGGCAGCGCGGATGGGGAACCACCAGAACTGGAGACAAACCATCATGCATTTGCAAGCTGCAAGGACCGCGCGCGCGCCGGCGGCAGGCGCACTCGCCGTCGTCATGCTGACGGCGCTGGCCGCCACACCGGCGCACGCCGCGCCACCGCAAGCCACGAAATACCCTGAAAAGCCGATCCGCCTGGTGGTGCCCTTTCCGCCGGGCGGCGGCACCGACGTCATCGGGCGGCTGGTGGCCGCCAAGCTGTCGACCGCGCTGGGCGGCACCGTGCTGGTGGAAAACGTGGCGGGCGCCACCGGCACCATCGGCTCGGCCCAGGTGGCGCGCGCCGCGCCGGACGGCTATACGCTGTTGCTCGGCATCTCCGCCACGCATGCCATCGCGCCGGCGATCTTCCCCCGCCTGCCCTACGATCCCGTGCGCGATTTCGTGCCGGTGGGCCGGCTGGCCTACGGCGGCAACGTGCTGGTGGCAGGCCCGGCGTTCACGGGCAAGGACCTGCCAGCGCTGATTGCAGCCGCCAAGCGTCCAGGCGCTGACCTCACCTATGGTTCCTGGGGCCCCGGCTCGGGCGGGCACCTGGCCGGCGAGAGCCTCAACGTCAGCAGCGGCATCCATCTGCGTCACATTCCCTACAAAGGCGTGAGCCCGATGCTGACCGATGTGATGGGCGGCACGTTGCCGGTGGCCATGTCCGACCTGGCCGGCACCTTGCCGTTGATCCGCAGCGGCAAGGTCCGGGCGCTGGCGGTGACCGGCTCGGAGCGCTCGGTGGCGCTGCCCGATGTGCCCACCTTCGCCGAGTCCGGCGTGCCGTTGCGCATCGACAGCTGGTACGCGCTGTTCGCGCCGGCCCGCACGCCGGCCCCCATCCTCGATCGCCTTGAGCGCGCGGTCGACGCCATCATGGCCGAGCCCGCCATGCAGGCGCAGGCCGCCACGCTGGGCATGCGCTTCACCCCGCAGCCGCGCGCCGTCTTTGCCGCCCAGATGCAGGACGACGTCCGCGCCTGGGCCGCCCTTGTCAAGTCGAGCGGCGCCGCCCTCGAATAACCCGCCAGGAGCCAACGCACATGAACATGAACCCTCCCGCCGCCCCCGCCACGCACGCCAGCCCCCAGCAGGCGCTGGTCGCCGGCGCTGCGCTGCCGCTGGTGATCTATGGCTATGCGCTCATCGAGACGCTGCGCACCTGCCGCCTGCAGACCTCGGTTTGCGCCGCCACCGGCTATGGCCGCGCGCCGATGAACACGTTGTCCGCCAGCGAGCGCCAGTGGACGCATGAGGACCGCGACATCGTCACTCCGGCCAACGACCTGCTGTACTTCTGCGGCTGGGTCAACCTGGCCGATGGTCCGGTGACGCTGCGCATTCCGCCGCTGCCCGACGCGGGCCGCTACTACGTGATCGAGCTGCTCGACGTGCACACCAACAACTTCGAGAACCTGGGACCACGCAATGTCGCTGCCGAAGGCGGCGAGTTCGAGCTGGTCGGCCCGGGCCAGAAGGCCAGCGGCGCGCATGCGGTGTCATGCCCGAGCTCGCTGGTCTGGCTGCTCGGCCGTGTGCTGGTGCAGGGGCCGGATGACCTGGCGGTGGCGCGTGACTTTGAGCAGGGCTTCGCGCTGACCCGCACGCCGGGCGCGGCGCGTCCGCGCTGCGTGGACCAGTGGCAAGACAGCGGCCGGCCGGCGCTGGACTTCTTTCACAACCTCTTCAACGCGCTGCGCGAGTTCCCGCCAGCGGCCGAGGAACTGGGCATCCTGACGCTGTTGCGCAAGGCCGGCATCCGGCTGGAAGACGAGACCGATTTCGCGGCGCTGCGCCCGGCCATCGTGGCCGGGCTGGAAAGCGCCTACGCGCAAGGCATGGCGGTGATCGAGGCCCATACCCGCAGCCAGGGCCGCAAGAGCTGGGGCTACAGCCTGAAGCTGGGCATGTACGGCGACGACTGGCTGCAGCGCGCCTGCACCGCGATGAAGGGCCTGGGCGCCCTGCGCGCGGACGAGGCGATCTACGCCATGGCCGATTTCGATGCCGACGGCGCGCCGCTCGATGGCCGTCGCCGTTACGAGCTGCGCTTCGCGCCCGGCATGCTGCCGCCCGCGCAAGCGTTCTGGTCCGTGTCGCTGTACGGCGAGGATCGTTAYTTCAGCGCCAACGAGATCGGCCGCTACGCCGTGGGCGACCGCACGCCGGGCTTGCGCATGGAGGCCGATGGCAGCCTGGTGATTCCCATCTCGCACGCGCGAGCGCAGCAGCAGGAGAACTGGCTGCCCGCGCCTGCCGGCTCGTTCTACCTGATCCTGCGGCTCTACCATCCCGCGCCGTCTTTCCTGCAAGGCCAGTACACCATCCCGGCCGTGCGCCGCATCGATTGAGCCTACCAAGTTATGGAAACCAACATGCACCAGACCATATCCGCCGTGCCCGCCGCGCCCGCCCTCGACGCCATCCGTTACACGCTGCCCCTCTACGAAATGGCACGCATGCGCGCCGCCACCTGCCCGCGCCGCAATAGCGCCGGAGTGTTTGCCGCGCAGCAGCCGGATGCCCCGGTGCGCTGGATCAATCATTTCATTCACACGCGCCAGCTGCTTGGCCCGCAGCATCGCCAGGTGGTCACGCCCAATAACGACACGCTCTACAGCAACGCGTGGATGGACCTGTCGCAAGGGCCGCTGCTGCTGGATGTGCCCGACAGCTTGGGCCGCTACTATGTGCTTGGCCTGCTCGATTTCTATACCAATCCCTTTGGCTATATCGGCACCCGCACCACGGGCAACGGGCGCGGCCGCCTCTTGCTGCATGGCCCGCGCTGGCAGGGCGACGTGCCGGCGGGCGCCACCGCCATCGCCTGCCCCACGGATGCGGTGTGGCTGCTCGGCCGCGTGCTGGTGGATGGCGAAGCCGACCTGCCGGCCGTGCACGCGCTGCAGGACCAGTTCCGCCTGAGCACGCTGGCCGGGGCGAGTGCCGCGCGGGCCTTCGATGTGCGCATGCAGCCTGGCGAGCATCTGGGCGATCCGCGCCRCTATGCCGAGGTGGTCAACCAGGCGCTGCGCGAGAACCCGCCGCCGCCGGCTGAGGCAGCGCTGGTGGCAGGCTTTGCGCCTTTTGGCATTGGCGCGGATTGCGATGCGGCCGCGCTTGGCGACGATGCGCTTGCCCGCCTGGGCGACGCCATTCAGGCCGTGCTTGCCGAACTGGCGACGCCGCTGCCGTCCGATCTCGGCGGCGGCTGGACCCTCCCGGTGGAAATCCGCGAATCGTTCGGCACGCGTTTCGCCGAGCGCGCGCTGGTGGCGCGCAACTATATCGGCGCGCTTGGCGTGCAAGAGGCGATGTACGTGATGGCCGACCGCGACAGCGAAGGCGCGCCGCTCGATGGCCGCGTCGGCTACGAACTGGTCTTCCCGGCCGACGCGCTGCCGCAGGTGGGCGCGTTCTGGTCGCTCACCATGTATGACAAGGCCGACTGCATGCTGGTCGATAACGTGCTGGGGCGCTATTCGCTGGGCGACCGCTCGCCGAGCCTGCGCTACGCGCCGGACGGCAGCCTGCGGCTGCGCCTGTCGGCCACGCCGCCGGCCGAGCCGGCGGACGAAGGCAACTGGCTGCCAGCGCCCGCCGGCCCGTTCTACGTGACGTTGCGGCTCTACGTGCCCCAGCCCGCGCATCTCGACAAGACCTTTGTCTATCCGCCGATCCGCCCGCTGGCGGGTGCTGCCGCTTCGGTCAAGGAGCGGTCATGACACTGAACTCGCACAAGCGCAGGCAAGTGCTGCGCCTGGCCGGCAACGCCGTGCTGTTGGCCGCGGGCTGCGGTGCGCTGGCGCCGGTGCAGGCCGAGGAATTTCCGTCGCATCCGGTGCGCCTGGTATCGCCCTACGGCCCGGGCGGCTCCAACGACATCTCGGCGCGCCTGCTCAGCGAGGGGCTCAGCCGCAAGTACAAGCAGCAGTTCGTGGTGGAGAACAAGCCCGGCGCTGGCACGCGCGTGGCCAACGAGCAGATCGCGCGCGCCACGCCGGACGGCTACACCCTGTTGTGGGCGGCGGCGCCGTTTGCCATCAACGCGGCGGCAGGGCTATCCCAGCATTACGACATCCACAAGGACTTCGTGGCAGTAGGGCCACGCGTGCTCGGGCCGATATTCCTGATCGTCAACGCCGATTCGCCGGTGCGCACGGTGGCGGATTTCGTGCGCATGGCGCGTGATAAGAAGGACGGCGTGACATTCGCCTCGCCGGGCATCGGCTCGGGGCCGCACCTGACCGCCGAGCTCTTCGCCGCCCAGGCGAGATTCAAGGGCCTCAACGTGCATTACCGCGGCGACTCCACGGCCTACACCGAGTTGCTTGCGGGGCGGGTCGACGCGACGTTGACCGCCATCACCACCGCGCTGCCATTTATCAAGGCCGGCAAGCTGCGCGTGATCGCGGTGTCCGCCGAGCAGCGCACGCCGGTGTATCCGGACGCGCCCACGTTCGGCGAGCAAGGCTATCCCGGCGTGGTGGGTTACGGCTGGTTCGGGCTGATGGCGCCGGCGGGCACGCCGCCGGCCATCGTGCAGCAGCTCAACCGGGACGCCAACGCGGTGCTGGCCGATGCGCAGACCCGCAGCAAGCTGATCGGCCTCGGGCTGCAGCCGGAGGCGGGCGACAGTGCATCGTTCGCGCGCTTCGTCGATGCCGAGGTGGCCAAATGGGGGCCATTGATCAAATCGGCGGGGATCAAGCTGGAATAGATAGGGTATCGCGCGGCGTTTGTTCCCGGCTTTCGCTGCAGGCTTTCGCGCAATCGCCTGCCCGCTGCCTGCCAGTTTTAGTCGCGGGCGGCGCCTTGCTGCGCGTCGCGCGCCGCGACAAAGGCCAGCAGCAGCACCCTCGTCTGCTCGAAAATCACGTCCCCAAGCTGGGCCATTTCTTTAGGGCCAATCGTTTCCCATTCGAGGGCGCTGAGCACGTTCCGGCGAAACATGCGGAACACGGCAACCTGGCTGTCTATCGCGATGGTCCGGATCTTGGTCACATCATCGGTCGGCTTGCGTCCGGTCAGCCGGCCGATGATCGACGCGGTCACGGGGAACAAGCGGCGGTTGAGGCGTTCGTCGATCACCGCGAAGGCCGACGGCGGACCAAGGCCCGCGCGTTCGCGCGCCATGAAGAGTTGCCAGTCGCGCGCCTCGGGTGAGTCGCTCAGGAACGAGACGAAGCAGCCCTGGAGTCCCATGTAGGCCTCGATCAAGTCCGAGTCATCGGCGTCGGGGTTGGCCAATGTCGCTTGCGCCGCGCTCACCGGCGCGGCCAGGTACTCCCAGACGCGTGCGACGAAGTGCTCCACGCAGGCAATGTAGACCCCTTCCTTGTTGTCGAAGTAGTACTGCAGCGCAGGCGCATTGACGCCGGCCTCTTTCGCGATGTCGCGCGTCGACGCCCCCTCGAATCCCCGTTCCCCGAAGAGTCGTAGCGCCGCCTCGACGATGCGCAGGCGCGTTTCCTCGCCTCGCTGGTAGCCGCCTTCGGCGGCCGGTCGGTGTCGTGCCATGGGATTCGTCGCCATCCTTGAGATCGTGCCAGGGGATAAATATATCACTTGACACAATTTGTCCGACTGGAATAATTGTGCCGATTGGAATAATTTGGAGCCCCCATGTCTACCGCCGCGCCCGCCGATTCGCCCGCCGACCCTCTGTTGCGAGGCGAAGCCACGTCAACCCAAGCGAAGCCTGCGGTGCGCCAGCGCCGCCGCATGGTGCTGCTTTTCCTGGCTGGCAGCGTGCTGGCGGGGGCGGCGGCCTGGGGCGGGCACTGGTGGACGGTGGGCCGCTTTATGGAAACCACCGACGACGCCTATCTGCAGGCCGACAGCGTGACGGTGGCGCCGAAGGTGAGCGGCTATGTGGCTGAAGTCCTGGTGCGCGATAACCAGGCAGTCGTCGTTGGGCAGGCGTTGGCAAGGCTCGACAGCCGTCAGTACCAGGCAGCGCTGGACGAGGCCACGGCGACCGTCGCCTCGCGCCAGGCCGACGTGGCGCGTAGCGAGGCGGACCTTGCGCAGCAGCAGGCCACCATCGCGCAGGCCCGGGCCGAACTCGACGGAGCGCGGGCCAATGTGCGCTACGCGGCATCGCAGGTGGATCGTTATGCGCCGCTGGTCAAGTCTGGCGCCGAGACGGAGGAGCGGACCGCGGAGTTGCGCAACGCGCAGACACGTGCCGCCACGACGCAGCAAGCGAACGAGGCCGCCTTGCGCGCGGCCCAGAGCCAGACGCTCACGCTGCAGGCAAAGCTGCAGCAGGCACGCGCGCAACTGGCGGTGGCCGAGGCGAGCGCGCGCCGCGCCCAGCTCGACCTGCAGGATACGTTGGTGCGCAGCACCCTGGCCGGCCGCGTCGCGGATCGCGCCGTGCGCGTCGGGCAGTTCGCGCAGCCGGGCACGCGCCTGCTGACGATCGTGCCGCTGCAGGATCTCTACCTGAGCGCCAACTTCAAGGAAACGCAGGTCGGCCACATGATGCCGGGCCAGCCCGTGACAATCCATGTCGACGCGCTGCCGGATGCCGATCTGCACGGCACTGTCGAAAGCCTTTCGCCCGGCACGGGCTCCCAGTTCGCCCTGCTGCCCGCCCAGAACGCCACGGGTAATTTCACCAAGATCGTGCAGCGCGTGCCGGTGCGCATTCACCTGGATATGTCGGGCGAGGCGCGCAGGGCGCTGGTGCCGGGGCTGTCGGTAACGGTAGAGGTCGACACGCGCCACGCGGCGCCCACGCACGCGCACGCTGCGGCCGGGGGCGCGCGTGGCTAAGGCGCTGCGGTCCGGTGCCGGCGTGTCCGGGGGCAACCCGGCATCCGCGCCCGCAGTGCCCAACGCTTCCACCGCCGACTGGATCGCGGTTGCGGCCGGCGCGCTCGGCGCGCTGCTCGCCACGCTCGATATCTCGATCACCAACTCGGCGTTGCCGCAGATCCAGGGGCAGATTGGCGCCGCGGGCACGGAGGGCACGTGGATCTCCACGGGCTACCTGATGTCGGAGATCGTGATCATCCCGCTGGCCGCGTGGCTCACGCGCGTGTTCGGGCTGCGGCGCTTCCTGATGTGGAACGCGATCCTCTTCACCGCGTTCTCGATGATGTGCGGGCTATCCCACAGCCTGGCCGCGATGGTCATCGGCCGCATTGGCCAAGGCTTCGCCGGCGGCGCCATGATCCCGACCGCGCAGACCATCATTCGCACGCGCTTGCCCCGGCACCAGATGCCGATCGGCATGTCGGCGTTCGGCCTGATCGTCCTGCTCGGCCCATTGCTCGGCCCGGTGGTTGGCGGCTGGCTGACCGAGAACGCTGACTGGCGCTGGTGTTTTTTCCTGAACCTGCCGATCTCGGTGGCGCTGGTGACGCTGCTCTATCTTGGCCTGAAGCCGGAGCGCGCGAACCTGCAGGCGTTCGTCAAGGCGGACTGGCTTGGCATCGCGGGGCTGGCCATCGGCCTGAGCTCGCTCACGGTGGTGCTGGAGGAGGGGCAGCGCGAGCGCTGGTTTGAATCGCCGACGATCGCATGGCTATCGCTGCTTTCCGCGGTCGGCATCCTGATGATGGTCGTTGGCCAGTTCACGGCGAAGACGCCGATCGTGCGGCTGCGGCTGCTGCTCAACAAAAACTACGCCAGCGTCATCCTGATTGTCTCGACGGTCGGCGCCGGGCTCTACGGTGTGTCCTACCTGCTGCCGCAGTTCCTCGCCACCATCGCTGGATACAACGCGGAGCAGGCGGGCTCGATCATGCTGCTCTCCGGACTTCCTGCATTCCTGATGATGCCGATCCTGCCCCGCATGCTTGGCAAGTTCGATAGCCGTTGGCTCGTGATCACCGGGTTGTTGTGTTTCTTCGGCAGCTGCATGCTGGATATCTCGCTCACCACGCAAAGCGTCGGGCACGACTTCATCGGCTCGCAGATCCTGCGCGGCTTCGGGCAGATCCTGGCGATGATGCCGCTCAACCAGGCATCGATGGCGGCTGTCGCCACCCATGAGGCGGGTGACGCGGCTGGCTTGTACAACATGGCCCGCAACCTGGGCGGCTCGGTCGGGCTCGCGCTGCTCGGCACGCTGATCGACCGCCGCAATACGTATCACGACGCCGTGATCCGTGAGTCGGTCAGCGCCAACAGCGCGATCGGACAGGAGCACATCTCGTCCAGCGCGGCGGGCTTCTTCGCGCAGCATGGCGATATGGCGCATGCGAAGCTCCAGGCCATGGCACAGATGGCCGGGGAGATCGCCAGGCAGGCGGCCGTCATCACCTTCTCCGAGACCTTCTTTGTGCTGGGCATCGCGCTGCTGCTATGCGTGCCGCTGGCCTTCCTTCTCAAGCAACCGGGTGCCGGCACGCCGGTGTCCTCTGGCCATTGATCGATCATGCACGACATCAAATCGAATCCGCTGACGGGCCCTGGGCGGCTGCGCACGGTCTCCCTCAGTGCCGCGCTGGCGTTTGCCATGACTGGCTGCGCGGTCGGGCCTGACTATCAAGGCGCGCCTGAAGTCGCGGCCGACGCCATGCGCGCCACGGCATTTCCCCATGCACCGCAAAGTACGGAGCCGGCCGCGCCGCGCGTCGCAACCTGGTGGCGCGCGCTGGGCGATCCCCAACTGGATGCACTCATAGAAACCGCATTGGCGCATAGCCCGGACATTCGTGCGGCGCAGGCCAGCGTGCGGCAGGCGCGTGCCGGCCTGCGCGGGCAGCAGGCCGATGCGCTCCCCAAGGTGGGGGCAACCGCCGCCACACTGCGCACGCGCTCGCCGAATTTGTCGTCGCTTTCCGGTGGCGCGACGTCGGGCGGCCGCGGACCATTGGCGCTCTATCTTGCCAACTTCGATGCCAGTTGGGAGATCGATCTGTTTGGCGGGACGCGGCGTGCCATCGAGGCGGCCGCGGCGCAGGCGGACGCTTCCGCGGAACAGCTCGCGGACGCCCACGTGCAACTGGCGGCCGAGGTCGCCCAAGCCTATGTCGGCCTGCGCGAGCAGCAGGCGCGCCTGACGCACCTGCGCGCCTCGGAAAAGCTGGAAGCCGACATGCTGGAGCTGACGCAGCAACGGCGCGAACGCGGGGTGGCATCGGAGCTGGAAGTGGAGCGGCTCCTGACCCAGGTGGAGGGCACCCGCTCGCAGATCGCGCCCATCGAGGCGCAGATCACGGGGTCGTTCGATGAACTCGCCGTACTCACGGGGCGCGCCCCCGGCGCACTGGATGGCGAACTCGGCCCGCAACGGCCACTGCCCACGTTGCCGGCTACGGTGTCCGTCGGCAATCCAGCCGCATTGCTTAAGGCGCGGCCGGACATCCGCGCGGCGGAGCGTACCCTGGCCTCGCAGAACGCGCAGATCGGCGCTCGCAAGGCTGACTGGTTCCCCAAGCTGTCGCTGTTCGGCTCCCTGGGCTACAGCGCGATGGACCCCGGTCACCTGGTCCGCAAGGACAACGCCACCTGGCTCGCCTTGCCGCGGCTGCAGTGGAACGCGCTGGATTTCGGCCGGGTTGCCGCCAGCGTGGACGGTGCGCAGGCAGGACGCGACAATGCCGAGGCAACGTACGAGAGCGTGGTCCTGAAGGCGCTGCGCGATGCCGATGTGGCCTTGTCCCGCTACGGGCACCAGCGGGAGAACGTGGTCCTGCTGCGCCGGGTGGAAGCGTCCGCCGAGCGCGCCGCCGTGCTGACCCAGCAGCGCTACCGCGCCGGTACGGCCAGCATGCTTGACTGGCTGGATGTCGAGCGCACCCGTGTACGTGCGCAGCAGGATCGGATCGCCGGCGATGCCAACCTGATCAAGGACTTCGTGTCGTTGCAAAAGGCACTGGGGCTGGGTTGGCAGAACGAGGGCTAGGACGGACGGCGGCCGTGGCGTTTCAGTCCGCCACGTTCCCTTTGTTGTATTCAGCATACGTTTACCCACCCTGGCAAATTGTGGATCAAACTGCTCTGCGCCGAGGGTTTGCACGGATAACCCGCGCGGCCGCTTGGCGCACGGGGCAGCGACAGCCCCGCAGGTTAGGCAACCGGCACTCCGCCGGTGCATGCGCCGCTGTTCAAGGACGGGCAATTGCCCTATCGTGACGACCTTCCCCGCCAACTCTGCGCGGCGATTTCATCGTCTTGTCCCGTCTTGCCGCGGTTTGTCCAGGTTTGTCCATGTCCCGCTCTCTTTCACGCATCGCGCGCCGCTTGCGCTCGCTGGTGTCCGGTTGTCAGGTGCTGCCGATGCTGCTCGCATTGGCGGCGCCAGCCTTGGCACCGCAGCCCGCCAGGGCCGCGGATCACCCTGTGCAGCCGGCCAGGCAATCCGCCGCTGACGTTGCGACGGACGTTGCCACCGACGTTGCCGAGGAAGCCGTTCCGCCAATGGTGCCGGGCAAGCGAGCGCGCGTGTGCCTGGTGCTGTCCGGGGGCGGTGCGCGCGGCTATGCGCATATCGGCGTGATCCGGGCGCTGGAGAAAATGCACGTGCCGATCGACTGCATCGCGGCTACCAGCATGGGTGCCGTGGTGGGTGGCTTATACGCCAGCGGTTTGTCGGCGGGCGAGCTGGAGGCCAAGCTGTCGCATACCAACCTGAGCGATATCGCCTTCGACCGCAACGAACGCGCCGAGTTGCCGCAGGCGCAGCGCGAGGATGACCTCCAATATCCAATCGGCATTTCGGCCGGCTACGGTGACGGCAAGATCAAGCTTCCCACCGGCCTGGTCCAAGGCAACCGCCTGCTGGCGCTGCTACAGAACCTGACCCCGCATCTGCCGGCTGACGGCGCCTTCGACAAGCTGCCGACGCCGTTTCGCACCATCGCCACCGACCTGGGCACCGGCGCCCCTGTCGTGCTGGACCACGGCTCGCTGCCGCGCGCCATCCGCGCCAGCGTGGCCGTGCCGGGCTTGTTCGCGCCGATCAAGGTGAACGGGCGCGTGCTGGTCGATGGCGGGCTGGTCAGCAACCTGCCGGTGCAGCTTGCGCGCGACATGGGCGCCGACGTGATCATCGCGGTCAATATCGCCTCGCCGCTGGATGACCCCGCCAGCCTGGACTCGCCGGCGGCGGTGACGCAGCAGATGGTCACCATCCTGACCAACCAGAACGTGGCCACGCAAAAGGCGCTGCTCAAGCCGGGCGACGTGTTGATCGAGCCCCAGTTGGGTGACTTGTCCTTCACCGACTTCTCGCGCGCCAACGACGGCATCCAGGGCGGCTGGAACGCGGTCTTGGCGGCCGAGCCCAAGCTTGCGTCGCTGACGCTGCCGGCGGACGCCTGGCAAAGCTACCTGGCGGCGCGCAAGGGCAGCCAGGCGGTGGCCGGCCCGCTGCGCATCGACGGTATCCAGATCCGGTCGGAAGGCCGGATCCCGGCCAGCTTCGTGCGCAAATACCTGGGCGTGAACGAGGGGGACACCTACGACGCAGTCACGCTCAACCGCGAGATGGCGCAGCTCTCCACCTCGGGCGATTTCGAGAGCGTGACGCAGGAGCTGGTCACGGAAGACGGGCGCAATGTGCTGAAGGTCGAGGCGCAGCAGAAATCCTGGGGCCCGCAGTTCCTGCTGTTCGGCTTCGGCGTGTCCAACACCTTCAATGGCCAGGGCGGGTTCAACCTGCAACTGGGGCATCGCTATCCGTGGATCACGCCCGGCGGGCTGGAATGGCGCAATGACATCGTGCTGGGCAGCACCCAGGCCAAGTGGCACACCGAGCTGCGCCAGCCGGTATTCGACCGGCTTGGCTTCTATGTCGCGCCCTATGTGGAATACGGGCGCAAGCGCGTCGATCTCTATGGCGACACCGCGCCCAACCGCAATACCGACCCGATCACCGCCTTTCGGATCGACACGGCCGTCGCGGGCCTGGACCTGGGTGTGCCGCTGGGCCGGCTGGGCGAGTTCCGGGCGGGCGTGAACTACCAGCAGGTCAACTACTCGGCCGTCTATAACCTGCCCATCGGTACCGGCCGGCTATTCTCCCAGGCCCGTGTGCGCCAGCCCACCATGCGTGCCCAACTCACCATCGACCAGCTCGACGATCCGCTCTTCCCGCGCACCGGCTACTATCTGCTGGCGACCAACGAGCTGGCCTTCGGCGGCACCGACAATCGCTTCAACGATGCCCATGCCAAGGCGCTCTGGGCCACCAGCTACGGCCGCCACACGCTGAACCTGGCGGCGGAGGCCGCGGCCACCTATGGCGATCACCGCAGCGACAACAGCGTCAGCGGCGGGCTGGGCTTCACGTTGGGCGGCTTCCAGCATCTTTCCGCTTACGCGCAGGACCAGTTCTCCGGCAACTACCTGCTGTACGGGCGCATGACGTACCTGAACGACCTGCGCGAGTTCATCCTGCCCGGGCTGCGCACCACCGTGGTGGGCGCCAGCCTGGAGGCTGGCGACGTCTGGCTGCGGCGCAAGAACTTTGGCAACGGGCCGTTCAAGACCAGCGCCAGCCTGTTCATCGGCGGCAACAGCGCCATTGGCCCGCTGTACTTCGGCTTTGCCGCAGCGCCGAACGGGGTGTGGAACCTGTACCTGCAGCTGGGCCGCGTGTTCTAGCCCGCGGGCGCCGGCAGGGGCTCGGTGGCGCTCACCGCGTTGTCGGCGCTGTCGGCCGGCCGGAAGGTCACCGCGGAGATGCGCCCGTTGCGCATGCGCAGGGTTTGCGTGCCCTGGCTGTGCCGGGCCTCGCCGTTCATGACGGAGGAGGCCGAGACGTCGATCTGCGCGGTGGCGCCCTCGATGCGCGGCGGTGCGGTGATGGCGATGCGTACCGTCTTGCCGGCGATTGCCTCCAGCTTGGCAAACATGCCGATGACGGCGTCGCGGTCGTCATAGCTTCCCGCCAGCGGATGCTCGCCCTGGTGGCGCCAGCGCACGCCGGGCTCCAGCAGCGGGAACAGCGCTTCGAACTGTCCGCTGGTGAGGGCCTGCTGGTATTCGTTCACCACGGCGGCGACGGCTTCCTCGGTCATCGGCACTTCCACCCTGGCCCGCGCCGGGCGGCGCGCCTGCGCCGGGTCGAAGCCAAGGAACTCGAGCACGTTGCTGACCACCTGCTCGCGGTCGTTGTCCACGCAGATCATGTGATAGCTGTTTTCCACTACCACCTTGCGCACGTCCGGGACCGTGGCTTCCAGGAAGTCGGCCGAACGCAGGCTGGTCAGCTCGTCCTCGCGCGCGTTCACCACCAGCGTGGGGCAGGCGATGCGGTGGGCGCCGTTGAGCACCCAGCCGCGCAGCCGGTCCACCTGCCGGATGCAGGCCAGCGGCACCCAGCGGTAGTGGAAATTGTCGCCGCGTTCGAACTTGGCTTTGACGATGGCGCGCACCAGGTCGTTCTTGATGCCGAATGGCTCGTCTTCCTCAACCCGCATGCGCGCTGGCAGCGTAGGGATGTGATAGACCAGGTGCCGCAGCGCGCGGTACCAGGGCGTGGACCAGCCGTCGATGTAGACCGGGGCCGCCAGCGCGATCAGCCGGCCCTTGGTGTGCTGGCGGCGCTCGGCCAGCGCCAGGGCCAGAAGCCCGCCCAGGCACATGCCCATGATGTGAAAGGTCTCGTACTGCCCGGCCAGCTCATCGTATGCCTGCGTGACGGTATCGAGCCATTGCTCTGCCCGCACGGGCACCAGGTCCTCGGGCGTGCCTGCGTGTCCTGGCAGCGTCACCGCGTGGGTTTCCACCCCGGCGCGCCGCAGGGCCTTGTGCATCGGGCCGAGGTCGAACTGCGTACCGCCCAAGCCGTGGATGAGCAGGGCCCCCGTGCCGCTGCCCTTGAGAGCCGTCATGCTGCGTCGCGCTCCTCGATCACGGCCGCGCCTTGCAGGCGCCATGCGCCGGCAATGACCGCCACGGTCTCGTCGCCGTCCAGCAGCGGGCTGCTCATATCCAGCACCATGGTGCAGTCGCCCGCGGGCAGCATCAGGCGAAAGAGCAGGTCGGTGCGGACTGCGCTACCCCCGTCGCCACCCCCGTCGCCGTCGCTCTCGCGCAGCCAGCGGTCGCGCACCCGGGACCGGTCGTCGGCATGCACGTGAGCCAGTACATTGTCGAGATTGCCGAAGGTATCTTCTCGTACCCCCAGCGAGCGCTCCACGTCGCCGCTCCAGCGCAGCGTGCCACTGCGCGGGTCCAGGCAATAGACCAGCTGGCCGCTGGCCGCGAGTGCCAGCTTGACATCGTTCTGGCGCTGCGCCGACTGCAGGTGCAGTTGCTCGCGGCTGGTGCGCAGCGTGCTGATCAGCAGCGTCAGCAAGGCGGCCACGGCCAGGTATAGCTGGGCCTCCATCAGCGAGCGGCCATGGTGGGCCGCGCTTTCGGCGAACGGGCCATCGCCCTGGCCGGTATTGACCAGCACGAACAGCGCCAGGATCGCCACCGCCACGGAGCCGCCCCGGCCCCCCCACAGCAGTGTCACCACCGCGGCGAAGAACAGGGGGATATAGGTCAGCGCAAACACCACGCCGGCAGGCAGCGGGCCCAGGCTCTTGTTGTCGAAGATAAAGAAGGTGGTCAGCACCAGCGCGGCGAACGCGCCCAGGCCGAACAGGAAATCGCCGCCGCTCATGCCCCCTGAGCGCATGGCGCGAAAGCGCGACCAGCCCGCCAGCACCGGCGTGACGATCAGCACGCCCACCAGGTCGGCCGCGGCCCAGACGCGCGCGGTGCGCCAGAACGGCACGTCCTGCATGATCGTGAACCAGCCCGCGCCCACCGCGGCGCTGGCTGCGCTGCTGACCACCCCGGCGATCAGCAAGCCGCGCACGAAGGCCAGCCCTTCGAGCGAGAAGTGCGTGCGCCTGACCAGCGCCACGCCCACCGCCGCAAAACCGATCTCGTCGAGCGAGAACARCATCAGGCGCAGCGTGTCGCGCCCCTCCACCCAGCCCAGCAGCATCTGCGCGGCGAAGAACGCCAGCCCTACCGGCAGCCAGCGCGGCATCGGCGTCAGCATGAACGCGGCCACGGTCACGCCGGCCGGCAGCCAGATATAGCCAGTGGCGGAGAACGGGCCGTTGAGCTTGTGCGAGATGTAGCCGGAGCAGAAGTACAGTGCCGCCCACAAAAACAGGACGACGGCTCGGTTGGTTGGTTTCACGTTGGCTTTCCTTGGCTGATGCCCGGGCACGGATGCGAGGCCGGCGCGCAGCGGCCAGCCGTTATCTGAACGCGCCAGGCCGGCAAGCGGCTGACGCAATGGCGCGGCCGGGCAAGGGCATCATAAGCCTGCACAGGGATTTCTAGCATGGCGCCATGTAATAAAATCGTCACAATTAAGGGTGTTCGCGGGTGTCCGGCCACGAGCCCGGCCAGGACTCGCACCGGCGCACGCCGGCAACGCAAGGCCGCAATATAAACGAGGAGAAAAGACCTGATGGCGAAGTACACATTAAATAACCGATTCCTGCCCGGCTTGCCGGTGCTGCTGGCCTGCGCCGCACTGCCGCTGGCACTGGGCGCGGCTCCCGCTGCTGCCGCCTGGCCGGAAAAGCCGATCCGCCTGGTGGTGGGCTTCCCGCCGGGTGGCCCGGTCGACACCCACGCCCGCCTCCTCGCCGAAAAGCTGCAGCCGATCCTGGGGCAGTCAGTGGTGCTGGACTATAAGGCCGGCGCGGCCGGCAACATCGGCTCGGATTCCGTCGCCAAAGCCGCGCCGGACGGCTACACGCTGCTGCTGGCGAATACCGGCCAGATGGCCATCAATGGCGCGCTTTATCCCAAGCTGCCGTACGTGATGCCGCGGGATTTTGCGCCGGTGGCCCGCACCGCGCTGATTCCGCTGGTCATGGTGGTCAATAACAACGTGCCGGCCCGCAATCTTAAGGAGTTCATTGGCTATGCGCGCGCCAATCCCGGCAAGCTGAATTTTGCCTCGGGCGGCAACGGCGGCATCTCCCACCTGATGCCGGAGATGTTCAAGCAGGCCAGCGGCACGTTCATCGTCCACATTCCCTACAAGGGCAGCGCCCCGGCTCTGACCGATGTGATGGGCGGCCAGGCGCAGATGATGGCCGACTCGATCCCGCTGTTCACGCAATACATCAAGGCCGGCAAGGTGCGCGCGCTGGCGGTGACGTCCAAGCATCGCTCGCCCGCCTTGCCTGACGTGCCGACCATGGAAGAGGCCGGGCTGAAGAACTTCGAGGTGGTCGGCTTCTACGGCATGCTGGCGCCCGCGGGCACGCCCAAGGAGGTGGTGGCCAAGTTGTCTGGCGCGCTGCAGACCGTGCTGGGCGAAGCCGATACCCGCGCCAAGCTGGAGCAGCAAGGCGCCGAGGCGGCCTGGCAGGGCCCGGAGGCCTTCGGCCAGGCCATTGCCGCCGAGCAGAAGCGCTGGGGACAGGTGATCAAGGCTTCGGGCGCGAAGATCGACTAAGCCGTCCACGCCGGGGCGGGCTGCCGGCGTGACTTACCACCGCGCCCGCGCGGTACCCAGCTTGCCGGCCGGGCGCTCCCAGTGCATTGGCGCACCTTGCACCGTGGCGGGCGGCCTGATCCGGCGTGCCGGGCCCCATGCGGTGTCCTCGGCGACGGCTGCCAGGTCGGCGGCCGTTTCGGGGGCCAGCATTGGCGCCTCGCCTTGCGGGCCCGCGCCCGCCACCAAAAGATGCGCCGTGCGCGCCAGCGAGGCCCGCACCTCGCAGCCGGCGCCGGTCGCCAGGCGCTGCGCCAGCCCGCGGATGGCCGCTGTTGCCATCAGGTAGCCGGTGGCGTGGTCGATGGCCTGCACCGGCAGCGGCTTGGGATGGTCCAGGCCTGCGGCGCGCATGCCCGCATCGGCAATGCCGGTGCTCATCTGGATCAGGCTGTCGAAGCCGCGCCGGCCCTTCCACGGCCCGCTCCAGCCATAGGCATCGAGCGACACATCCACCAGCGCGGGATTGATCTCGCGGCGCCGCCGCGCGTCCAGTCCAAGCCGTACCAGGGCTTCGGGACGGTAGCCGTGCACCATCACGTCGGCCTGGCTCAGCAGCTGCTCCAGCACCTGCCGGTCCGCCGCGCTTTTCAGGTCGAGCCGGGCGCAGCGCTTGCCGAGCACCACTTCCGGCACGGTGCCTGGCTCTTCCCAGCCGGGTGGGTCGATGCGGAGCACATCGGCGCCGAAGCCGGCCAGGAAGCGGGTGGCCACCGGGCCCGCCAGGATCCGGGTCAGGTCCAGCACGCGGATGCCGCGCAACGGACGGTCCGGGGTGATGGCCCAGGCTGGCCGAGGCCCTCCAGCGCACGTCGTCCAGTGCATCAGCGGTTCGCTGTTGACGGCGATCCCCTGCGGATGGACTGCCCATTCGGCCTCGGTGCGCATGGCCGCCGAGCAGCCGCCGTTCTCGACGATGGCGGCTTCCAGCGCGCTGGCTTCCCATCCGGATACGGCCTGGGCAACGGCGGCCTTGTCCGCTTGCGCCGCCACGCCAAGCACGGCGAGGGCCGCGTCGCGGTGATGTGGGGCGTTGGTGTGAAGACGGATCCAGCCGTCCTTGGCCCGGTAGTCGCCGGCAACCGGATCCCATTGCGGCGGTAATTCCCAGCCTTGTGGCCGCAGCGATGTGCCGAACCATAGCGAGGCGAGACGTTGATCTACCTGGACATGCGGCGCATGCCCGCAGGCCCGGTGGATCAACTCGGCAATGGCCAGGGCGGCTGCGCCGACGGCGGCGGTGGCCAGGGCGGTGACGGGGAAGACCGCGGGCAAGTGACCGGCGCCGGCCACGGCAACGTGCTCGAGCCATGCGGCGTCCCCGTGCACGCTGCGCCAGATCTCACCAAGGAAACGGGGGGCGGCAGTCGTGGGACTCGTAGCTGAAAGCGTGGATTCTCCGGGGCCGGGCATGGTGCGTTCTCCGTTGGGGGTGGGTCAGGAATTCGTGCTTTGCAGCATAGGCTCCTTGTTTTAATAGTCAATATTGATTAACTTAATCAACTTATTGATTGATTTCGTCGCCCGTGCCCCGCTACCTGACTTCCTCCGAAGCCGCCGCCCAGCTTGGCGTGTCTCGCCAGACGCTCTATGCCTATGTCAGCCGTGGCTTGCTGCACGCGCACGATGGCGAAACCCACCGCGAAAGCCGCTATCTCGCCGACGACGTTGCGCGGCTGGCCGGCCAGCGCACGCGCGGCCGCAAGCCTCGCGAGGTGGCCAAGGCCACGCTGAGCTGGGGTCTGCCGGTGCTGGAATCGGGGATCACCTTGATTGAGGACGGGCGGCTCTACTACCGAGGCATGGATGCCGTTGCGTTGGCCGCGTCGGATACCGTGGAAGCGGTGGCCGCATTGCTGTGGCAGTGCCCCCAGGACGCGGCGTTTGGCGCAGCGCCGCTTGCGCCGGCGCACCTCGCGGCAATGCAGGCGGCCTTCTCCGGGCGCCGCAGCGAGGCGGCGCTGCTGCCGCTGTTTACCATCGCCAGCGAGGACGACCCCACGGCGCAGTGGCAAAGGTCACCGCAACGCCTTGCCGAGGGCTGCGGCGTGCTGGTGCGTCTGCTGGCGGCCTGCCTGCTGCACACGGCGCCCGCCAGCGCGCCGGTCCATCGACAATGCGCCAGCGCCTGGCAAGTGGACGAAGAAGGCGCGGACCTGATCCGCATGGCGCTGGTGCTCTGCGCGGACCATGAGCTGAACGCGTCGAGCTTCACGGCCCGCTGCGTGGCGTCCACCGGCGCCAGCCTGCGCGCATCCGTGGTCGCTGGGCTGGCCGCGCTGACCGGTGGGCTGCATGGCGGGACCACCGCCCGCGTGGAGGCTCTCTGGGACGAGCTCGGCGAGGCGCCGCCCGCATCGAAGCTGCGCGAGCGGCTTGCCCGCGGCGAGAACCTGCCGGGGTTTGGCCATCATCTCTACCCCGCCGGCGACATCCGCGCCGCCGGCCTGCTGGCGCGGATACTCCCGCATCATCCGCAATGGCAAGCGATCATCGACGACGCTTTCGCGCTGCTGGGGCAGAGGCCATCGATCGACTTTGCACTGGTGGCGCTGCGCCGGCATCTGCGGCTGCCGCCCGGCGCGGCCTTCGGCATGTTTGCGCTTGGCCGCTCCATCGGCTGGATCGCGCACGCGCTGGAGCAGCGTGCCGATGCCGAGCTGATCCGCCCGCGTGCCGCGTACATCGGCCCGCGCCCCGGCTAGCCTGGATCAAGCCGCAGTTTCGGCGAACCGCAGGCCGATCAGCCCCACGAGCGCCAGGCCCAAGAAAAAACCCGCGGCCAGCTCGCGCCTTCCTGCATCAACGACGTGGCGCCGCGGGTTATGCGGCGCGCTGCTGCAAGCGCAGCACTGCGTCACGCGCGGCAGCGCCAAGCTCGCCAAGGTCCAGCCCCGGAATCGCATCATGCTCCACCACCACGCGGCCAGCCACCAGCAGCGCGCGCAGAGCCGGCCGCCCGCCGCTGGCCACGGGCGCGATGGCCGGATCGTGCAGGCCAAAGCAGCGCGGGTCGTCGAGCCGGTAGATGGCGAGGTCGGCCGCCTTGCCCGGCTGCAACGTGCCCACCGCATCCAGGCCAAGCACCGCCGCGCCGCCCGCCGTGCCCCAGCGCACGACGTCTTCCACACGCGCGGCGTCGGCGCCGCCTTCATGGTCGCCACCCTCGGCGCGCGGGCGGGCGCCATGGCCTCGCCGCGCGCGCTGCAGCAGCCATGTCGCATGCGTCTCGGAGATCATGTCGGCCGCTTCGTTGGAGGCGGCGCCGTCTACCCCGATCGACACCGGCACGCCAGCGGCTTCCAGCGCCGGGATGTTCGCGATGCCGCTGCCCAGCCTGGCGTTGCTCTGCGGGCAGTGCGCGATACCAGTGCCGGTTGCGCCGAGCTGGCGGATTTCGTCCGTGCCCAGTTTCACCAGATGGGCGAACCAAACGTCGCTGCCCAGCCACTCGTGCTCGCCGCAGAAGGCCACCGGTGTCGTCTGGTACTTGTCGCGCGCGGCGTTCTGGTATTCCACGGTCTCCGATAAATGGCTGTGCAGCCGGATGCCAAGCCGGCGCGCGGTGCGCGCGCAGGTGCGCAACTCCTCGGGCGACATGGAGTAGAGCGGCGTGGTGGGCGCCATCACCACGCGGCGCATCGCATCCGGCGCGGGCTGGTGGTAGCGCGCGGTGAGCCGTTCGCAATCGCTCAGGAACTGGTAGAGCGTTTCGGGGCGCAACGCCTGCGGCAGTTCGCTCTCCAGCTGGCGCGTGCGGGTGGCGCCGCCGCGGCACAGCACAAAGCGCAGCCCCAGCGCCTCGGCTTCCTCGAACAGGATGGCCGAGCTGTCGTAGGGCATGCCGGGATAGTAGAGATAGTTGTGGTCCGCCACCGTGCCGCAGCCGCTGCGCACCAGTTCGATCAGGCCGATGCGGGCGGCAAGCCGGAAGGTGGTTTCGTCAAAGGCGGCGCGGAAGCGGTAAGGCGTCGCTCCAAGCCACGGCGTGAGCGTCAGGTTCAGCCCCGGCGGATCGCCCTTGAGCAGCGACTGGAACAGGTGATGATGAGTGTTGACCCAGGCCGGGTAGACCACGCAGTCGGTGGCATCGATGACTTGTTCGCCGGGGCGCGGCGCCAGCTTCCCGATGGCCTCGATGGTGCCGCCGGCCACGCGCAGGTCCGGGCCGGCATGGCGCTCGCCTTCACCCTTGCCGTTACCATGAAGGCCGGTCAGGATGGCAGTGGCATTGCGGATCAGGATGGTGTTGGTCGTCATGCCAGCTCGCTCTCGTGCCAATGGGACAGTGCCATGCGTGATACCACCACCATGGCGCCGAACAACGCGACGCCGGTTAGCGTGATCAGGAACAGCGCGGCAAACAGGCGCGGGATATTGAGGGCGAAACCCGCCTGCAGGATCTGGTAGGCCAGCCCCGCGCCCGTGCCGCCGGTGCCCGCCACGAATTCCGCTACCACCGCGCCGATCAGCGCGAGGCCGCAAGATATCCGCAGGCCACCGAAAAAATACGGCAGCGCGCTGGGAATGCGCAGGCGGCGCAAGGTATCCCAGCGGCTCGCGCGGTTGATGCGGAACAGGTTGAGCAAGCCGGGGTTGACGCTGCGCAGGCCCAGCACCGTGTTGGAGATGATCGGGAACACGGCCACCATGGTGGCGCAGATCACTAGCGCCAGCGTCGGCTGCTTGACCCAGATGATGATCAGCGGTGCGATCGCCACCACCGGCGTGACCTGCAGCAGGATCGCGTAGGGAAACAGGCTGGCTTCGATCAGGCGGCTCTGCACGAAGATGAACGCCGCGGCGGTGCCAACTACCACGGCCAGCGCAAAGGCCAGCATGGTGATGCGCAGCGTCACCCATAGCGAGCCGCACAGCAGGCTCCAGTCTTCCACCAGCGCATGGCCGATGGCGGTGGGCGTGGGCACCAGGTACGCGGGTACGGCGAGCACAGTGCATGTCGCCTGCCAGGCGAGCAACAGCAGCACGCCGACGGCAAGCGGGGCGGCCACGCGCTGTACGGCGGGGCGCGACAGTAGCGGGGGATTCATGGGGGCTCCTTGTTGTTTGTGGGATCGATGCTGCTGCCGGGCTCAGTGCTCGTCGGGGTCGACGCCGGTGTTGGCCTGCGCCAGCAGCGCTGACAACTGGGCGCAGTACTGCATGAAGGCGGGCGAAACACGGAAGGCCTCATCGCGGACTTCGGGGCCCTCGATGGCCACGTCGGCAATCACGCGGCCCGGCCGTGCCGCCATCACCACCACGCGGCTCGACAGGTAGACCGCCTCATAGATGCTGTGGGTGACGAAGACCACTGTCAGGCCGCGCTCGGCCCAGAGCGCGCGCAGGTCGGCGTCGAGCTTGTTGCGGGTGAACTCGTCGAGCGCGCCGAAGGGCTCGTCCATCAGCAGCAGGTTCGGGTTGGTCGCCAGCGCCCGCGCGATCGACACGCGCATCTGCATGCCGCCAGACAGCTCACGCGGATAGGCCGCGGCGAAGCGGCCCAGCCCCACCAGCGCCAGCGCGCGCCGCACGCGTTCGTCGGCGTCGGCGCGCGGCATGCGGGCGAGGTCCAGCGGCAGCCGCACGTTGTCGGCCACGCGTGCCCACGGCATCAGCGTGGCCTCCTGGAACACCATCGCCAGCGTGCGGCCTGCGCTGTTGGTGGCGCCGTTCGTTCCGGCGTTCGTTCCGCTCGGAAGGGCGGGGTTGCCCCACCAGCGCATATGGCCCGCCGACGGCGCCTCCAATCCGGCAAACAGCTTGAGCAAGGTGCTCTTGCCGCAGCCGGACGGCCCCAGCAGCGAGACGAACTCGCCGGGCTTGATCGCCAGCTTGACGCGCTCCAGCGCCACGGTGCCGTTGGGATAGGTCTTCTCGACCTGGTTGGCGAACAGCAGTGGCGCGTCGGCATCGCGCCGGCTGGTGCCAGCGGGCTCGCCGCCGGCGTTGGGCGCAAGGCCGCCGGGGCTCGGGGCTGCAGCGCGGGCTTGCGTGGCACTGCGAAAGAGGACGCTCATGGCTGTCTCCGTATGGAATGGTTCGGGGACTATCCGAAGTCCGGCCTAAGCGCGAACCACGGGAATGCGGAAGGTCTCCTTCTCTCCATGCCGGGTGAACAGCTCCATCAGCATCTTGCGCATCAGCAAGCCGGGCTTGTCGGATTCCATATGGAATTCAACGCGGCGGCGCGTGTCCACGCAGGCGTCGTAGTCGGTGGCTTCCAGGATGTCGCGGTCCTCGCCGACGATGGGCGCATCCCAGTCGATCAGCTCCTGGGTCGAGCAGTCTTCCTCGCTGTCATTGCGGTACAGCCATTGCGACAGCATCACGCTCTTGTCGTCGATCGGCGTGGCGCAGTTGTAGATGATGTGATGGCGCCCGCTGGCCGGGTAGATGCAGCCGAAGCGGCGCGTGAACGGCAGGTCCCAGCGGTTGAACATATGGCGATGCGTGATCGGCTCGGTGGTGCCGGTAACACGGTGGCCCGCCTCGATATTGCGGATCGGCACCAGCGTCTCCGCCTCGAAGCCCCACTCGCGCTGCTGCAGCTCGTACTTCTGCGGCTTGGGCTGCTCGGACAAACCAAAGTTGGCGCGGTGCACGAAGCTGAAGTGCGAGTTGTCGAAGGCGTTCTCCATCACGCGCAGCGAGCTGGTGTTCCACTTCTCGTAGAACTGGAAGATGCGGCGGTAGGCGGGGTCACCATCCTCGGGGAAATCGGGGATGGGCTGCAGCGGATCGTCCAGCGCCACCCACACGTAGCCGTATTTCTCTTGCACGTGATAGGCCTGCACCTTCGCGCCAGAAGGAATGGCGTTGTCCGGCGCCTGCGGAATCCGCACGCAGCTGCCCGAGCAGTTGTATTCCCAGCCGTGGTAGCCGCAAACGATGTCGCCGCGCTCGTTGACCCAGCCCTTGGACAGGCGTGCGGTGCGGTGGCAGCAGCGGTCCTGCAACGCCGCGGGCTTGCCGTCGATGCCTTTCCAAAGCACCAGGTTCTCCCCCAGCAGGGTAAAGGGCTTGGGGCCGTCGTCGAGCATCGAGATCGGCATCAGGGCATACCAGAAACGGCGCAATACGGGCTGTTGGGTGACCAGCATGTCAAATATCCTTGTATGGGGTTGAGCTTGAACGGTGAAGCTGCGCGCTTCAGGGCATGACCTTCAGGTCTTTCACGAACTGCGTGGTGTAGGCTTGTTTCCAGTCGGTATCGGCCTTGAGCAGCCCGGCCCCCACCATGAAGTCGCGCGTCTTCTGCCAGCGTGCATCGGTCATCACGCCGATGCCGTAGCGGGCCGCATCGCCACCGCCGACCATGTGGTACTCCTTGAGTTTCTCCACGCCCCAGGCGAGCTGGTCGTCCTTCATGTTGGGGTTTTCCTGCTTGATCAGCGCATTGGCCGGGGCGGGGTCCGCCAGGTAGCTCTTCCAGCCTTCCATGCTCGCCTTGACGAAGCGCGCGACCACGTCCGGCTTATCCTTGACCATCTTCTGCATGGCGACGATGGTGGTGCCGTAGGGCGGATAGCCATCGTCGGCGAACAGGAAGAAGCGCGTCTTGGCACCGGCCTTGCTGGCCGAGAACACTTCGGAAGAGGCATACGCCTGCTGGGCCGCCTGCGGATCGGCAAAGAAGGGCTGCAGGTTGAAGGTGTAGACGCGCGACTGCGATTCCTCCAGCTTGTACTTGCCCTTGAGCCACGGCCACCAGGTGGTGCGTCCCGAGGTGGAGACCAGCACTGTGCGGCTCTTCAGGTCGGCCAGGCTCTTGACGTCCTCATGGGTCATCATGCCTTGCAGGTCGGTCTGGAAGGAGGTTGCCACGGTGGTCACCGGCACGCCTTGCTCCACGCTCTTGAGCACCTGCAGGTCATAGCCCATCAGGAAATCGGCCTGGCCGCTGGTGAGGATCTGCATGCCGTTGACCTGCGGGCCACCCATGCGAACCGTGACATCGAGGTCGTACTTCTTGTAGATGCCTTTTGCTACTGCTTGATAAAAGCCGCCATGCTCCGCCTGGGCATACCAGGAGGTGAGGAACGTCACCTTATCGGCGGCTAGCGCGGTGGCGGGGATGGCGGCGAGCGTCAGCGCGGCGCAGGCGCCGGTAATCAACAGGCGGCGCAATGGGGAAGGCGTCTTCATGGGGGCTCCTGTGCGGATGTTTGCGGGGGAAACCAGGATGGGCACGGCGACAGGCGGGCGACGACGCGGGACGCAAGCGGCGCCATGGCCGGCAGATGTGTCCGCGAAATGGAATAAGGGCGTGAAGATGGGGGACATCGTGGGCGCTCTCTTTTCTCTCGTGCCCGGCCTGGTGGCCGGATCCAAACGCCCGGATGCCTCGCGATGCGAGTCAGCCAGGCGTGCGACCGGATGGTCGCGAGAGCAATGTCCCGTGCCGGCATGCGCCTGCCCGCTAGGGGAGGCGAATCGGCACTAACCGCTTCTACTCGATAGCTTGTTCAGCAAGAGGTGTGCCAACGGCGGCGGTGAACGCCGCGCCCCAAATGCGCCGGATCGCAGCATGCCGCCGGGCGGCCCTGGTGCACGATCGCCTGTCTCGACGCGCGATGCGCACCAATTCGGTGAGCGGCGCGGTGGCCGGTGCGATCAGGAGCTGGTGCTGGCCCTGACCAGCCCGCCGCAGCGGCCTAGCGCGGTGGTGACACAGCACGCGTTGCCGGACCAGTCGCCACCGATCACCAGGCCATTGGGACCAGCGATCAGGCGGCGATGGCACAGGCCGGGTACCAGCAGGGGTTCGGGTGACGTGGGCGCGCGCGCATCGCGCGGGCCGCCGCCCGGCGCACGCGCCGGTGGCACCTCCTCGGTCCACAAGTAGGCGGTGCCGCCAGGAACGGCCTGCACGGATTGCGGCGGGCCCCACTGCGCCTTGGCTTGCTCGATCGGGGCGGCTTGCCACGAATCCAGGATGCGCTGCATGGCGGATTGCTCGACGCTTGCGCAGCCGCCCAGGGCGATGGCGGCGAGTGGGGTCAACCAAAGGCGAGGGGAGATGGAGAGACGGCGAACGACAGACATGGCGGCTCCAGGGGGGCAGGCATGCCCCCTCCGTGCAGCCTAGCCTAGCCGCCCACCTCGCCGCAAGCGGCCGCAGGCGCCTTATGCGGGCTTGCCCACAGTTGGCGCCAGCACGGTCTTGTCGGCATCCCGGGACGGCTCGTGCGCGCTGTCGTCGCCACCGGCCTGGCCCAGGTCCATGCCCTTGGTTTCCGGCAGCAGCAAGGCAGCGCCCATCACCATCATGTAGCCCACCCCAGCCACGATAGCGATGGCCAGTGGCAGCGACGTGCGGCCGGTGCTGAGCCAGCCCACCGTCAGCGGGAACAGCGAGCCGATCACGCGCCCGACGTTGTACGAGACGCCATAGCCCGTGGCGCGGATATCGTTGGGATAAGACTCCGAGATGGTGGCGCCGATGCCGGCGAACACGCCCTGCATCAGCACGCCCAGCGGGAAGCCCAGGAACAGCATCGACGTGTTGGAGACCGGGATCACCATATAGACCAGCGCCATGACAAAGGCGCCGGCGGCAAAGGCGATATAGGTCAGGCGGCGTCCCCAGCGGTCGGTGGCATAGGCGCCGGCCACGTAGCCCACCAGCGAGCCAACGATCGTCATCGCGAGGTAGGAGCTGGTGCCGAACACCGACAGCCCGCGCTCGGTCTTGAGGAACGTGGGCAGCCAGGTGGCAATCGCATAGTAGGCGCCCAGCATGCCGCCCGAAAGCAGGCTGCACAGCACGGTCTTGCCCAGCAGCGGCCTGCGGCCGAGCCGCGCCAGCTGCTGCCATGCGGTGGGCCCGCTGCCGGCGCCAGCGGCGACGCGTTCGGCCTGGCTCTTGGTGAAGACTTCCGGCTCTTCCAGGTTGCGGCGCAGGTAGATCACCACCAGCGCCGGCAGGATGCCCATGAAAAAGCAGACGCGCCAGGCGGTTTCGGCCGGGAAGATGCTGAAGGTGATGGCGTAGGCAATGGCCGCCGCGCCCCAGCCGAAGGAATAGCTGCTGGCGGTGAAGCCGGAGTATTTACCGCGGTGCGCCGGGTTGCGGATCATTTCCGTCACCAGCACCATGCACAGCGAGGATTCGCCGCCGAAGCCCAGGCCCTGGAGCATGCGGAAGGCCAGCAGTTGCTCAGGGGTGTTGGTCAGCCCGCACAGGAAGCAGGCAACGGCGAACACCACGATCGTCCAGCGCAACACGCGCACCCGGCCATAGCGGTCAGCCAGGACGCCCGCGCCGATGGCGCCCACCAGTGACGACACCAAGGTCCAGGTGACAATGGCGCCGGCGGCCGATTTGCTCATGCCCCACTGGGTGAGCAACGTCGAAATCAGGAAGGAATAGATCATGAAGTCGAACACGTCGACCGCATGACCGAGGAACGCGCCATAAAACCCCTTGCGCTCCATTGTCGATAAATCCTTGAACCACGTGAACATGCTCTCTCCTTCGTGTCGTTGCTTCGGGGGCGGTGCGCTGGTTTTTTTGCGCCGGGGCGCGTTACACCGGGTCGGACTGGGATTGGGATTGAGCGGGAGCTGGCGGCGGCCGGAAGGCAAAACCCGCTGCTTCCAGCAACTGGGCAAAACGCAATGCGGTCAGGTCCTCGAACCTTCCTGCGACGATCTGCACGCCCACCGGCAGGCCACTGCGGCCCGGGCCGATCGGCGCTACCGTCGAGGGCAGGCCGCACAGGCCGGAGTGCCCGGCCCAGAACAGCTGGCTGGTGAGCGGCTGCGCCCGGCCATTGACCTGGAGCATGCGCTGCCACGGCTCGCCGGCTTCATCCAGCACAAAGGCGGTGGTGGCGGCTGCCGGGCACAGCAACACGTCGACCTCGCCAAAAAAGCGTTGCCAGGCCTGCGCGAAGGTGGCCCGGGCTTGCTGCAACTGCAGCCATTGCCGGTGCCGGATGCCGGCGCCGGCGAATTGCAGCGTGGCGTAGCTGTGGTCGTCGGGCGCGGTGCCTGCGGCGCGGGCCAGCGCGGCATCGAAGCCAGCGTCATCCATATGGACCGACGTGGTAGCCCGCAGCATCAGCACGTAGGTGTGCCAGAGAGCCGAGGCATCAAAATCCGGGCGCGCGTTCCAGCGAACCTGGGCGCCTTGTCCCTCCAGCCAGCGGCCGAGCTTTTCGATTTCGTCGCTGACTTCCCCGTCCGCCTCGCACAGCGGATGGCTCGGCAGCACGGCGACGCGGAAGTCGGCAAGCGCGCGCTTGTCGCAGGGCGGCAGCGTCAGGCGATAGGCCTGCGCTTCAATGCCGTCCGGGCCAGCCAGCGCCCGCAGCAGCAGTTCCAGGTCGTGCGCGCTGCGCGCCAGCGGCCCCGCCACATTGATCTCCTGCTCGCCGTAGCCGTGGCCGATGCCATGGCCGCGCAGCGGAACCAGTCCATGGCTGCTCTTGTGCGAGAACACGCCGCAGTAGTGCGCCGGGTTGCGCAGCGACGAGCCGATATCCGAGCCCACGTCAAAGAAGCTCATGCCCGCGCAAACCGCCGCGGCGCTGCCGCCGGACGAACCGCCCGGGGTGCGGCTGGGGTCGCGCGGGTTGCAGGTGGTGCCGTAGATGGCGTTGTAGCTTTGCCAGTCGCGCAACCCGATCGGCACGTTGGTCTTGCCCAGCAGGACCGCGCCGGCCGCGCGCAGGCGCTCGACCACGGCCGAGTCGCTGGTGGCAATGTTGTGGCGCTGCGCCGGGTTGCCGCACGTGGTGGGCCAGCCTGCCACGTCGAAGGATTCCTTGATGGAGAAGGGAATGCCGTCCAGCAAGCCAAGCGGCTCCCCGCGGCGCCGGCGTTGGTCGCTGGCCTCGGCCGCGGCGCGCGCGGCGGTGAAATCTGCCAGGATGAGGGCGTTGATCTCCCGATGCGAGGCGGCATAGGCTGCCTCGCACCAGCTCACCAGGTCCTGCGCGCTAGTGTTGCCTTTGGCCAATAGCGCTGCGGCTTCCCAAACTGGCAGGAAGCGCGCCTCTGGCGGCCGGGTGTCGGTGCTTGCTATGTCTTGCCGCGTCACGCATTCGCTCCGTATTGTGGGGTCCGTTGCTATGGCGCCCGGGTTGGCGGCAATCGGGGTTGCCTCCAAAATCGGTATACTATATTCATTAAATTGCCGAGAGCAAGGCAAATGTTCGAACGCCAACAATTCGCCAGATTCTGGTGCAATGCAGCAGATTTCGGCACAAATACAGAGTCAGCGGGAAGGGAGGGCTAGATGCCGCGCACCTTGGTGGTGCGTGGTTTATGAATATTTGGTATACCGTTTGTGATCTATGGGCTGGCTGGTCGGCAGTCACCCCGCCTAGCGGTCGAAGAAAGGCAAGGTCTGCTGGTCTGGGCTTGGCGGCTTGCGCCGGTGGGACGCCGCCGGGGGCGATGTCGTCTGCGGCTGTGTTTCAGGCCGGGGCGCGGCCGGTGGTTGCAGCTCGAATCGCCGCACCGCTTCCAGCGGAACGGCAGCGGCGAGCAAGGCCGGCAGCCTTGGCGCCAGGATCTGATAGGTGTCCAGGTCAAAGCGCGCGGGCGAGGACAACAAGCCTGGCGCCTCCTCCAGCGTGGGCGCCGAGCCCAGGTAACACCAGTCTTCCAGGACATGCCACCACGCCTTGGCGCCGTGCTGCTCTCGCCATGCCACTGCACCCGCGAACGGCCAGGGCCGAATCGCCAGGTTGGCCAGTGCTGTAACCGCCCGCTCGCGGTGAGCTGCGAGGGACTCGTCGCCGGTGCACGCGCCCAGGCAGCGGTGCAGTTGACGCGCGAAGCAGGGCAGGCCGCGCCGCGCGGTCTTTTCCAGGGCGAGGGCGACCTGGCAGAGCTGATGGGTTTGGGCCAGTTCGGCCAGCCGGGCCTGGGCGCTGGCCCGGCTGGGAAAGGCGCCGTATAGATTAGGGTGCCTGCTGAAATCGGTGTTGCGATCCGAGCGCAGTATCGGCGCGCTCAGTCCGGGGGCCAGTTCCCAAGCGTAGAGCCCGGCATTCTGGCGCAGCATCTGGTTGTGCAGCGGCTGCATCGTCTTGATCAGGTGCGCTTCCAGCAGCAGCGCGCCGGCCTCACCGCCGGTCTCGCGCCATTCGACGCGGCGCACCGCGCGCGCTAGCCGCATTTCCAGGGCCGCACGATGATCGCCGGAGAAATGCGCGCCAATGCGTTGGCGCAGGTGGATGCTTTTCCCTATATAGAGAGGCATGTCCTGGTCGCCATAAAAGAGATAGACGCCCGGGGTGTCGGGAACGTCGTCCAGCGCGGTTTCTTCGAGCCCGGCGGGCAGGCTCGCCCGCTTGATCAGCGACTGCACTGCGGATTCGACCAGGTCCATCGTGTAGAGCTCGTGGACCTTCTGCCAGAATTGCCACAACAGCTCGGCATCGGCGAGAGCCCGGTGCCGGCCCTTGGGCTGCAACTCGAACCGGGCGATCAGCGCATCCAGCCCGTGGCGCGCCGCCGAGGGAAACAGCGAGCGCGAGAGCCGTAACGTGCACAGGACATCGGCGCGAAAGGTGATACCGACGCGGCGGAACTCATTCTTGAGGAAGCCATAGTCGAAACGTGCGTTGTGCGCCACGAAGAGCTTGCCTTGCAGCCGCTCCGCGAGCGTTTCCGCCAATGACTCAAAGCTTGGCCGACCGCGCACCATATCGTCGGTGATGCCGGTCAGTTGCTGGATAAAGGGCGGGATGCCAATGCCCGGGTCTATCAGGGTCTCCCATTCGACAATACCCTCCGGGCCCACTTCCACGACGCCAATCTCGGTAATACGGTCGCTGGTACCATCGGCGCCCGTCGTTTCCAGGTCGACAAAGACAATCGGACGTGAAAGTGCTGCTGCCAGCGCCTGTGCATCAAGATGCCGGGGCACATTCGCCGGCTGGTGCGATGGCTGGTAGATAGGAAGGTCAGGCATCCGCCGATTCTAATAGATAGAGATAGCAGCCGCGCGACCCTGCGCCGGGGCATGGAAGCCTGCTTCATCACCGTGTCACAGACCGTTCTGAAGAAATTCAAGAAAACGCTTGCCAAGGCCGAGGGGGTCCCCTATGATTCGCCCCCTCGCAACACGAAACGCCGCTGCAAAGCAGACGGGACAAGGGTTGCGGGGTTGGCGGGGTGGTTGGCGGCGCGCACGGCGCAGCGAGCTGAAGGAAAAAAACCTGTTGACGGGAAAAAAACCTGTTGACG
>NZ_JBFTOQ010000055.1:0-39308 GCF_056398045.1 Cupriavidus sp. 05L411 | reverse complement strand
GACCTTGGCACGGATGACTTTCTGTTCCTGAGTCATGGCGGACTCCTTGTGGATTCCGCCGCACACTGGCACTCCGGGCTACGCCCTTCGCACCAACGTGCGGCGGCATGGATAACCAACCACTGTCAGATTTAGTCTAGGCTATTACACCTCACGGCAGTGGTCTTGGCAAGACACGTTGGGTCGTGGAGCGCTCGGTTGCCTGGCTCCACTCATTCAGGCGCCTAAAGATTCGATACGAACGATATGCCCATGTCCACGAAGCCTTCCTGTCCCTTGCCTGTTCACTGATTTGCTGGAGCAGGCTAAAGCCCTACATGAACTAATTTCGCAACAGCTTCTTAGTTCTACTGTGTCATAAATTAAACGGACCATCCATTGATGCGCAACACGGGCAAAGCCCAAGGCTGCGCATCAGGTAAAAGCTAAGCTGATGGCGGAGTGTCGTGATCGAATTCGCCACGTGTCGCTGCGCGCGCAGGGCTCCCACGGGGGATGTAATCCGCGGGAAGCGCAGGTATCTGGCGTTCGAGGAAGTTTTTTTTATTCCCTTCGGACTTGTCCGCGGCGAGTCGTTCGGCCATCAGGAAGCCATAGGCTGCGATACTCAGCGTCGCATGATGGTGGAATCCGCGCCAGCCTCGGCCTTCATAGTGACCAAGACCGAGGTCTTGCTTCAAGTCCTGGTAATCGCGTTCAATGCGCCAACGCATTTTGGTCACGAACACAAGTTGTTCTATCAGCGCATCGGCCGGCGCGGTGGACAAGAAGTATTTGGTTGGCTCTGGTTCGCCTTCGGGCCACTCGACTAGCAACCACTCTTCATCGCGCAAGGAACTGCGCCAATAGTCCCGATGGGCCGGACGAACGCGCACGGCTGCAAATCGCGATGAAAGGGCCATATTTGTGCCTTCCCGCCAAGTCACCACTTGGTAAGCAATCTCGGGTAAAGCCATCGCCAGCGTCTTCACCGAAATGGGCTCATGGCCCGGCGCGCGACGCAGCAACTTCGGTGGCCTGCCTCGACCGCTTGCCGGTTTGGCCGGCAGTGGCGAGACGCCCTGCGGCCAGACGGTCGTCATGGAGCGAATCCCAACCGCGTAGAGCAGACCCAACTCGGTCAGGCTTTCGCGAAAGCCGGTTTCATCGCCGTACGCTGCGTCGGCTAGGACGATTCCGGCGGGCACGCCGGCTGCGATCGCCTCGCGAACTTGCGCCAGGGCAATCTCCGGCTTGGTGGCGAACGCGATATCGTCTGGCACGCCGGCTTTCTGGCGGCGAGTCGAATCGTCGGACCATTCCTTGGGGAGATAAAGCTGATAAGCAATCGGAAGGCTGCCTTGCTCTGTGGCCAGCGAAAGGCTGACTGCAACCTGGCAGTTGTCCTGTTTTCCGAGCTGGCCGCAATACTGGCGCGCCACACCCACTGAATGTTTGCCTTTCTTCGGAAAGCCCGTGTCGTCAATGATCCAATAGCGACCGCTTGGTGCTTCCAGGAAGGGCTGAACCCAATCCCGGACACGCCCCAGCAAGGCCATATCCGACCACTCGGATTTGGAAACAAAGTGGTGCAGTGACTGATGTCGGGCACTGGCATGCAGAGGGTCAACCCGTGCCGCCATCGGCTCGACGCTTTTGCGCGACAGCGGCAGCATCAGCCCAGTGCAGTAGCTCTCTAAGCCGGCCCGGCGATCCGCATGTCCCAATCCCTCAGCCAAGTAGCTCATGTACTGCGCAAATCGGTCGCTCGTGCTCATGCACTCTCCACTTCGAATGAAGAAGTACATATAATGCACTAATTTTTATGACATAGTAAGATTAGGGAAATTCTCCGCGTGCCATATCAACAAGGCGGAAGCGCATGAATGAATCCAGTGCGTGAGGATTTGCCATGGCATCTCGGCTCGCCGCTTGCTCAGGCGCACAACCATCTAGGAGCTTGCGTACTGGCACTTCCATCTTCTTGCCTGTGAGCGTGTACGGGATCTCGTCCACCTGAATCATCTGGTCTGGTACGTGGCGCGGACTGCAGTCGTCACGCAAACGTGTTGCAATCCTCTTTCGCAAGTCTTCACTCAAGACATGCCCGGGCTTGAGCTTCAGGAAAAGAGGCATGAAGTGTTGACCTTCAGTCAAGTCGCAGCACACAACCAGGCTATCGGCGATCTCTTCTACCTGCTCGACGGCCCGATAGATCTCCGCGGTACCAATCCTCACGCCATGGCGATTCAGCGTCGAGTCTGAGCGCCCATAAATGTAGCAGCCTCCATACTCGGTAATCTGGATGAAATCGCCGTGGCGCCACACGCCAGGAAACTGTGTGAAGTACGCCTCGCGGTAGCGCGCACCGTCCTTGTCATTCCAGAAACGCAAGGGCATTGAAGGGAAGGGGCTCGTCACCACGAGTTCACCCACCACGTCCTGCAGCTCGGCGCCGTCCTCGGCCCATGCATGAACATTCATGCCCAGCAGCCGGGCTTGGATCTCGCCGGCGCGAACCGGCAAGAGCGGGACACCACCGACGAATGCGCTGCAAATCTCGGTGCCACCCGATTGCGATGTGACCCACAGATCGGGGTTTACGCAGCGGTAGAACCACGCGAAGGTCTCCGGCGTCGACGGTGCCCCCCCAAGGAGGATGGCCCGCAAGGAAGACAGGTCATGCATAGCCCCCGGCCGTAGCCCAGCCTTTTCCATCATCTGCACGAATGTCGGACTCGCCCCGAACGATGTTGCTTTGGTCTCGGCTGCCAGCTTCCACAACACATCGAGCGACGGATAGACCGGGCTACCGTCGTACAGGACGACGGCGGCGCCTGCGAGCAGCCCTGAAAGCAGCGAGTTCCACATCATCCATCCGGTTGTCGTGTAGAAGAACGACACCGAATCAGGCTCCAATCCGGCATGGAAATGGACGATCTTCAAATGCTCAACCAGTATGCCCACGTGGCTGTGAAGGATTGCTTTCGGCAATCCGGTGGTGCCAGAAGAAAAGAGAATCCAAAGCGGATGATCACTGGCCACGCGCTCGTACTGAAAGCTCTCCCGTGGCACTTCTGGGCCAGCCATCAAACTGCTCCATGCGACGGCATTGCTCAAACTTGCGGGCGCAGCTACACCAGACGTCAGATAGTCGAGCCATACAACCGTTTGCAAGGTTGGCAATTCGGCGACCAAAGCTGCAACCTCCTCGCTGCGCTGGATGTCCTTGCCTGCGAAACGGTACCCATCGGCCGCAAAGAGCACCTTGGGCTGTATTTGAGCGAACCGCTCGACGACGGTGCGAACGCCAAATTCCGGTGCTGCGGAGGACCATACAGCACCGATTGACACTGCTGCGAACATCGCCACGGCAGTTTCGGGGATGTTCGGCATGTACGAAACGACCCTATCCCCGGGCTGAATGCCGAGTGCACGTAACTGCGTGGCCAGAGTTCGGACCTGAGCGCCCAACTCGCGCCAGGTTGTACGCGCCAGTGGGCGGATTTCGGAGCTGTGATGAAAGACAACCTCGTCGGGACGCGCCGCTTCGGCACGCAGTAAGTGCTCTGCATAGTTCACCCGCGATCCCTCAAACCAGCGTGCATCCAGCATCTCTCGGCTGCTGAGAACGCTGCCAAGCGGCTCCTGAGAGATCACATCGAAGTAGTCCCAGATGGTTGCCCAGAACGCCTCAATATCGTCTATCGACCACTGCCGCAACGATTCGTAGTCCGCGAATAGGAGGTTACGCTCGCGACGCAGCCATTCCAGATAACGTGCAAGGCTGGTGTCCCGCGTGTATGGCTCCGACGGTGCCCACAAGAGGTCTCCCTCGTGCACCAGCAGAGGCGCTTCCCCTCCGTTGCTCAACGCAACGTCGTCTTTCCGCTCAACCATATCCATATCCATGTCCATATCCATCACGCACTCCTTGCCTCATGTAGTTCGACGGAGGCTCAACTCGATCCCGGACGCTGACTGGCGATGGCTTTGAAGCCACCCTCCAGAAAAGTACACAGGTTTTCGTACATCGTGGAGACCTCTTTGGATTTGAATTTCCCTCGGGACAGGGTCTCGATGCGCCCTGGCCTTGCGCACACTGTCACCATTGCCCCGACCGCAAAGAAGAAGGCTTGATACAGGGTCTCGCTGGACACGTTCGGCAGGCTACGCTGCAACTCGCCCAGGTACTCTCGCGCGACCGTGTTGAAGTGCCGGTCGGTGAGCTCCGCCCACTCTGGACTGGCGCCTGCACTTCCAACCAGTTGGGTGTAGTTGCGCCATCCTGCATCGTTCTTGGAAGCCCGCGCCATGATGGTTCCGACATAGCCCTCCACGAGCGTGCGAACCGGAATCGGAGATCCCTTGCTGCGCGCTCGGGCCTGCTCAAGGAATGCCAGTCGTTCGGCGTTCAGAACTTCTGAACGTCGAGCTAAGACCTTGTCGACCAGCTCGAGCTTGGAGCCGAAGTGGTATCCGATAAGCGCGAACTGATAGTCAGCGTCGGCAGCGATGTCGCGGATTGAAGTACCGTGAAAACCGTGCTGCGCAAAGAGCTTCTCCGCGCTGTCCAGGATTCGCTCCCTGGTTTTCTCGCTGTCAGGTCGAGGCTGCGGCGTGCGTCTTTGAGGCTCGCTTATTCGTGGTGTCTTGGTGGTAGTGGCCATGGATGCTGTTAGAGATGACAAGGCATGACGCCGTCGCCCATGGCGGCGTCTTCAGCCCCAAAAGTCGATGTCAGTTTATCCATTCGTTCAATCAATCCTTGGAGCGGTGACGTCCACCGCGCGCGATCACTGGTCTCCATCCGTAGAACCACTAGTCAAAGAGGTCTCGCAGACAGTAGCCAGACGGGCAGCCTGCATTTATTATACATACGTATAAGCAATGATGTGGAAGCGAAAACCATCGCTTCGACTCGAAACCTGTTGGAGACAAGATGACAACTAACCCTTTACTCGGCTGGAAGGTCGACCGGACATTGGTAACTTCTGTCGGCATCGACCTGAAGCGCCCCGAATGTGTTCTGGCCGAACCTAACGGTGATCTGTGGGTGGCTGACGCTCGTGGGGGCGTGATGCATATCCGAGCGGATGGATCGCAACGCCTGGTTGCACAACAAGCTGACTCGCATTTCGACAGCACGAGCGATCTGCATGGCCGCTTCACCTCCGGAACTCTGCCGAATGGGCTGGCTTTCGATGCAGCGGGCAATCTGTTGATCGCCAATTTTGGGACGGATCGGCTGGAGGTGATGCGGCGTGATGACGGACATAGCAAGGTGCTGCTCGACACGATTGACGGCCTACCCATCGGAAAGACGAACTTTGTTCTGCGCGATTCCCGCAATCGACTTTGGATCACGGTATCTACGCGCATCAATCCTTGGACCGATGCATTGAGGCCGGGCGTCATCGACGGATACATCATCCTTCTTGACGAATGCGGCGCTCGCGTCGTAGCCGATGGATTCGCGTTCACCAACGAGGTACGGTTAGACGCTCAGGAAGAGTGGCTCTATGTCGTTGAGACCACCGCCAAGCGCGTTTCTCGTCTGCGGGTCGCAGCGGATGGTTCACTATCTGGACGCGAAGTGTTTGGTCCATCTTCACTGGGGGCGGGCTCACCGGACGGCATGGCGTTCGATGCCTTCGGCAATCTCTGGGTCACGATGATCATGTCCGACCGACTGCTGGCAATCACACCCGAGGGTGATCTGCTGGAACTTCTGGATGATGGCAATCCTGAAGCGAATGCTGCTCTCGAGGCCCACTCCGCGGCCGGGACACTGTCGATGGATGTGATGAAGAAAGCACGCGGTACGCTCGCACCGTGGATGGCCAGCATCACTTTCGGCAGCCCTGATCTCCAGACCGTCTACCTCGGAAGCTTGATGGGCAGCACGCTCACCAGTTTCCGCACGCCAGTCGCGGGGCTTCCGTTGGCCCATTGGCGTTGAGCGCTTCGCCCCTGAAACCCAGGCCAATCACCCTGCCGCAACCCATCATTCATCACTCTTAAAAGGAGCAATCCCATGTCCTACGAATGGCCCATCGATCCGCAAGATCTCTTCCACGAACGCTATCCTCAGATGACAACAGGGCTCCTCCCCGCTGACGTCGACGCGGTACGCGCTTCAATCAAGCGTATGTGGGTCGAAGAGCCCGGCGGGTGGGTGTACGAATGGTCCCATCTCGCCAAGCGGTACGTGGGCGAACGCCGGCATGATCTCGCCACGATCGCCTATGGCTGGGCTAAATTCCCAACGCTTGCGAACGACGCGAGCCGGCGCGCATTGCAGCATCAGCTTGAACAGTACGGACTTTGGTCTCGTGAGTTTCCGGTCGACCACGAACGGCGCGTACTGCACCTTCCGATGGGCGACACGACGACGCCAGTCGCCGTCAATATCTTTTCACCCAAAGGCGCCGCGCCCGACACACCGGTTCTGCTGGCCAGCGGCGGCGTGGATTCCTGGAAGATGGACTTGCCGCAGATATTCCTCGCTTTTGCGCAGCATGCGAGCCTGCGCGTCATAGCCTTCGACATTCCCGGCACCGGCGAATCGATGATTCCCATGTCTCCAGCGGGCAGCCAAATCGTCACTGGACTGGTAGCCGAGGCGAAGGCCCTCGGAGCGCACAAGGTCGGTCATCTTGGCATTTCGATGGGAGGCTATTTCTCGGCCCGCTCGGGTCTCGCTGGCGAGGTGGATGCGGCCATCGTGCTCGGCGGCCCTGTTGAGGCTGCTTTTGATCCTAAGCGAGAGGCGAGTTTCGGCATGTCCGACATCGTCGGTAACGCGTTGGGCTTCAGCCAGCGTCCGCAACGAGAAGACGTTACGCTCATGTTCTCCGCGTTCACATTGCGACCACTGCTCCAACTCCAGACGAACGCGCCCATGTTGATCATCAATGGCGCGGATGACATCCACATCCCACAGCACGACACACTGGTATTCGAAGGCCGCAAGGACACCCAGGTAGAGTTGCTTGCCAACACCGGACATTGCGCCGTCACTCGATTCGAGGAAGTCATGCCAAAAATGATCGCCTGGATGGCCCAACGGCTTCGATAGACAAACACAGGCCACCTTGAAAGCCAATTGGAGCGCGGTCGGCCGCCTCTGTGGAGGCTGGCCATCTCCGCACGACAACTTCACGAGACGTTTATGACATCTAGCAGGCTGTTGAATTTGGCTCCCGAGTAAGCGGGGATATGGCGCCAGACGCTATGGATATCGTGTTCATAAACTCGGACGGCGGATGCGATGCGTGGAATGGATGAGATGCAAGAGACGTTGTTCACGACGGTCAAGTTGGAAGACTTCGTCCCCGCCGATCATCCACTGCGGGCAATCCGGCTGCTGGTCAATGATGCACTGAAGGACCTCAACGGGCTGTTTAGCACCATCTATGCCGATAGCGGACGTGCCTCGATCGCGCCGGAGAAGTTGCTCCGTGCACTGCTGTTGCAAGTGTTCTACTCGGTGCGCAGCGAGCGCAGGTTGATGGAGCAAATGCGCTACGACATGCTGGTTCGTTGGTTCGTTGGCCTGGCGATGGAAGACGACGAGTGGAACCACTCGGTCTTTTCGAAGAACCGTGATCGGTTGCTTGAGCACAAGGTAATCGAGCGCTTTTTCACGAAGGTGATGAGCGTGGCCGACCGGCATAACCTTCTGTCCAAGGACCATTTTTCGGTCGACGGCACGCTGATTCAGGTATGGGCCAGCAACAAGAGCTTTCGCCCCAAGGACGACACGGATGATACCCCGCCCGCAGGCGGCGGGCGCAATGCCGAGGCCGATTGGAGGGGTAAGCGGCGCAGCAATGCAACCCACGAATCGAGCACCGAACCGGATGCACGGCTGTACAAGAAGAGTGCCCAGAGCCCGGCCATCCTCAGCTATCAGGGGCAGAACCGCTCCGGCCTGGTGGTCGGCGCGGTTGTGATCTATGTATGGCGGCAGAGCGCGGAGGGTGTGAAGGCTCCAATTGACTGGGCCGCACAGTACCGGCAACTGCTCGACGAGGTGGCCAGCTTGAGTAGCGATGGGGGTATTCCAGATGCCGAGCTGCGCTCGCATCTGGCCCAGTTGGTGACCGGTGTGCGGATCCGAGCGATGGGCAACGAGGTGGCGACAAAGGGGGTAATCGTACTTTTCGTGCAAAATCTGGCGGTTTCCCCGAAAGCCTTTGTCGGCAAGGCTTTCCGGCAAGCCCACACCTGCTGGCCGCTGCGAATGAGAGGAGGGCGCAACATATCAGCCCGCGATTCAGATCGCGCCATCTCGATGGGGGCAAGAGATGCCGGGCTTGGGATTTCGCTATGTGGGAAGTGACCGGTTGCCGATGCGGCTGTCGGAATTCGATGTGGAGCGGTACTTCGCACTGACCGACAGCGACGTCGCGGCGATCAATGAGCGCTTTCGGCCCGATCGGCGCGCTGGGGCGGCCATCCAACTGGTATTTCTGCGCGCAAGTGGGCATAGCCTCGGCCAGGTCGGTACGCTGCCTCGCCAGTTGCTGCACCATGTCGGCCAGCGGCTCGGCCTACCGACGCCGACGATCGCATCGCTGCGGACTCTATATCGCCGGTACAAGACCCTTTATGACCACCTGATCTGGGCCTGCGGGTATCTGGGCTTGAAGTCGATCGGCCCGGACCAGTGGGCGGACCGCGAAGCATGGATGCGCCTGGATGCCAAGGAATCGCTCACGCTCGACGAATTGCTCCAGCACACGAACTGCTGGCTGTACGAAGGATTCTGATTCCCGCCGACCGGACGTTGCGGGATCTCGGACGATCGGTCTGGGCTGAGATCGAGCGCAACACTCTCGCACTGATCGAGGCGACCGTCCCTGAGGCGCAACTGAGGCGCGCCGACGCAGCACTATCGAGCCAACACGACGCCGCAGGCATGACCGTTCTCGAGTGGCTCAAGACGCCGCCGGCCCGACACAGTCCGACGACGCTCACGGAAACGCTGGAGAAGATTCGGTTTCTCAAGGAGATCGGGGTACACATATGGACGCTGGACACCGTGCCGATCGACAAGCAGCGTGCCTGGGCACAGCGAATCCAGGCGCGCCGTCCGGTGAAGACTCGCGAGCTGAAGGTGTCGACGCGCACTCTTGAGTTGGTATTTTTCCTGCGCGTGACGCTGCTCGAGTTGACCGATTCGCTGCTCTATCAAACAGGGCGCCGCGTTTCCGATCTGGTTCGGCACGCCTACAACAAGACCACAACGAAACAGGCTCGATCGGCAATTGAATATCGACAACAACTGGTCGCGATCAAAGCGCTCGTTCGTGACAACACGCGCCCAGCAGAAGCCCGACTTGCAGAGATTGGAACCCTGCTTGGGGAGCTATCGGACAAGCCTCCCGCCAGCCATGCAGCCAGCGTGCGCGAAACGCTGACTGATGATTACCGGCGCATCCGTAGTCTCCTTGCACCCCTATGTGAACTGGAATTCTCGGGCCGGGACACAGAACCAAGCCTGCAGCAACTGGAGCTTATCGCCAGGCTGCACGATAGCGGCGCGACGGAGTTGCCCATTGACCACGGAGTGCCGATTAGTGCCAACTGGCGCGCCATGGTCGACTGTGACGATCGCAAGCGTGCACTGCGCGCTCTGGAAGCCGCCGCGATCACGAGCTTGCGCAAAGATCTGCGCCGCGGGTGGTTTGGATCAACCATAGTCTGTCCTTTCGTGAGCGTGACCAGATGCTGATTCCGCCGTCAGATTGGGAGTCGGAGCGAGGTCGGCACCTATCGTTATTGGGTCTACCAGCTACGGCGGAGCCCTTTATTGAGCGATTGACGGAGAACCTGAAGGCCGGCCTCGCGGCGCTGGAGGAGGCTCGCGAAGCCGGCCGCGTGACAATCGGCAGGGATGGCGCTCTGCACCTCTCGGCACTTGAGGCGCTACCGACGGACGGGATACCGAGGCGCACACGAGACCTGCTGTTCAAGGCGATCGGCACAGTTCAGTTTGCGGATGCGATGATGGAAGTGGATGTCCGCACGGGCTTTAGCGAAGTCCTGCTGGCGCGGAAGGCACGCGATGCCAACGAACTTGTTTCGCTCTATGGTGCGCTGATGGCACACGGCACCGAGATCGATGCAAAAGGCGTTGCCGCCATGATTCAACAAGTCGATGCAGCGGCGATTTCGAACACAATGCGTGTGCTCGAGATGTCGGGCCGGCTGTCGCGCGCCAACGCGCGCGTGGTTGAGTTTCAACGTACGCACCCCATCACAGAGTTGTGGGGAACTGGGCAGCGAGCCTCGAGCGACTCGATGAGCCTGGATACTTCACCTCATCTCTTTTACGCTCGTGTCGATCCGCGCAGGCGCACCCATGCAGTCGGTATCTACACGCACGTCCTAGACCAGCACGGCATCGTTTACAACCAGCCCATCGTCCTTAACGAGCGTCAGGCGGGGGTCGCAATTGAAGGGGCAGTGCGCCACAACGACACGCGCGAAGATGGCGGCCTGCTCGCGCTTGCCGTTGATACGCATGGGTATACAAACGTGGGGATGGCCGTATCGAAGCTGCTCGGCTTCGATCTATGCCCGCGGCTACGCAACTTGTCGGAGCGCAAGCTCTATCTGCCACGAGGTATGGAGATGGCCAAAGATCTTGCTCCCATAGTGGATCATGGTATCTCACTGAAGCCCATTCGCGACGGCTGGGACGGGCTGCTACGGCTCGTTGCATCAATCAAGTCAGGGTGTGTCAGCGCTGTCGTCGCGTTGCAGCGATTCGGCAGCGCAGCCCAAGGGGATCCGATTCATCGGGCGGCGGAACAACTTGGCAAGCTGCTGCGTACCCTGTTCCTGTGCGACTATTTCAGCAATGTTGAGTTTCGCCGAGAACTGCATGCGCTACTCAGTCGCGGTGAGTCGGTGCACGAGCTCCAGCGTACGATTTACACGGGTAAGGTCGCGCCGGAGCGAGGCCGTCGTCGTGACGAAATGATCGCGATTTCTGGCTCCTTGACGCTGCTGACAAACCTGGTCATCGCATGGAACACGCAGCGCATGCAAGCGACGGTCGACGCCTGGCGCGGTAAGGGGCAGCGAGTCGACGACGATTGGCTGCGCCGAATGGGGCCGGCGCATTCGGCGCATGTGAATTTTCGGGGCACGTTGCGATTTCCTCTCGAGCAGTACCAGGACATGCTGCTCGAAGCGGCACCCTGGCAGCGTGCGGCAGGATCGTGAGGGCCACCTTCGAGGAGGAGGCAAGATGGACATCAATACCGACGCGGTCGACGAGGTCGTCCTCGCGCTGCTCTACCTGAATTTGTGCGGGGAAAATCGTGCCTGGAGGAGCTTTGACTGGGACGCATTGAACCGCCTGCACGAGAAAGGGCTCATCGGGGATCCGGTGAACCGGGCGAAATCGGTGTGGCTAACCGACGAGGGCCTAGGCGAGGCCGAGCGGTTGTTCACGAAATACTTCGTCCGCGCTGGCGACTAGGCGCATGTGCTCTATTGAACACAAACATGCAGCGCGCCGTTCTGCATTGTTCGAGGGTTCGAGGGCTGCGTTTGCCGGCAAGGCTGGCAAGGCTGGCAAGGCTGGCAAGGCTGGCGCCAGATTTTGCATCGAAAGGATGCAAGCTGGTGAATTTGATGGTTTCTTAACACATTGATTTGTAGGGGTAATTATTGCCTCACCGCCAGATTTTGCACGGAAAGTACGATTACCCCGAGGAGGGGAGGGGGCGAGGATTTATGCACCGCGCCACGGAATAAGCCTGTGGACAAGCCGCGCGAGGGCAGATGCTCGGCGGCCTACTCTGGTCTGTTAATTTTTGCGCGGCGGGGTGACGACGTGATTCCCAATCCCCAAGGCAGCGGGTTGCTTTACACCAGCGATCCGCCGGAACAATGTTGAGGCCCAACGGTCTTTGAGACGACAACGCAGGATCCTGCTCCGCAACTTCCTCAAATCTGTGCACCAAGAATGAAGTCGATCGAGATCGAGCGCGCCGAAGCGATTACCTGGATCCGCATCCAGATGGCCCAGCACGGCCTGACCCTGGAACACCTTCAGGCTGCAGGCTGCTTTGCCGAGCCTCTACCGACCCCATCGCCTGGAGCGGTGCGCTATCGCAACGCACACGGGCAGGGCTGGGACGGCTGCGGTGCCATACCGGACTGGCTGCAGCGGGCGATCCACGCCGGGCAAACGGTAGAACATTTCCGCGTGCCAGTCGCGGGAGTCACGGGGCGCGCCGATCTGAAATCGAACGGTTAGCGAGCGGTGCAGTATGCGCCACTGCTCAGTGGGTGAAGATTGGCACGCGTTCCGTTATAATGGTAATCGTCATATGCAAACTGCAAACGAGCTGTTTCCTGTGAAGAAACCCGACCTGCAAGCCAAGCTCGCCTACTGCGCCAAGACGCGTCGTTCCAACTATGCTGCAAGCCTGCGTCTTGAGGGCTACGACGTCACGCCAGCTGAGTCAAAGCGCAAGTTGCCTTCGCGTGAAGCTGTATTGCAGACCTATCGCAAACCAGCCTGACCTTGGACAAGTACGGCACCGGCCAGGATCCGTACTGCTACCCGGACACGCACATACTGCGTAACCGGCTGGGCATCCAGAACGATGCGCTGCTTGCGCAAGCCGAGCGTGATCTCTCCGAGATTGCCGCTAGCCAGATCGATTTCTCGCTTCCCCCCTACGATCTGGCCTACCTGAAGCATATCCACCACACGCTGTTTCTCGATGTCTACGACTGGGCGGGCGATTTTCGCACCATCGACATCTCGAAGGGAAGCACACGCTTTTGCAACGTCAGCCGAATCGAGCCGGAGGCTGACAAGATCTTCCGCGCCATGGCGCGGCAGGCATGGTTCGAGGATTGGGAGCGCCCTCAGCTGGTCTGCGCCATGGCTGAGCATTTCGGTGACCTCAACATGATCCACCCCTTCAGAGAAGGGAACGGGCGCGCCCAGCGCATCCTGTTCGAGCACATCATCGTCAATGTCGGCTTCGAAATCAGTTGGTGGGCCATCGAAGCGTCCGAGTGGATGGATGCCAATGTCGCGGCAGTCGTGTGCGACTACCGCCCACTGGAGGCGGTATTCGAAAGGTGTATCGGACAGCGGATTGGGGATTGATTGTGGCATACCGCCCCCATTCGCTGAAGGCGGAGGGGGTAAGACCGGCGCGCGCCATAGGGCGGAGGGACACTGCATGAGACCGCGCCAAAGCGGGGGCAACAGCGACGTGTGCTGCTGAGAGGCTAATGAGCCACCTGCAGTGAGCGCGTGGCTTCGATCCATTTCTGGAAGCGCCTTCTCTCAGGCGACTACGACCACGCGCTGTGGAAGCCGGTGCTCAAGCAGGTCATCCAGGACAAGTCGGTGTCGTGGGCGGCCGTGGCTAGCCATCTCGAATCGATCTACCAGACCCGCAACCGCATCGCCCCCCACGTGCCGGTCTATGGGCGCCGCCTCGCGCAGACCGAGACCGCGATCGAGTTCGTGGCGCGGCACCTCGACGCCCGCGGGCAGGACGGCGCGACCCCGCTGGAGAGGCTGTTGCAACCGGAGATGGTGGAGTTGCAGAACCGTGCCGGCGAGATGCGGCGGCGACTGGATGCCCTACAGGCTGGGGCAGGCTAGTTGGGCAAGCCATGGGGCAGTTCATGTGGGCTGCGCCTTGGCTCCAGGCTGGCTGCGGCGCGCGAGGGACGCCGGCCCGGCTCCACGCGGTGAGCACGGGACTAGCGTGCGTGCTGCTTGTCGGGTTCGCTGACATCGACTAGCCTGCTATCGATGTCGATTCTTCGCTGCGCTACGATACCCATTTGATGCCAGAACGCTCGATCACCCGATATGGCAAGGCGCTGCAGCACCTGCGCCAGGTCTTTTCCCCGTTGAACCTGGGGGCGGCGGCGTGGTTGATTGCGACATGGGCGTTTGCGGCGTTTCAGCTCGTGAGCGAACGGGACCGCTTGCTGCACGACGCCGCGGAGCGTACCCAGGCGCAGGCCCGGGCGTTCGGCGCGTACTCGAAATCCAGCATCCTGCGGCTGTCCGAGTTCCTCCTCGACCTGCGGGCCAGTTGGCTGGTCGGCCAGCCGGGGTTCGTCGACATGGTGCGTGAGCGGGAGAACCTGGTGGTGGACCTGTCGTTCCAGGTGTCGGTGATCGACAAGCAGGGTCTGCTCATCTACTCGTCCATCGCCCCGCCCGCGCCCGGCGAGAAGGTCGACCTGAGTGGGCGCGAGCATTTCCGGGTCCATCAGAACGCGGGCGGGCGCGACATCCTGTTCATCAGCGACCCGGTGAAGGGCAAGGTCTCGCGCAAATGGTCGATCCAGTTCACGCGCCCCATCCTGCGCGCGGGCAGCTTCGACGGGGTCGTCGTGGTCTCGGTCAGTCCGGAGCAGTTCGCCAGCTTTGCGCAGACGTTCACTAACCGCGATGGCGAAGTGGCGTCGGTCATCAAGACTTCCGGCCAGGTCCTTGCGCGCGTGCCGGCCCTGGAGGGCGCGCTGGCCAGGGCGGTCAGCAGCAGGCCGTACCTCGCCAGCGAGGCGCCCCAGTCTGGTAGTTATCGGGCGGTGTCGGGCTCAGAAGGCGTGGAGCGGGTCTTCGGCTATTACCGTGCGCCGGAGTTCGGGCTCAATTTCGTGGTGGGCGAGTCGGTCGGCATGGTGCTGGCGCCCTACGAGGTCTATCGCCGCGTTGCCTTGGCCGGCGCCATTGCTTCCACGCTGCTGCTTGGCCTGTTGTACTACAGCCTGCGCCACTCCATGGTGGAGCGACGGCGCCATATGGAGGAGATGCGGCTGGCTTCGCTGGTCTATTCGTCCAGCAGCGAGGCCATGGTGGTGACGTCGCTCGATGGCACCATCATCGACGTGAATCCGGCCTTTGCCGCCGCCACTGGCTATACAATCGAGGAGATCAAAGGCCGCACGGGCTATAGTGTCAGCGGGGCAGGCAATGCGACAGGGCTGGTCGACCGCCTGCGGGCCACCGTGGCAGCCAAGGGCAGATGGAGCGGCGAATTCTCGATCCGCCGCAAGGACGGCAGCGAGTTTCCCGCCTACCTGACCGTGGATACCTACCTGGCCCACGCGTATGGCGAGCGCCGCCGCGTTGCGCTGATCCATGACATGACCGAGAAGCGCCAGGCGGAGGAAGTCATCCGGCACCAGGCGAATTTCGATGCGCTCACGGATCTGCCCAACCGCCGTCTGTTCTTCGACCGGCTGGAACAGGAGATCGAGCGTTCGCGCGGCACGCAGGATGTGCTGGCGCTGCTGTTCATCGACCTGGATCGCTTCAAGGAGGTGAACGATACCCTCGGCCACGACCAGGGAGACCTGTTGCTGCTGGAGGCGGCGCGCCGCATTGCGGCATCGGTGCGCGCGTCGGATACCGTGGCGCGGCTGGCCGGCGACGAGTTCACCGTGATCCTGCCCGCGGTGGGCGATGCCGGCGTTGCCGGGGACATTGCCCAGGCAATCCTGGAGCGGATTGCCGCACCTTACCGCCTGGCCGGCGAGCTGGTGGTGGTGTCGGCCAGCATCGGCGTGGCGACCTACCCCAAGGATGCCGACAACGCCGAGGCCCTGCTGGTGTGCGCCGACCAGGCGATGTTTGCCGCCAAGGAGGAGGGCCGCAATCGCTGGAAGGTCTTCACCCAGGCGCTGCTGCAAGCGGAGAGGGAGCGCTTGCGCATCACCCAGGACCTGCGCACGGCGCTGGCGTCCGGGCAGTTCGCGCTGCACTACCAGCCCATTGTCAATCTGCGCACGGGCAAGGTCTGCAAGGCCGAGGCCCTGATCCGCTGGGACCATCCGATACGCGGGCCGATCCACCCGGCCGACTTCATTGCCGTTGCGGAGGAATCCGGCCTTATCATCGACATCGGCCGCTGGGTGCTGACGGAAGCGCTAAACCAGCTTGCGCGCTGGCAGGTGCTGCTGGGCAAGGGTTTCCAGATATCGGTCAACAAATCCCCAGTGGAGTTCTGCGCGCCTGCGAGCGGGCCCGAGTCCTGGTCCAGCATGATCGAGCGCAGGAACGTGCCGGTGGGCAGCCTCGTCATCGAGATCACTGAAGGCTCGCTGATGGAACAGAACGCCGATGTCATGGACCAGCTCTCCCGCTTCCAGGCGGCCGGCATCGAGATCGCGCTCGACGACTTCGGCACCGGCTACTCGTCCTTGTCGTACCTGCGGCGCCTAGACATCGACTACATCAAGATCGACCAGTCCTTCATCCGCTCGCTGACGCGGGGCCCGGACGACGTGGCCTTATGCCGCGCCATCATCAGCATGGCGCATGCGCTGCGCATCCGGGTGATTGCCGAGGGCGTCGAGACCGAGTCGCAGCGCGACATCCTGCTGGCTGCCGGCTGCGACTATGGGCAAGGCCACTTCTTCTGTCCGCCGGTGGAGGCCAGCGCGTTCGAGGCCTTCGTGAGTGCCGTGACTTGAGGCGAGCGGCGTCCCAACCATCTGCGCCAACGGTGAATCCGCTCCCCGCCCCCCTTGAATATGCCTCCCTGCCGCCCGCCGACTCCCGATGAGCTTCAGCCAATGCTGATGCTGGACTTTCGATTGACTCTTGGACCTCCGCGGCAGACATTGGGGAGGCAGGGACACATTGATCGGCCGGAGTTGGCACTGCGACGCGCAGTTGTCCGTAACGCGTTGAAGCGCTGCTGCGCGAGGGCTACGCCGAATGCAGGCCTCGCTACCAACTTATTGTCCGGTTAAATCGCGTTGTCCAACGGTGTCGCGAAGCAAACGTGAGAACGTAGCACGCACGGTGGCTACCGCTCGGTAAGCGGTCGGAATGGTGTCGCGGGCCATCGCGCGCAGTTGTGACGTCAGGGAAGCGACCATTTCTCGCTTCTTTTCGAGCGAAAGCGCACTCCGCCGGAGACCTAATATCGGAGGTATCCACCCATCATCTCCGCCATGCCAACTCTTGTTGAATGCTGGACGGCAGCAATTCTCCGCCGTCGCTATAAGGTTCGCTTTCTACCCAGGCAGGTTCTCACGCGAGGGGCGCAGCAATTGGAGCGCGAGTATGGCGCGATGGCCGTTGGTAACGTCTCCACCCAACGACGAGGCGGTATCGACGGAGGCAGGGGCTCCAATTGCGCCGCTTGATGGCGTACGGCCGGTGGCCGGTGTTCGACAGTTGTCATCTGGTCGCCGACCGCTCCGGAATGCCTGGCGAGTGCTCAAGAATATCGATGCAATTGTTTTGCGTGCGCCGACCGAGTCCCCATAGGCGAACCTGCGCTCGCGGGACGCGCGCCAATCAATGTCGCACAACGCACGCCGCCCTGTTCCATGCAGAAGGGTGACAATGCGCTTACCGGGACAGCCACCACCAGGCTGCGACGGCTGCGGCGGCCTGGCCCGCGGCCACGACCAGGAAAGGCTGCCAGGACGCGTCGAACTGGTCTTGCAGCGCGGTGACGGCAGCCATGCGCATGGCTGCAGGTGCGTCTTGCGCAGCCAGCCCAGAAAACGGCACCGCTGCTATCTCCTTGTCCGCAAAATGCAGGGCCATGCATGCTGTTGGCCACAAACGGAAATGCGATCATGCTGAGCGCCAGCCCAGCAACGCAGCAGCGCACGATCTTCCAGATTACCCCAGCATGGGACGCCGACCGAGGTGCCGGCGCAGTTCTGGCAGGACCTGCGCGACAAGATGCACGTGACCATCGCCCACCCCGAGCTGCCGGACGCTCTCAAGGCGATCGCCGCGAATGCCGTGCAGTCGATCTGGCAGGCCGCCAACGAGGCCGCTAGCGGCGAGCTGGCCGCATTGCGGGCGGAGGCGCGGCTGCAGGCGAGCGAGGCGGAAGCGCAGCGCGACCAGGCGCGGGCCGCGGTGGTGGTGGCCGAGCAGGCCACCGCCGCTGTGCAGGCCGAGCTCGACGCCATCCAGCGCGCGCGCGGCGCTACAGGGGCAACTGGACGCCGAGCGCCAGGCCCACGCGGCCGCGCAGCCGCGTCACGACGAAAGCAAGCGCCAGGTCGAGGCGCTGGAGCGGCAACTGGGCGAGATGCACACGCAGTTCTCGGCGGACCTGGAGCGCACCCGCGAGCAGGTGGTGGTGGCACAAGAGCGGGCCAGCGCCACCGAGCGCCGCGCGCTGCGCGAAATCGACCAAGAGCGCACGCTGCGGCAGAAGGCCGAGCAGGCGCTCGAGCGAGCGCAAGTGGCACAAGACGGGCTGCGGGCCGAACTGGAAGCGGCGCTGCGGCAGGCCGATCACGCCCGCGCCGAGGCCGAACGCGACGCGCTGCAGACGACGAACCGGGCGCAGGCACGCGCGGCGCGCGAGTCGCTCACCGTCGATCTGGCCAAACTCACGGCACAGTTCGACGCGCAGGCGCAACTCCTCGCGGACCATCGGTTGCGTGCCGGTGCGGCGGGGTAAAGCGCCAGATTTTGCACGAAAAGTACGATTACGCCGGAGAGGGGTGCCTCTCACGGCAGGCCTGCGTCTGCGGCACCAGCAAAATCGCCTGGTGGTTATGATCCGGGCGCGCGACTCAGGCGGGAAAGGACGTCCATGCACGCATCCAGATGGGCTGTGACGTTTCCCATTGGTAGTGATGGTCTCACGCCTAGGGCCATTTGACGTAGCGGTTCGGCCACAGCCATCGAGAGAATGATCTCGGAGAGTCGCGCAGGCTCGGGGGCACACAGATACCCCATTTCGTGCTGTTTCGCTAACCATGTGGCAAGCATCTGCTGCCCACGTTCAATACCGTTGCGCTGATAATTTGCAAGCAGCTCCTGCTTGCCCGGAAACTCCGTCGTCAGCAGGCGAAAAAAACGGACCGCAGAATCGGACAGTACCTGCGCGCAAATGTCCGCCAGGATTCCCCGCAAAACATCAGCCGCGCTACCCTCGCTCGTTGGGCTGGCTTGCAGTGCCGGCGCGTAGGCGTTCGTCCACTCACGTACTGCCAACCCAATCAGTTCCTGTCGATTCGCGGCATACCGATACACCGTTTTTTTTGCTACACCCGCGTGAGCTGCGACGGCTTCCATCGTTGTGGATTCATAGCCGATCTCAAGCAGAACGTTTATTGCACTATCCAGGACGGCTCGTCTGATGTCCTCATCCGGTTGTGCGGGGCGTCCTCGCGGTCTTCTCTCTTGTTCGGACATTCAATTCTCAGTTTGATCGTACCGGTGAATTATGCCTTATGTATTGGAAACGCGTTTCGTTTCCAATATACTGACTTAATCATCACCCATGGAGGAATCCGATGACTGTGTCACAACTGGCCGCACCTTGGCTCGACCATGCTTCACTGTTGGATCCAGTGCCGATGATGCTGGAGACAGGCGTTCAACGTCTTGACGACGGCGCTTTGCTTGTCGCGGTGCGTACCGATCTGCATGGATGCAAGGGCCGCATGTTGGATTGGTGGTTCAAGTTTTTCGAGACGACCCAACACATCAAGTGGTGGCACCCGGTCGATCATGTCGAGCATCGAGGTTGGGACGCCAAGTGGAAGAAAGGGGAGAGATATTACGGCGCCAGCATCCACGCAGTGGAGTCATTGGCCGAAATTCCCCCGGTGGCGGCGAAGTTGAAGTTTCATGATCCGATCGACGTGTTCGGTACTTCGCGTGTCAATGACGCGTTCGAAACTCGAAGCGTTTCGGCCATCGTCGCGGCAAGGATCGGATTCGGTGATCACGTGCAACTGGACGAGAATGGCGATCCCGTCAGCGGGCAAATGCTGCACATTACGAGAGATACGGACTGGGGGTGTGTGCTTCGCAGTCGATTCGTTTTGGGGCTGGATCGGCAGGCGACGGACAGCAGTGTGACTGATGCCATGGGCTTAGCGTTGATGCGTCATTGCTATACCGAATTCACGTTCCTTTCCCGATTCTTGCCGTCACTCTACTTTGGCGAACACGCTAATGCTGAGCCGGTGCCTTTGCCTTGGTAGCTTTGCCGTGCGTTCGACTTAGCCCTGCATGCGACTCGCATCGATCATGAGCTCTTTCAGAGAGGGACCGAACGGCCGTTTCAGCCGGGATGAGCCGTCCGCCATTTTGTCGGCCAACGGCGGCTACTGTTAAGGGTTGTTCGATGCCTGCCGTCTGCAGGCCGGTGACGTGCCGTGGCGCATGCAGATAGGCGTCGGACAAGCCTCGAGGGAGGAAGCCGCGGAATGCAGCGATGTGGCGGGAGTGCGCGCGATCACGGTAGAAGTATCCATCACTGGCCCCCTCCGCATAGGGCTCTGGTGCAAATCGGAGGGGCCGATGATGGGTTACGCTCGGGTTTTGACGAGCGCGAGCCCGCAATGAATACGCTGAGAGACATCGACTGATTGTTCAACGGGCGGCACTTCGACCGCGAAGTCATCGTCCTGTGCGTGCGTTGGTACCTGCGTTACAAGCTCAGCCTTCGAGACCTAGTAGAAATGATGGCCGAGCGCGGCCTGTCGATTTCGCACACGACGATCATGCGCTGGGGTCAAACGCTTCACGCCGGAGTTCGTGAAGCGCTGGGATCGGTTTGCGAGATCCGTTGGTCGTTCATGGCGAGTCGACGAGACGTATGTGAAAATCCGTGGCAAATGGTTCTATCTTTACCGTGCAGTTGATCGAGCGGGTAAAACGGTCGACTTCCGGCTCAGCGCCAAGCGCGATGTCGCTGCAGCCAAGGCCTTCTTCGCGAAAGCGATCAAGAGTCAAGGGCTCGCTCCGAAAACCATCACGCTGGACGGCTATCATTCAGTCCTCCACGAGATCCTCCTTGCTCACCGTGGTCAGTTGCGCTAGGCGCGGTCCCAGCCAGCGGCGCAGGTCATCCAGATAGGAGAACCCCACTGGCACACAGACCAGGCTCAGCAGTGTGGAGGTCGCCAGGCCACCGATGACGGTGACAGCCATCGGGATGCGAAAGCCCGAGTCGGCGCCGAAGCCGATCGCGGCCGGGATCATGCCCGCGACCATGGCCACAGTCGTCATCACGATCGGTCGCGCCCGCGCGGCCCCGGCGGTCATCAGGGCACCATGCCGAGTCAGGCCTTCCTTCATGCCATTGATAGTGAAATCGACCAGCAGGATAGCGTTCTTGGTGACAATGCCCATCAGCATCAGCATACCGATGATGGCTGGCAGATCGAGCGAGGCGCCGATGAGCCACAACGCCGGGATCGCGCCGATCAGCGACAGCGGCAAGGTACAGAGGATGGTCAGCGGCTGCAGGAAGTCGCGGAACAGCAGCACCAGGATCGCGAACATCGCGAGGATGCCGGCGCTCATCGCCACGGCGAAGCTGCCGAACATCTCCTCCATGTACGCGGACTCGCCGTAGTCGATGCGCTGCACGCCAGCCGGCAACTCGCTGAACGTYGGCAGCGCAAGAATCGCATCCAGGGCCTGTCCCAGGGAGCCGGAGGACAGGTTCGCATCCACGGTGATACGCCGTTGCCGGTTATAGCGCTCAATGCGCGATTCGCCCTCTGCGTACTGGATGTCCGCCACCGCGGCGAGTGGAACGGTGCTGTCTCCCGACAACGTGGGCAGACGCAGGGCGCGGAGCGCATCGAGGTCGGAGCGAGCGCTGTCGCTCAGGCGCACCCGCATCGGCAGCTGTCGGTCGGCCAGGAAATAGCGGGCGGACTGCGCGTCGATCTCCCCGGTGGTGGCGATACGCAGCGCATTGCCGATGGCGTCGGTATTTACCCCCAACCGTGCGGCGTCGGCAAGCCGCGGGCGAACTAGCAGTTCCGGGCGCGGTGGCGCCAGGCTGGACTGGACGTTGACCAGCTGCGGCAAGGCACGCATCTCGTCGGCAAGGCGCCGGGCGGCCTGGGACAGCGCTACCGGGTCGTGACTACCCAGCATCACCGACACTTCGCGCCCGCCACCATCGGCGAGGAACTGGAAGTGCAGGTCCGGCAGTGCCGCCAAGGCGGGTTGCACATCCAGCTCGAACGCCTTGCGCGTCAACCGCCGTTCCTTGCTCGGCTTGAGGGCGATGGTGAAGGTGGCCTCGTTCAGGCTCGCCGCGGTGGTCAGCACATGGGTGACGTCCTCATGCGCGCTCAGCACGGCGGCAACGCGCCGTGCCACGCTTTCCGCCTCGCCCGGCGCGTTGCCGGCAGGCAGTTCCGCCCGCAACAGCGACAGGCTGTTGTCGCTGACCGGCAGGAAGCCGCTCGGCAGCCGCTGCACCAGCAGGACCGACAGCACGAAGGGCAAGCAGACCAGCGCCAGGGTCAGTCCGCGGTGGAGCAGCGCCCACGCCAGCAGCCGCAGGTAGGCTCCCATCAACCGCCCCTGGGGCGGATCGCCTGCGGGTACCGGGGTTTTCCCATGAGGTGCCGGGCGGAGGAAGTAAGCGGCCATCAGGGGCGTGAGCAGCCGGGCCACCAGCAGCGAGGCCAGCACCGCGATGGCGGCAGTGAGCCCGAACTGGCGGAAGTACTGGCCGACCACGCCATCGATGAAGCTCACCGGCGCGAACACCGCGACAATGGTCAGGGTCGTAGACAGTACCGCCAAGGCGATGGCGTCTGCAGCATGCAGCGCCGCCCGGTAGGGGCGTTCGCCCATATGGATATGTCGGTCGATGTTCTCGATCTCGACGATGGCGTCGTCCACCAGAATACCGATCACCAGGGTCAAGGCCAGCATGGTGATGCTGTTGAGCGTGAAGTCCAGCCACAGCATGGCCAGGAACACCGGGAGGATGGACAGCGGCAAGGCCACGGCGGAAATCAGGGTGGCGCGCCAGTCGCGCAGGAAAAGGAACACCACCAGCACCGTCAGCAGCGCGCCCTCGATAAGCGTCTGCATGGCGGTGCTGAAACTGGCGCGCGTGTAGTCGACCGTCGAGGAGACTTCACGAATGCTGATATCCGGGTGCGAAGCCTGTAGCGTTGCCAGCCGCTGGGCTACTCGCTCGGCGACCTGCGTGTCGCTCGCGCCCTTGCTGCGCCAGAGGGAAAAGCCCACCGTCGACGCGCCGTTGAAATGCGCAAAACCCTGAGCATCGCTCGCGCCATCACGAATGTGGGCCAGCTCACCCAGCGGCAGCCACTTTCCTCCAGACAGGGCGATCGGCATGACGCGCAGGGCTTCCAGAGACGCCTGGCGGGCCGGCACGCGGATCACCTGGCGCAGGGTGGCTTCGTCTACATAGCCGCCTGGTGACTCCGTATGGGTACTGCGCAGCTGACTATTGAGCTCTTCGATGATCAGGCCGTGCTGCGCCAACATCGCGGGGTCTACCTCGATGCGCAGCTCACGCTCGGCGCCGCCAAAGCGTGTAACGCGCTGTACGCCCGGTGTCGCCAGCAGCTCCCGACTGACGGTGTTATCGATGTGCCAGGAGAGGTCGAGCGGGGTGCGCGAAGCCGATGTCAGCACGTAGCTGAGCATCGCGCCACCCTCGATATCCACCCGCTGAATGACCGGTTCGAGGATGGTCTGCGGCAACGCGCCGCGGATCTGGCCAATGGCCCCCCGCACATCGTTGACCGCCCGGTCGGGGTCGACGCCGAGCTGAAACTCGACACTGGTTTCGCTGACCGCAGCCCGGATGGTGGACTGCACGTGCCGCACACCCGGCAGGCCCGCCAGACCGTCCTCGACGCGGCGGGTGATGGAGGACTCGATCTCGGTCGGTGCGGCACCGGTTTGTACGATCACCACGCTGACCAGTGGGAAGGTCACCGATGGGTTGGCGTTCACCGGCAGCCGCAAAAAGGCGGCGATGCCCGCCAGCGTCAGTACGCAGAACAGCACCAGCGTCGGAATGGGGCGCCGTATCGCCCACGCGGACAACCCCTGCTTCATGCCTCGGCACCCGCTGTAGCTACTGTCATCAAGGGTTTCCACGGCAGCAGCCACGACTCGAACAGCCGCCTCGTCAGCGAGATGCGCCGTACCGGGAGCGCGTTGGCGGTGGCGACATCCTGCGCCTGCACCGCATCGCCGTCCTGCAGCAAGGTTGCTCCTGCAACCACGACGCGGCTGTTGGCATCCAGGCCGGCGCGGATTTCAACCCAGCCGTTCTCTCTCATTCCGATCTGTACCGGCGTGTGTCGCGCGCGGCCGGCATCCACCACAAAGACATAGGGCGCGGCATGCTCTCGCGTCTGATCAGCCCCGGACCCTGAGACATAGCGCAGTGCCCGGACGTCGAGCGCGAGTGCGTCGCGTTGCGCCAGCACGATGCGCGCATTGCCGACGATGCCCGGACGTGCTGTGGGAGGAGGCGCCGTGTCCATGGTGACGCGCACCTGACCGTAGCCGGTGGCGGCGTCCACGCTGCTGCTGATCAACCGTACCTTGCCCGCCAGCGCAGCCTCTCTGCCGCTGGTGCTGACCTGCACCGGCATGCCGACGACCAGATCCGGCAGCACCTGCTGCGGGATCTGTGCCTGAAATTCAGGCGGCAGGTCGCTGGCCAGCCGGAACAAAGTAATCTGGGCACCGACCATGGCGCCGACCTGGACAGCGCGCTGCGTGATGGTCCCAGCTACCGGTGCGCGGATCTCGGTGTGCGCTTGCCGCACCCGCTGCTCATCCCAGGCCGCCTGTGCCTGCTGCAATGCAGCTTGCGCGGATTGCATGGTCGCGCGCGCCGCCTCGTAATCCTGCCGGCTGACGGCGCCGGCCGGCAGCAGCCGCTGTGCACGCAGGTGCTGCTCGGTGGCCTGCGCGAGTTCTGCGCGGGCGCGCTTTGCGGCATGCTCCGTCTGGCGTGCCTGGCTGTCCAGCACCGCGCGCTCGAGGCGCGCCAGCACCTGACCGCGTTTCACCGGCTCGCCGCTTTCGACCAGCACTTCGGCCACCCGAAGGCCGTCGAGGGGCGAACCGATAGCGACTTCCTCGTGCGCGATCCAGGCGCCGACCACGGTCACCGTCGCGTGTAACGTTCGGTGGCTGGGCACGGCGGTACTGACGAGCTGCCCGATCTGCGTGGCGGGTGGCGCGTTGACGTCGCTGCGCAAGACCAGCCAGGCCAGGCCCAACGACGCGATCACCAGCATCGCGACCCATAGGCTTCGGTGAAGCGTCCGAGCGGAAGGCGTCCTTGGTGCATACATCAATTCTCAAGCCTCGTGGCAGAAATGGTGTATGCACTTTGGCACCCGTCAGACAAGATTACGTTTAGGGAGTATCAAGATTCGGTGAAGCCACGTGAAAATTCGGCCACTAAGCAGCGGGGAAACGCAAGGGGATGCGCATGCGGATCTGTGCACCGCCATCTCGACGGTTGAGCACGGTCAGGTCGCCGCCGTGCGCAACGCAGATCGCTGAAGCGATCGACAGCCCCAGGCCACTACCCCCGGCGTGCCGCGAGCGCGAGGACTCGGCCCGCCAGAAGCGCTCGCATACCCGATCCAGATGTTCCTGCGTGAAGCCCGGTCCGCGGTCCTCGGCCAGCAGCATCACATCGCCCTCGGCAAATTCGGCGCGCAGCAGCAGCGCCTTGCCCGTGGCGGCATAGCGCAGTGCATTGTCGATCAGTACCGACAGCAATTGCCCGATGCGGTCGCGGTCCGCCAACAGCGCCAAGTGCCCCGGCACCTGCAGCCGCACCTGCATACCCGCGGCCTCCAGGGATGGGGCAGCCCAGGCAATCCGTTCCCGGCACAGGTCCTCCAGGGGGAATTCGCTCAGGTGGAGTGCCAGCTTGCCGATATGTGCCATCGACAGCAGATGCAAATCGTCGGTCAGTCGGGTGAGCTGCTGCAGCTGGCGCATGACCGTATCAAACTGCCCCGGCTCGGCCTGGAAAACTCCGTCGATAATGCCCTGCAGGCGCCCGATGGCAGCCGTCAATGGGGTGCGAAGTTCGTGGGCGATGGCCGCGCTGGACTCCTGCAACTCGCGATCGTAGCGCTGCAGTCGTTCGGCCATGTGATTGAAATCAGTCGCCAGATTCTGCAGCCCGGGTGGGGTGTGCGGCACCAGTTGTGCCCGTGAGGAGAAGTCGCCGGCGGCGATTTCTCCAGCCGAGAGCGCCACGGCGGTTAGCTGCCTTGAGAGTCGCAAGGATACCCACACGCCGCCGGCGACGATCAGGGGTAGTGCCAACGACACGAGCCCAGCGAAAATCAGCATGTCCTCGCGGATCACGTCTGGTGCGAAATAGTCGCCGTACAGATACTCCCCGTAGATCTGCCTCAAGCGCGCCTGATTTTCTGCGGGTGCGGCTTCCAGCAACTGGAGCTCCTGTCTCACCGGCTCGGGGACCGTCTCCCGCAAGCTGGCATTCCATAGCGCGAAGCGGAACCACATGCCGCCGCCGACCAGGGCCAGTGCCAATACGGCCAAGGCAATCATGCGCAGGCTGATCCAGCGCCACAGCGTATCGGAGCGGCCCTTGGTAGAGGTACGAGTGCTCATGAGGGATTCCTGAACCGATACCCAAGCCCACGCACTGTCACCAGCACACCGGTGACACCTGCGACCTCCAGTTTTCGGCGCAGGTTGTACATGTGCGCATCGACCACGCGTTCCATTGCATCGCTTTCCGGCTGGCAGGTGGCGAGCAACTCGCTGCGGGTGAACATCTTGCTCGGGGCCGCCATAAGTAGCGAGAGCAACTGGAACTCGGTGCGGGTCAGGACGAGTGGGGTAGAAACGCCATCGTCAGCATCGATCGACGCCAGCGCGGCATCCAGGTCGACCACCAGCCGCCCATGCCTCAGCCGCCCTGCTGTCGACAGCACCTGCCCATGCCAACGCCGCAATACGGCGTGCACCCGGGCCACCACCTCGCTAGGGTTGTACGGTTTGACCACGTAGTCGTCGGCGCCATAGAGCAGCGCGCTGATGCGCTGCGAATCACCGCCTACCGCGGTGACCATGATGACGGGTGTCGGCGCATGCTGGCGGATGGCGCTCAGCACCTCGTTGCCGTTGAGCCCTGGCAGCATGATGTCGAGCAACACCAGATCCGGCCGCCATCGGGCGTGCAGCTCCAGCGCCTGTATTCCATCGACCGCATGCTGGGTTTGGAAATTGTCCCGCTTCAGATACGCCGCCAGAACCTCGGCGCTGTCGAAGTCGTCCTCGACGATCAGGATGCGTTCTTGGCTCATCGCTGGAGCCTCTTCACGCAATCTTGATGATCTCTTGAAACTGCCTTGATGTCGCAATGCAAAGCTCACCTCCATGAACCGGTCGCTGGGACGCCGCCCCCATACACGCCTTTTATGAAGTTTATCGCTATCACGAGCGAATCACTCAAGTCAACAAAAGGGGGACGGTACGACCAGTGCAAGGACAGCGGCCGCCACGGGTCGTTCGGACATGGACTACATGGACTAGGAGTCAACGTGAATCACATGGACAAGCGTCTCATCGCGCTGTACGCCAGCGCCTTGTTGATCTGCGCTACGGGTACTGCGTCAGCGCAAGCCGAACGCGGTCCCGACCGGCGCTCGGAGCCCAAATCGGAAGTCAGCCTGGGCCTGGGCGTTGGAACAGCCCCTGAATACCTGGGCGCCAGGGACGTTCGCGTCCAGCCGGTGCTCATGGTGTTCATCAAGCAGGGCCCGTTCTACCTCGATAGCACCCGTGGCCTGGGATACCGCTACGAAACCGAATCCGGCCTGTTCTTCGGCCAGGCGTTCAACTGGGACCCGGGACGTACAGACCGTGATTCGAACTATCGCCCAGGGTCGGACCGCCTGCGGGGTATGGGGGCTGTCAAGGGCGCACTGGTGACTACGGCGGAGGTCGGCTACAGCTTCGCGCCCTGGCTGGCGGTGCGCGCTGAAGGGGAGTTCGCGCTGACCGAGCGCGATCGTGGCAATCGCTACAGCCTTGGCCTGGAAGGCGGCCTGTGGAGCGAGGGGAAGAACGAAGTCTGGTACTCGGTCAACGCCCACTTCTCCGACGGTCGCTTCGCCCAGTCCTATTTCGGTGTCACGCCGTCGCAAAGCTCGACCACCGGATTCTCACGCTACACGCCGGACCGTGGATTCTACGCGTACTCCGCCTCAGTGAATTGGGAGCACCGCTTTACCAAACATTGGTCGGCACTGATCAGTGTCAACGCCGTCGACCTCGCCGGCGACGCCGGCAAGAGTCCCATCGTGCAGGAGCGGTTCAACACCTTCGCCCTCGGCGCCATCAACTACACGTTCTGAAATGGGGTAATACATGAGAACTGAAAATCAGGTTGTTCAAGATCGCTGGGGATTCAAGCAGTTCGTCCAGGCCTCGGTGCCTGAAGGTTTCTAGCGCTCGCCAGTCATCATGCAAGGTATGTCTGGTCCGAACATCACGCGGGACGGCCAACCCTTTGTCAACTTCTCGGGGATCAACTACCTGGGCTGGCAGCAGGATAAATGTGTCCTGGCGGCGTTCTGCGCATCGGTCATGCGCTATGGCTTGTCGACCGGCGGCTCCCGGGCCACGCAGGGCGTGTGCGAACCTCATCATCGGCTTGAGCGGACCCTGAGCCGGCATCACGGCAAGGAAAAGACCCTCACGTTTGCCTCGGGCATGCTCGCCAACCTGGGCTTCATCAACGCGATGACGGCCAAGGTCAACTTCTCCTCCACCAGCAAGATCGACAATCGGGACGCGGTGCTGATCTTCGACCGTGATTGTCACTGGAGCCTGTGGAAGGCCGCAGCGCACCTCAAGTACGGCGAGCAGTTGCTGGCGTTCAAGCATAACGATGTCGCCGACCTTAGGCGTGTCCTTGGCCGGGTGCAAGGTAAGAAGGCGATCGTCGTGTTCGAGAGCGTCTACTCCTCGGACGGCAGCGTGGCGCCGATTGGACCCATCCTCGATGCCTGCGAGCAAGCCGGCGCCCTGAGCTACATCGACGACGCCAACGGATTCATGGTGTATGGCGAACCGCAGCGACCCTTCTACGAAGAGTTCAGCGCCGGGCCGACTTCATCATGATCTCGTTGCCCAAGTCGATCGGCCTTGAGGGTGGGGCAATCAGTGCCAATGCCGAGTACATCGACGCCCTCGAAGTGCTCAGCGGCACCTTGATCTTCACCGCCGCCATCCAGCCGCCAACGGCATGCGCGGCAGCCACGATCATCGAACGCCTGCAGGCCGACCCCGAGATCATAGATGACGACCTGCGGCGCACTCTTCAGTTCCGCCAGACACTGCTCGAGCTGGACTTGCCGTTGAACGAAGAACCGTCCTTCATCACCTCGGACTGACTCGCAGTTGGTCGTGCTGGGCGCGGCCACGCGTGCAGTCCTCCTGTCCCTGGTGTGGTGGATAAGCCCTGATGAACAAGATGACCTCCGTTACCGCGCTGTGCTCTGCGCTCGCCCTGCTGCTGGCCGGGTGCTCGTTGGCGTCTCGGTATGAGCGCCCAGCCGTGCCGCTCGCGACTGGTTACCCTCGTGGGGCGCAACCAGTCAACGCACCGCAGKTGACTGTCGCCGATCTAGGTTGGAAGCAGGCTCCAGCTCCTGATCCAGATCGCCCTGGACAACAACCAGGACCTGCAACTGGCCGCGCTCAATGTGCAGCGCGCCCAGGCTCAGTTCCGCATAGAGCGGGCTGCGCAGTGGCCTACCCTCAACGCCGCACTGCGGCAGAGCAAGGAGCGCCCATCACGCTGGACGGCTACGCGGCGTCTCACCGCGCGGTACGCGAAATTAAGACGGACGAGTTGCTGCCCGAGGAAACGACGTTGCGATCGTCGAAGTACGTGAACAACTTGATCGAGCAGGATCATCGCAACATCAAGTCCAGGGTCAATGCGATGCTCGGCTTCAAACGCTTCAGGAATGCGGCCGTTACGATTGCTATTTGCACCAGAGCCGCCGCTCTCTTGTGCACCGCCCGCACAGCATCGAGCACTTTTCCGGCATCGACAGGCGAGATCCGGTAGGCGGCGTCGCATAGTGCGCCTCCGATGGCTAGTACGTTGGGGTTGGCCCTGGAACTAAACACTGCACAGCTATCAGGAATCAGTGTGGACCAAACTCAAACCGCAACCACCTCGCCCCTGGATACGTTTGTCCTGACCGCGTCGGAGCCCGTGCAGGTCTCCTCCCTGGCGCAAGCACGGAATCCCATTGTCCCGCTGGCGCCCGAAAGGCAGTCCGCGGTGGACACGGCGGTCACCACCACGGTGGACGACTTCGTCGCCCGTGTGAGCGCGGCCGACCGCGAATCGGTCCATATCCTAGGGGCCACGTTCATCGGCACGCTGAAGCGGCGCGGTTCCGCCAGCCTGGCGGGCAGCAACAGGCGAACCATCGGCAATCTTCAGATCGTGTCAACGGAATGCTAGCCGGATTGTACCGTCGGTTCGCCGGCCCATGCGCTCAAGCAGCCGCATTCCGATTGGCGACCATCGCCGTATTGCGCGGCGCCGGGGTGTTGCGCGACAGAGGCTCGGCCATCGCACAGCGTGCGGCCCCATGGGCGTGCCAGTGTTGGCGTGATCAGTGTACCTCGCCGATGCCCCCCACGGCCTTGGCCGGATGCCGTGGGTCGGCAATCCGTGAAGCGTCGGCAGTCCGGTGTCTTTTGCGCTGCCGCGAAGTTCCCCTCATGGCCATCGCCACGCTCACGCCGATAGCGGTCAAGAGTGCGAGCCTGGGCGGTTTGACGGGGCTGGCAGGTAAATGAGATTGCCAGCCCCCGCGTCAACCGCCGAAGAACCCGTCAAAGAATCAAGCCACAACCACGGTCGGATCCCAGGTAACGTATCCAGCCAATACCTGGTTTTCGTTATCGTCATCCACGGTGAACAGCGCGGCGCAAGCCCAGAAATTCTGTGCCGTGCCCTTGCTGGCTACCAGGGTATCGCACCTGGAGAAGCTCTCCGGAACAAATTTGAAAGGATAGCCGTTAGGCGACGTCGGTTGGGCGGCCCCTTGAAGCGTGATGACGTTAACCACCGGGTTATTGAGAACGGAACCGCCCCCCGACAGGCTGTAGATAAAAGCCGCGCTGTCCGAATTGCCGGAGGTGCTGCTGCAGTAAAATGACAGCGTGTCGTTGACGTGGGCGTTGAGTGAAATGTTGCCAGGATCTCCTCCGGCGCTCCAGCCGCGGGGGTCGTCGGAAGCCATGTAGATATTCCCATGTCCGATCGGTGTGGGACTCGTTGGGTTCTGACTCAATGAGCCATTGGCAGCAATGATGGCTTCGACATTCATCGTTGTCATCACATTGATGGTGATACTCTGGCTTGAATCTGCGGCTGTCTTGCCTTTGACGGGTGCATTTGCCTCTGCCATGACGGTCTCCTCTCATCGCGCCTACTCTTTTTCCGGTTTTCGGCAATCCCGGTGAAATTCAGGATAAATGGGGGTGACCCCATCAATAAATCGCATTTAGCATAAAATTCAGAAAAATAAATCCGCATGTCGGAATTAAATTTGGCACGATCGTCATTCAAAAAATATAACACGGTGGACGATTCTATTAAAATATCCATCGCCCGTTCAGCGGCACGCAATGTGATGCGCGCGGTATTATTCACCGTCTTTGCTGATTTTATGGATTCGGGCGGTCAATATCGGCCACCGGGGTGCGGTGTTTTGTTCCGCCACGATGTGGAGAGTATGCCAGCGCATGCCTCATTGCAAATTCGTCATGCTTATATCAGCCATAACCATTGAGCGTTGAGGCGTTATTTCATTACATGCAGGAGCGATTATTTCTCGAATCCCCTATATCGGGGGGGGGGCGAAATCGCATTCCGTGCTCTTCTGCCGCCCCGTGGCCACCTCGCTCTAGCCGGCCGCGCCCCTGCCGCTGGAGAGGTCAATGCTCAAGGAAGCCGCGCCGGGAATGCGAAGAGTTCCGGGCGGCGCTGACGAGCGTGCCCTTGCGCAGGACATCGCCGGCTGGCTGGCACGAAAGGTGGCCCGTCGCCGAGACTGCCCGGCAACGGCGCGCGCGCCTACCAGCACAGATCGGCGGCCGAAGGCGGCCGGGCCTTGCCAAGATCAAAATCCGCCTCCCGCACGCCCCGTCGGCGTCAGCGACACCCAGTGCAACATCGTAGGCGAGCGCACCAGCCCGAGGTTGACCTGGATAGCCCAGCGGATGGGCGATGGCTGGCTGCCGCGCAATTCGATCGTATCCGCGGACAGCTTCAGATGCAGAAGGCGGCCGTCCTGCGCGGGCGCGAACGCCATTTCGCCGGCCACCGTGATACCGTCCTCGTGTACGCTTGCCAGCATGCAGGCAAGGCGCGACGCGGCCGGAGTGTCCGCTGGACCAGACATCGACCGAGCTTGCCTGCTGCGGCCGCAATGCCGTCTTGTACACGCGACAGCGCTAGCTCATGCCGTTGGCGGTATTCAAGCCATCCTCGAAAGTCAGCATGATGCGGCCCGCGGCATTCTGCGCTACCGACACAGGTTCCTGGGCTTCCTTTTCCGCGGCCAGCAAGCGGCGCTTGCCCAGACTGGGCTGGGCCGTGTTCGATTCGGCGACATAGATGTCGTGCGTCCAATTGCGGTTGCGGTCCGGACCGCGCGGCGGCAAGCCGGAGCTGCTGAAGAAGACATAGGCGGTTTCCCCGGGGCCGGCCGCCGTGCCGATGCCATGCATTTTGGCAAGCTGCACGAGGTCGCTGCAGGACCCTCAACAAAAGTCAGAGGAGAGCCGCCATGAACAGTCGCCAACCGCTACAGCCAACCGACGCGATTATCAAGCTCGAGCAAATCGGAGCCGTTTCTCGCCACGATGGCTCCTTGCTATTGCCTACGTCCCGGGTTCGCCATGGTCGGTGGCTGACCCTTTAAACCGGTCATGCATATCCATCCTGGCTTCGACTGGGATGCCGGCGGCAACGTGGTCCGAGAACTTAAGTGCGTGCCCGCTTGCATCAACCTGTCTTTGCGGACGTCAATGGTGAAGGGAGATCGGCCAGAATATCGTCGGATGCGTGCTGAAATCGGTCTATCAGAAAATCCAATAACGCCCGCACGCGGGGAGTCATGTACCGATTCTGGTGGAATACAGCATAGATTCCTGGCTCGCTTTCGATCAAATCTGGTAACAGGGCCTTGAGTGTGCCAGCACGAATATCCTCAGCGGCATCCCAGATCGTCTTGCGGGCAATGCCATATCCTCCCAGTGCCCATGCACGGGCCAACGCACCGTCATTGGTTTCCCACGCATTTTCCATCGCTACCGTGTGAGTCCAGTGCTTTCCCGCTGATGCAAAATGGAATTCGTTCCGTGGGCCGGCAGCCGTGACTAGGATGACGAACTGATGTGTAACCAAGTCTGCCGGGGTACGTGGCGTACCGTGTTTAGCCAGATATTCAGGAGACGCGCATAACACCCGCCAGTTTGGCGCGAGCCGACGTGCAATGAGCGAATCGTTATCCGGCTTTCCAAAACGAACCGCGAAGTCTACGTCATCGTGCAGTAGATCCGAGAGCGAGTCGGTCAACGTCAGGGCGACTTTCAATTCTGGCTGCGCACGGATGAAGTCATCCAGCCATTGACTAAGCTGATGACGACCGAAATCGGCTGATGCCGAAATACGAACTTTTCCACGCACCACATTCTGACTCGCATGGAGCGCGTCTTCGGCGTCCTCAATGGCTCTCAGGGCGATGCAGCAATGTCGATGATATAGCCGGCCCTCTTCGGTCAAGCGCAATTGCCTTGTACTGCGATCGAGCAACTTCGTGCGGAGCGCAGCTTCCAGTTTGGTCAGCCGAGCACTCGCAGCGGCTGGCGAAAAGCCCAGCTTGCGGCCCGCGGCAGACAGGCTGCCAAGTGCCGCCGCCTCTACGAACAAACGCATATCACCTAGTCGATCGGTCGCCATTTTTCATTTAGATTTGAATTTGATTCAAAATCTGCCCCAATTATCAAATCTATGTGTACCAGCCAAACTGCCTCCTTGCAACCCTGACCGAAAGGCGACAGCGAGAGGTGGACGGCATAATGGACAAGAGTAGCGGTACGGTAGCGGAGAGGATCGAGTGTGTGGCGCCGGCAGGCCGGCTTCCCATGTCAGGGTTGCTGGCGTTGACGATGGCTAGTTTTATTGCCACGGCCAACGAGACAGTGCCGGCTGGCTTGCTTCCGCAGATTGCTCAAGGATTTCATGTGACAGAGGCTTGGGCTGGGCAGCTTGTGACGAGCTGTGCACTCGGCTCAGGCATAGCCGCTATCCCGTTGACGACAGCCACGAGCAAATGGCAACGGCGGCACGTCCTGTTGCTGGTGCTGGTCGTATTTCTCGTTTGCAATGCGATAACGGCGGCGTCCTCGCATTATGTACTGACACTGGTTGCGCGCTTCGCAGTAGGGCTTGCCACGGGGCTTGCCTGGAGTCTCTTGGCAACCTATGCACGCAGTATGGTTCCTGTGTCCATGCAGGGCCGCGCGCTTGCGGTGGCAATGGTTGGCATCCCTTTAGCGTTATCGGTTGGCGTACCGTTGAGCGCCTGGCTCGGAACCATGATCGGCTGGCGCAGCGTTTTTGGCATTATGTCGGGAATGACGCTGGTGTTAATGGGCTGGGTTTTCTGGGCGGTTCCCGACTACCCCGGCCAGACGGCCGACGGTCGTTTGCCGATGAGGCAAGTCCTTGCCACCCCTGGCGTGCGACCTGTGCTGTTCGTCGTGATGGCTTGGATTCTTCCGCATTACATTCTCTACACCTATATCGCTCCCTTCCTGGCATCGGTCGGGCTAGCCGGCAATGTGGACTCCGTACTGCTTATCTTTGGCATGTCTGCCATGTTCGGCATATGGCTTGTCGGTTCTCTGGTTGACCGGTGGCTGCGTCTTCTGGTGCTGACCGGACTGGGTGCTTTTGCCTTGGTTTCACTGACATTCGGCTTGGGAAGCACGTCACTTGAAGTCATATGCGTTGCTGTGGCGATCTGGGGTTTGAGCTTTAGCGGTGCGCCGACGTTGTTGCAAACCGCATTGGCCGATGCAGCGGGTAACGGTGCTGACGTTGCGCAATCCATGCTGGTAACCGTGTTCAATCTCTCGTTCGCCGGCAGCGGGATTATTGGCGGGATACTGCTTGAGTCCGCAGGTGCCAAATCTTTTCCTTGGGTAGTGCTGTTGATACTGATGATTGGTTTCCTCACCGCTTGGCGCGCGAACACCTATGGGTTTACGTCTGGCCCGCGTCGATGAACGTTTGATCTAGTGGCTCGACCGTGGGATTCATGACGGCGTTTGAGGTTTATTAATGGAGCTTCGACATCTACGCAGTTTCCTGGCCGTGGCCGAAGAACTCCATTTCGCCCGCGCAGCCGAGAAGCTGCACATCGAGCAGTCGCCCTTGTCCCGTGCGATCAAGGAACTGGAAGAAGACCTTGGTGTGCAGCTTTTTGTACGCACCCAAGCGCCCCATCAAGCCGGAGTTGGCTAGCAGCCGAAGCAGCGCCGAACGCCACTCGGCCTAACAGCGCAGTCGCTCCTGCAGTGCCACTGCCAAGGAGGATCGCGTGCTCAAGCGTTCAAGAATGTCCGCAGCGCGCTTGGACGGGCCGTCAACTAGCTTTTTCAGTGGCCGGTGCTATCTTGAAGTATCGGCGCGCCGGCGAGCGGCGGCGTCGGTTTGCCCACCCACTGCCAGCGACAACGTTAAGCGGCAGGAGCGCCTGAGGCAAAAGTCTGGCTACCGGGCAGCGACTATGTAAGGAGAAGGTGGATCATGAAGATGCTACTCACAGTCGAATTTCCTCATGAGCCCTTCAACGTTCTCGTCAGGGGCGGGAAGGTGGGCGAGGTCATTGAGCGTATCCTGGAAACGATCAAGCCGGAAGCAGCGTACTTTACCGAGCAAGACGGAATGCGCTGCGGGGTATTCCTGATCAACGTCGAAAATCCATCTGACGTTCCCGCTTTTGCTGAGCCCTTCTTCCTCAACTTCCAGGCCAACTGCAAGTTCCGCATTGTGATGAGCCAGGAGGACCTCCAAAAGGCTGGTCTGGAGGCACTAGGGAAGAAGTGGGCGTGATGAGTGGTCGGTGAAATCGGTAATGAACGGCCTCCCGACGGCCCCGTCCGAGAGTGCACCACTATCTTCCGCATAAGCTCCGGCATGAGCAGGTGAGGTTGGCGAAAGGAAGGGACCGCTACCGCGAACGTCAAGGGCAACCCATGGGCGATTGTTAATTTCATAATCATGAAATTATTCTGTTGGGTACGTAGAGACCAACAGCACCGACGATGGGCACCGATACAAAAAGGTCCGGAGGCAAGTCTTCCTGAATGAGGGCCATGCCACAGCGTCAAAATGCGGCCGTCCCCCAATGATTGATCGTGGCAAGCCGGTTAATCTTCGGGTCACAGGGGGCCGGCCCATATGGTACCTAACTGATACCATATTGGTATCCAACAGATGCCATTTGACTTCCCATGGTGGGCGGATAGGGTGCAGCGGGCCTTCATTTCGAGCAGACGGTAGAAGATCTCCAGGTAGTTTCTCGAGGCAACAGCCGACCACTGCCGTAGCGATGGCCTTATATCGGCGCCGGAGTTGCGAAACCGCCGTAGGTGCACCGTGCAGCGCGGAATTTCGTGACAAGCAGCTACGCCTAATTCGCGCCACGCTAATAGTGGGAGCTGCTATCATGCCGCGCACCGCACGCGGGTGTAGCTCAATGGTAGAGCAGAAGCCTTCCAAGCTTATGACGAGGGTCCCGCTCCATCGGGGCCTCTAGTTCATGCCTGGTTGGAGCAGCGGACTCATAATCCGGTGGTGCCGTGTTCGATTCACGGGAGGCGCACCATTCAAATCAAGGGGTTATCACGTTCTGCGTTGTAGTCTCTTGTCCGTTCTGGCTTCCATCTAACCGACTGGCGGGCGGGTTCCAACAATGGCAGCCCGGTCGGCACCACGACACAGACACCGTCAAAAGAGAAGGCCCTCAGCCGCACGGGCTAGGGGCCAAACTTCCAAGAAGAAATCTGGCGACGCTCGCAAGTCACCCACGTTTAGTATCCGCTCGCCCCGCGCCAGCCCGAAACCTTGGTTCAGCATGGGCACGCCCACCGAGGTGCTGGCGCAGTTCTCGCACAACCTCCGCGACAAGATGCGCGTGCCCATCGACCGTCCCGGCATGCCGGACGCGCGCGGAGGCGCAGCGCGACCACACGCGGACCGCGGTGGTCCTCCGCGACGATGGGCACGCGATGCTTGATGTGTTTGTGCGGCGCCTTGAGAAAGCAACAACCACGCAAAGTTACAGCGAACCGCAGCTCTTCCCGAAAGGAGGGAAGTCTCAGTACGTACCCATATAGTCACGCTTGCCAATTTCCACACCGTTATGGCGCAGGATCGCGTACGTGGTGGTGACATGGAAGTAGAACTGGGGAAGCCCGTAACTCAGCAGGTACGACTGGCCGGTGAATTTCTTCTCCTTCGGCGTGCCCGGGCGGGTAACGATTTGGCGCTCCTCGTTGCCATCGATCTGTGCCGACGTGAAGCCTTCGATGAAAGCCAGAGTTTTGCTGATAAGCGCTTGCAACTCCGCGAAAGTCTGCTCGGTGTCCTCGTACTTGGGAACTTCCACACCGGCAAGACGTGCAGACACGCCCCTGGCGAAATCGGCGGCAATCTGCACTTGGCGGATCAAGGGCAACATATCAGGAAACAAGCGGGCTTGCAGTATTGCGCTTGGATCGATGTTCTTCGCAACAGCATGCTCTTCCGTCTTGGCCAGAATAGCGCTAACGCTGTTCAGCATTTGCTTGAAGAGCGGAACAGAGGTGGCGTACAGGGAAATGGCCATGGAACTTCCTTTAGTTGAATGTGACTCAATTATAGACAGGAACCGACGGGCCCTACTGGTATCGACTCGCCACACCTCCTGATTGCCGAGAGGAAGAACGCTCGGCAAGGGTGGTTTGTTCCCGCCTGCGCTGCGGTCCCGCCGAAGCGGGCTGCAGCAATGTGGCGGTGGCGCTAGTACGCGCGCAGGCGGGCCGTCTGTCGTGCGGAGATTCGATGGCTGCTCGAACTGGGCGCGGCGCGGAGATCGCCCGAACGTCGTCTTGAAGGCGCGCGGCGAGTGCGCCGTCGTGGTGCCCTGCCCCACAGACCAGGTTACTTGATTTGGTATGACTCAGATTAAGGGCATGGAGCTGATAATCCTCGCTATCATTAGGGGGCCACCCCTCGGCTCGATCATGAAAACTTTGTTTCTTGTGCGGCATGCCAAATCGAGTCGCGACGATCCATCCTTGCCCGATCGGCTTCGACCCTTGGACGATCGCGGCCGTCATGACGCATCCAAGATGGGCAAGCGCCTGGCTGATCGCGGGGTGGAGCCCGATCTGCTCGTGTCGAGCCCGGCGTTGCGTGCGCTGACCACGGCACAACTCATCGCCGACGAGATTGGCTACAAGCGCAAGGACATCGTCATCGATGAAATCCTCTACGCCAGCAGCCCGGACAACTTGCTCTCCGTAATCTGCGCACTCGACGACGGACTAGGCCGCGTGATGCTCTTCGGCCACAATCCCGAGTTCGCCGGCCTTGCACACCGACTATCTAGCACGATCATAGACATGGCCACATGCGCCATCGCGGAGTTCTGCTTCGATGCAAAGGCGTGGGCGGATGTCGCGGAGATCGGCCCGACGAAGGTGAGGATGGACGCACCGAAGAAATAGTGCAGACTTCGCCGAGAAGCCCTTGCCCAAACATGACCACCTGCCCCTCGCTAGCCACACCAACACGCCCGTCGACGCAGCCTTGCAGGCCAATCTCTCCAAAGGCGTGGCCGCTGTCCGTGCGCAGTTCTCCGATACTCGCGAGTGCTGGAGCAGTTCTGGCAGGATCTGCGCGACAAGATGCACGTGACCATCGCGCACCCCGAGCTGCCGGACGCGCTCAGGGCGATTGCCGCCAATGCCGTGCAATCGATCTGGCAGGCCGCCAACGAGGCGGCCGCCGGYGAACTCGCCGCGTTGCGGGCCGAAGCGCGGCTGCAGGCAAGCGAGGCGGAGGCGCAGCGCGACCAGGCGTGGGCCGCGGTAGTGGCGGCCGAGCAGGAGACAGTAGTTGTGCAGGGCGAACTCGACGCCGCCCAGCGCGCGCGTGCGGCGCTACAAGGCGAGCTGGAAGCCGAGCGGCAGGCCCACGCGGCCGCGCAGACGCGCAAGGAGGAAGGCCGGCGCCAGATCGAGGCACTCCCTGCATACTGACCCGCTTTTCCGCCACGTTTCCACGGATCAATGTAGAACCAACACACTCCCTTCGCTCAAGAGGTTGAATCGATAAGGCGAGCCGGAGAATTGCTCGGCGACTTTCCAGACCGGCTCCTGGTACAGGGCATAGGTGGAATGGTGGATGGGCAACACGGTC
>NZ_JBFTOQ010000054.1:0-45074 GCF_056398045.1 Cupriavidus sp. 05L411 | reverse complement strand
TCCAGCTTGCCGCTGCGTGCGCCGTCGGTGAAGGCGTCGGTTGCGCGGAAGTCGTAGCCGTACTTGTCGGCGGGGACCGAGGTGCGGAATTCATAGCCGTACTTGTCGCCGGCGAGGGTGTCCTTGGCGGAAGCGGCCTGGGCGGCGCCAATGGCGGCGAGCGACAGCACGAGGGTGGAAGCGAGCTTGAGGGCGAAGGTCTTGGTCATGATGTTCTCCAGTATCTTAAAATTCGTTGAATTTTGTTGATTGTTCGCTGCGACTGCCAGAACGTTGCTTTGTTTGTGCGCGCCGTCCATGTAACGAACTATAGGAGAGTCATCGGTGCGTTAGACCAGTCTTATCCGGATGGGTTGTTCAGAATTTTTGAATTCACGGGCAGGCGGCACAGCGCGGTGCGGACACCGCTTCGGCGGTGGGGGTGCCATTAGGGCGCGGCTATGGACAGGCGCATGTAGCGCGGTCCGATGCTCCAAGCTACCCTAAACAAGCCGTATCTACGATGTAGATACAGAATTTGATGTCCGAGGCTGGCGTATCTACAATGGATATCCGCTAACGGAGCCTGTTATGGAACTGTCGATTCAGAAGTGGGGCAACAGCGCGGCTGTGCGTTTGCCCGCTACATTGCTTGAACAACTCAAGGTTGCTCTAGGCGACAAGCTCGCCGTCGACGTGCGCCCTGAGGGGATCATGCTCAAGCCGGCGCGGCACAAGTATGCGCTTGGTGATCTGGTCGCGCAGTGCGATCCCAATGCGCCGATGCCCGCAGATCTGACCTCGTGGAACAACCTCGAGCCGGTCGGACGTGAAGCATGGTGAGGCGCGTCAAGTTTGATCGGGGTGACATCGTGCGGGTGAACCTGAACCCGACTGCGGGCCGCGAACAGCAGGGTGATTTCCGCCCTGCGCTTGTGCTGTCACCCGCCGCGTTCAACGCGCTCGGCGTCGCGCTGGTTGCACCGATCACGCAGGGGGGGGACTTCGCCCGTTTCGCCGGCTTCGCCGTGCCGCTGTCCGGTCCCGGTACCGAGACCCAGGGGGTCGCACTGGTGAACATGGTTCGCACGCTGGATCTTGAAGCGCGTGGCGCAAGGAAGGTCGAGCGGGCGCCGGCCGAAGTGGTAGACGACGCGCTGGCCCGTTTGCAAACGATCTTGGACTGATTGGGAGAGGACATCGGCGCGAGCGCCAACTTGGTATCAACTTCCCCAAACAAGGACGCATTGAATCCATCAGCTTGCAATCCGTAATGGCTTTCCTGACGCAACTCGCGCCCGAGTGCTAAAGGTCTTTGTCCTCATCCGTGGCGCCAAAGCGTGGCGGATAGAGCGGATAGCGCAGCGCCGCGTACACCAGCGCGACGGTGGCGATGGCGGTGATCCAGTCGATCAGGTCTTTCATGGCATTCCCTGGTTCATCCCTGGTTTGCTAGCGCCGGACCAGTCCAAGCAGCGCGTGGCTGCCATCCTGCGCGGCGGTGGATGTGCGGCCGCTGCCCCAGCCTATTGCCGCGCGGTAGCTGCCCGCGTGGCGGGGCTGCGTGGTGGCTGCGTTATCCGCCGGCTGACAGGCGTCGGCCAGCGGCGCCACGAAGAGTGCGTCTTCGGGGCAGTACAGCTCGCACATGAAGCAGGTCTGGCAGTCATGCTGGCGCGCGATCGCTGGCGGCTGTCCGGGCACGACGGCGAAGACATTGGTGGGGCATACGCGCACGCAAATATTGCAGCCGGTGCAGCGCGCGCTGTTGAGCAGCTCGATCATGCGGCTGCCTTCCAGGTGGTGCCGGCGATGTTCTCGCGCGCGGTCCAGACCTCGTCCAGCCCGCCGCTGATCACCCGGTGGCGCTGGCTTGCATCCTGGCCCGGATGATCGATGCGCCGGTGCATGCCGCGCGTCTCGGTGCGCGCCAGCGCGCTGCGGTACATCCAGCGCGCGGTGGCGAGCATGGCGGTGGCCTCGCGTGTGCGCAAGGCATGCTCTGCGCCGGGTAGCGCAGCGGCGTCGCCCCATTGCCGCCACAGCGCATCGAGCCGCGCCAGTGAATCGGTGAGCGCCTCGCCATGGCGGAACCAGTTGCGCGCGTAGGGAAACACTTCGGCTTGCACGGCGCTGACGAGCGCCGATGCGTCAGGCTCGGCCGGGGTCGCCTGCACGTGCGCCGGGTTGCCGTAGCCGGCGCTGTACAGGGTTTGCCCGGCAGTGAGGCGCGCATCCTGCGCGAAGGCGGCCGCGCCCTGGCCGGCCCACCAGCCGGATGACATCGCCCATGCGGCGTTGTGGCTGCCGCCGCCGGTAAAGCCGCCGCAGATCAGCTCGCGCGTGGCGGCGTCGCCGGCTGCGTACAGGCCGGGCACGCTGGTGGCGCATTGTGCGTCCAGGATGCGCAGGCCGCCGGTGCCGCGCACTGTGCCTTCCAATCGCAAGGTCACCGGGAAGCGTTGCGTGAAGGGGTCGATGCCAAGGCGGTCGAAGGGCAGGAAATAGTTTGGCTGGGCGCTGCGCATCCACGCACGCACCTTGACGTCCGCGCGGTCCAGCCGTGCGTACACCGCTTGCGTTTGCAGCGCGCGGGCAATCACGCTGCGGCCCTGCGCGGAGCCCGCGCCTTCCAGCACCTGGCCCCGTGCGTCATAGAAGGTCGCCCATTGGTAGAACAGCGATTTGGTGACTGACGAGAACGCGGGTCCAAGGCCATACGCATTGGAGAACTCCATGCCGGACAGGTCGGCACCGGCCTGGGCCGCCATCAGGTAACCATCGCCGGTCAGCACGTTGCAGCCCAGTGCCCGGCTGAGGAAGGCGCAGCCCCCGGTGGCGATCACCACCGCGCTGGCGCGCAGCGTCCACTCGCCCGGCTGGCCCGCGCGGGGCTGGCGGTGCAGGCCCCGTGCGCCGCGCACCGCGCCGCCGGCATCCACCAGCAGGGCCAGCGCCGGGCTGTGGTCGAGAATGCGGACGCCCGCCGCCTTGGCGCGCCGGCGCATCAGCCGCATATACTCCGGCCCTTGCAGGGAGATGCGCTGCGCCTGGCCGGAGGCGTCCTGCGGAAAGGGGTAGCCCCATTCGGCAAGTTGTTCGAGTCCCGCGTAGGTGCGGTCCAGCACCCGGTCCATCCAGGCCGGCTCGGCCAGTTCGCCGCCAAGTGTGTAGCGGCTGGCCTTGGCCGCCGCGCGCGCGGCAGGGTCCGGTGCAACGTGCCAGATGGCGGTGCCGGCTGCCGCCGTCGCGCCCGAGGTGCCGCAGTAACCCTTGTCGGCCAGCACGACGCGCGCGCCGCTTTCGGCAGCGGCAATGGCTGCCCAGGTGCCGGCAGGGCCGCCGCCGATGACCAGCACATCGGTCTGTGGCGCGGGCGTCCTGGCGCGGTACTCGGTCCCGATGGATGGCATGCGGCGATTCCTCCCGGCAGTGGCGATTGGCATATCGAATGATCGAATGACAGTAGCCAACTGGCGCGGGCCGCGCAACGAAGCTTTGGTGCAATCCATATGCGCTCGCCGCAGCGGCGGCGAGCGCGGCAATCCGTTACGCTGGCAACGAATTCAATCGGTAAGGTCAGTACTGACGGTCAGCGCTTCCCACTGGTTGATTTCCTCCTGCAATGTCTTGAGCTTCTCGCGAACGAAGCCGAGCGCATCGGTGCCCAGCAGAAGATGCACCGGCGGCCGGTCCGACGCTACCACCTTGAGGATCGCCTGCGCGGCCTTGCGGGGATCTCCCGGCTGCTTGCCGGATCTTGCCGCACGCGCGGCGCTCAGCGGCTCCAGCGTTGCCGCGTAGTCCTCGATCGTGCGCACCGTGCGTTGCAGGGATCGGCCTGCCCAGTCCGTGCGGAAGGCGCCTGGCTCGATCGCGGTCACCTTGATGCCGAAGGGGCGCACTTCCTTGGAAAGTGCCTCGTTGATGCCTTCCAGCGCGAACTTGCTCGCGTTGTAGATGCCCACGCCGGGAAACGTCATGAGGCCGCCCATCGACGTGACGTTCAGGATGTGGCCGCTGCGCCGTTCTCGCATGAAGGGCAGGACGGCCTGGATCACGCCGATCGCGCCGAACACATTCACGTCGAACTGCGCACGGATGTCTGTGGGCGTGGCTTCCTCGATGCTGCCCTCGTAACCGTACCCCGCGTTGTTGACCAGCACGTCGATCGGGCCAACCTCGCGCTCGATCTGCGCGACCACGCGCGGGATGTCCGGGCCGGACCGCACATCGAGCACGTAGCCGAAAGACTGTCCCGGGGACATCGCGGAGAACGCCGCGCACTGCGCTTGCTGGCGCAGCGTGCCGGCGACCTTGTCGCCCTGCGCGATCGCGGCCTCGGCCAGCGCGCGCCCAAAACCCGTGCTTACGCCCGTAATGAACCAGGTTTTCATCATTTCTCCAGGAGAATTGTCAGGGGGAGCCGCCGTCCTCGGCGGCTCGGTACAACGGAGTATGGACGTTGCCGACCCTGTGAAGAAGGAAGATAATCGGCAAGGACTTTGCAATAAATTTGCATAATGAATCCAGCTGAATTCCAGGCCCTTTCCGTCTTTGCCCGCGTAGCGCAGGAGCAAAGCTTCAGCGCCGCCGCGCGCGCGCTGGGTATCCCGGTGACGTCCGTCAGCTATACGGTCAGGCGCATCGAAGAGCGCCTGGGAGCCCGCCTGCTTAACCGGACGACGCGCAGCGTCAGCCTGACGGAGGCCGGAGCGCGGTTCCTGACGAGGATCTCGCCGCTCCTGCAGGAACTCGAGCTCGCCATGCGCGATGCTTCCAGATCCTCCAGCGAGTCAATGGGCACGCTGCGCCTGAACGTGCCCCCGAGCGCCATCCCGCTGGTGATCCAGCCCGTCCTGAAAGCGTTCCTGACGGCCTACCCCGACATCAATGTCGAGGTCATTGCGGATAACAGCCTGGTGGACATCGTCGGCAAGGGTTTCGATGCCGGCATCCGCTATGACAATGTGCTGGACGAGGACATGGTGATCGTGCCACTCGTCACGCAGATGCGCTTTTGCGTGGTCGCGTCTCCGGCGTACCTGAGAGACAAGGCAAAGCCGCGGCACCCGCGCGATCTCCTCAAGCATCAATGCGTGAACTACAGGAGCGCCGATACCGGCGCGCTGTATCGCTGGGAGTTCGAGAAAGCCGGTGAAACCATGCAGATCGCTGTGGCCGGGCGCATCGCGACCAATGACAACGGCTTGCTGCTGCAGTCCGCCCTGGACGGGTTCGGCTTTGCCTACCTGCAATACCGCAACGCCGAGCCGTATTTGCGGGCCGGCGCGCTGGTGAACGTGCTGGACGCGTGGATACCGCGCACGGGGCTCTACCTCTACTACTACAACCGGACGGGGATGCCGAAGAAGCTGCGCGTCTTTATCGATTTTGCCAGGATGGCGCTGGCGGATAGCAGGTAACGGGAACGCCGCCATCAGTGCCAGGCCAGCGTTATTGGCATTGCCATGCGGTGCGGGCGGCAATGGACAAGGGCGTTGGCTTGCGGCCGTGATGCGATTTACGCTGACATAGCCTGCCGCAGTGCCAGGAAGGTGCCATCCGGCTGGTAGAAGATGACCGCGTCCACGATGTCTGGCGAGGGACGGCGAAACGCGACCCGATACCCCTGGAGGCTTTCCAGGTCAAAAGTCCGCCCGTCAAATGGCCGCAGTGGCCAACTCTGCTGGCCGCCGATGCGCAGCGATAGCTGGCCCGCCGCATCGAGCGTGACGCTGATCTCCTGCACGCCGTGCATGAAACTGCCAGCGCAGAGGGCGCGGAACGCCGGGTCGAGTACGTCGCCGCCTGCCGCGCGGCGAAATACGATATCCGCCACCATCGGCTCCAAAGGCGCGCAGATCCGGTCGATGTTGCCTTCCCGGTCATAGCCGAAGCTCAGTGCGAGATTGTCGGGATGGATCTCGGCCGGCTTGTCGGCGGTGGTGAACACATCGTAGTGGCGGTGTTCGAGCTGGCCCGACATGCCGCGCCAGCGCCATGCCAGAGCGTTGTTCTCTTTGGTGATGCCGATCCGCCCGTAAGCCGGGTGTTCGTACTCGCCGGCATAGTCGTCGAGCGGATGGCTCGGCGTTGTGCCGGTCCGGCGCAATTCGCTGCGCGCCTGTTGGTCGACCTTCTGCTGAGCAAGCGCCTGGCGGCGCATGGTGAGGAACCGGTCGAACCAGTCGATCGGCTTGTGGCCGCAAAGCTGATCGAGCGCGGTGTAGGTCAGCAGTTCGGTGACGGCACTTGGGGCTCGATTGGTCAGCACCGCGACGCCAATCCGGCGTTCCGGCAGCATCGCCATTGAGTTGGCCCAGCCGACCCAGCTGCCGGTGTGGGAGACCTTCCGTTCGCCGCGATAGTGTTCCAGCGACAGGCCGAGCCCGTAGTGGAACTCACCCACCTCCTTGAACACGGAGCGGCCCACGTGCACGCGCGGGGTCATCATTTGCCGGACGATTTCCGCCGACAGCAGCGGCTTGCCATCCACGGAGCCTTCATCGATCAGCAAGCGCATCCACTTCGCCAGGTCCGACACGCAGGCATTGAGCCCGCCGGCGGGAAGAGCTCGGATAGGTGTCAGCATTGCACGCTGGCTTTCGTCGCCTTGCATGATGTGCGGATGCGCATGGTTCGGCGCGGCGGCGAGCGCTTCGATGGAGAGCCCGAAGTGCGCGAAGCCCAGCGCACGGAGCAGGCGCTCGGTGGTGAAATCCTCCCAGCGCTGCCCGCTGATGCGCTCCGCGATATGCCCGGCCACGAGATATCCCAGGTTCTGGTACTGGTAGGCTTCGCGTACGTCCCGGCTCGGCTCCAGATGGCGCAAGGCCGCCAGGATCTGCGCCATGGACAGGTCGCCCGGCGAGTGGATCCAGTCGTGGCGCGGGACGCCGCTGTGATGGCAAAGCAAGTCCCGCACGGTCACGCGCTCGGTCGCAACCGCATCGTGCAGCCGAAACTCCGGTATGTAATCGCGCACGGGCCGGGTCCAGTCGAGCTTGCGCTCGTCCACCAGCAGGCCGAGCCCGGCGGTGGTGAAAGACTTGGTGAGCGAGCACAGCAGGAACTGGGTGTCCACCGTCACGGGCGCCGGCGCTTCCGTGTCGCGCACGCCATAGCCTTTTACCAGCACCGTTTCACCATCCCGGATCACGGCGAGCGCAAGGCCCGGTACCTTCCATTCTTGCATCGACGCCTGGACGAGATCATCAAAATCACTGAGCATGGCGCGGGATCCTTGTCTCTGCAACGGCATGGCTTATTGGAGGTCGGCGCGGTTTGCGTTGTGCGTCGCGCGCCGGATCGCCAGCGGGAATCGCAGCGTGCGCCAGACGTTAGCACCGGCCCGGCATACTGTTATCGCCACCAAGGAGGGTGTGTTGTGGCCGCGCGACGGCGCAGGACGCGGCGCAATCCCGCGAGGCTCCCGGCCGGATTGATTTACCGCCAGGATCGCGCTACGATATTTTGAACGTCGTTCAATAATATTCGTCGTTCATTTATATGGATAAGATGATCGCCCCCGACATGCCGGGCCGCCGCGCCCGAAAGCGCGTGCAAACGCTGGATCTCCTTGCCCGGACCGCCATGGGCCTGTTCGAGGCGCAAGGGTATGACGCCGTGACGATGGAACAGATCGCGGCCGGGGCCGACGTTGCCAAGGGAACGCTCTACAACCATTTCCCAACCAAGGAATCCGTGCTGGCGCACTGGATCCACATGCAATTGGCCGCCGATCTGGCGCATCTGCGGCCCGAGGTCGAACAGCAGGCAAGCTTCCGGCCGGCAATCTCGCTGCTGCTCAATGCCTCGGCCGCCTGGTGCGAGGCGCATCGCGCCTACCTTTCGCCCTACCTTCGCTTTCGTTTTCTGAGCCTGGAAGCTGCGCCTCCGCCGGACGAGGCCGTGCAGGCCAGTGACATGACCGATGTGTTCGGGCTGCTGATCGCCCTGGGCCAGCGCTCGGGCGAACTGCGGGACGATCTCGGCGCGGCGCATCTGGCGTCGCTCTTCCATCACCTCTATCTCGGCGCGCTGATGCGCTGGCTGACTTTGCCTGGGCGCACGCTGCGCGAGGAGTTCGCGGTGGTGGTGACACTGTTCGTGGAGGGAAGCGCCCGCCCGTTGGCGCCGCGTGCAAGGAGCCGCAAGACACCATGAAGATCATCGTCGCAACCTACGGCACGGAGGGCGATGCCCGCCCGCTGGCCGCACTGTGCCGCGCATTGATGGATGCCGGCCACCAGGCCCGGCTACTTGCCGATGGCGCAACGCTTGGCACGGCCAAGGTCCTTGGTGTTCCGACAACCGCGCTGGCGGGGGATATCAAGGGCGCGTTGCAGCCGGAGCTTGCGATCTCCGGCGTGGTGGCGCGCAATGACGGCTTCACCAGCACGGCGAGCGCGCTGGCGCGCATTGCCAATGCCAATGCCGAGGCATGGCTGCGGGAGATCGTGGCGGCGGGGGAAGGCTGCGATGCCATCCTGGTCTCGGGCCTGGCGGCCTTCGCCGGCTTGTCGGCCGCCGAGCATCTGGGCGTGAAGGCGATCGGCACCGGGTTGATCCCGATCACGCCGACGGCGGACTTCGCCTCGCCGTTCCTGGCGCAGGCACGGCTGCCGGGCTGGCTGAATCGCACGAGCCACCACTTCGTCAACGGGATGCTGTGGCGGGCGTTTCGCAAGCAGACCAATGCCGCGCGCGCGGCCGTATGCGGGCTGCCGCCGCGGCGGCAACTGTGGACCCGGCATTCGATGCTATACGGGGTTTCGCCCAGTCTGTTGCCCCGGCCGGCGGACTGGCCGGGCAATGCGCGTGTCTGCGGCCAATGGATCGCGCCGTCACCGGACTGGACTGCGCCGCAGCCGCTTGCGGATTTCCTCGCCGCGGGGGAGCCGCCGATGTACTTCGGTTTCGGGAGCATGGCGGGGTTTGACCGGCAGAAGATGCTGGACGCGGTGATCACGGCGTGCGCAGGACGGCGGGCGCTGTTCTATCCCGGGTGGAGCGGGGTGGACACCGCCGGGCTGCCGGCGAATGTGCATGTGGTTGGCGACACGCCGCACGACTGGCTGTTTCCCCGGACATCGCTGGTTGTCCATCACGGCGGCTCCGGCACGACCCATTGCGCCGCGCGGGCGGGCGTGCCATCGGTGGTGGTGCCGTTCGCGGGTGACCAGTTCTTCTGGGCGGACCGGCTCAGGCTGGCCGGCGTGGCCGGCGCTGCCGTGAGCGGAAAGCACCTGCAAGCCTCGGCACTCGCGCGTGCCATCGCGTTCGCCCAGGGCGCCGAAGCCCGTTCGCGGGCACGCGCGCTCGGCGCCAGGATGGCGGGCGAAAACGGCCTGGCCGATGCGGTCTCGGCCATCGAGGCCATGATGCGGGATGGCACCTGATGTTACTTGGGGGCCGCGGGCGGCCAGGTATCGGGGTTTTTCCGTGTCTGCTAATTTCCGGATCGCTGGCGGGCACGACTAGAATGGATTGTCCGGAGCGAGGCGCTTCGCACTGAAGTGCCCGCCACGCCCCACATCGCTCACGTTGCTCACGCCGTTTACACCAGAGGAGCCGCCCATGTCCCTGCCTCATCTAGCTTCCGGCCAGGTGGCCAGCGTGCTGCCGCTAGGCGAGCGTCTCGCGAAGACACCCACTACCGCCTTCTTCAAGGAAAGCCGCCTGGAGGTCATGCGCCTGGTGCTGACCGCCGGCAAGCATATGCCGGCCCACGCGGTAGCCGGGCCAATCACGGTGCAGTGCCTGGAAGGGGAGGTCGATATCGGTGTGGAGGGCGCGCACCGGCTGTTGCGCCAGGGCGACCTGGTCTATCTGGAATCCAACGTGATGCACGATGTGACGGCGATCAGCAACGCATCGCTGCTGGTGACGCTGGTGCTGCTGTAGCAGGTGCCGTAGCTGGCGTCGCCAGGGAACGCTCAGTGCTTTGCCGGACGCGCGTGCAATAGCCAGAGGACTTCGAATTCCTCCGGGGTCATCGCCGTGCCGTCGAACTCCGGATCCGCGTTGATCTCGGCAAGGCCGGGAACGGGCACCAGCCCGAGATTGGTGCTGCCCGTTGCCGCGCCGGTGCTCGCGAAGCCTACGGTTCCATCCCGGAAGAATTCCAGCTTCCTGGTCTCGAAGCGTGCGCCGTCAAGCTCCGACACGAGCCGAACCGGCTCCGAGGGAAGCTCGTGCCGCCAGATGACGTCGATGTATTCCATCGGGGTCTCTCCTCAAGCCGCGTGTCGCCAAACAAAACCCTAGTCCTTGGATAGCTCGCAGAACCGCAGGTGGTTGCCAAACGGATCCGCGACTTGCAACTGCCGTCCCCAGCCCACCACGTCGATGCCCGGTTTTGCATAGCGATACTGCCTGGCATCCAGTTCGCGATGCAGGGCATCGATGTCCTCCACGGGGACGAACACCGTCGAACCTGGCGTGGCGTCGCCATGGTGCTCGCTCAGGTGCAGCGTCAGGCCGGATCGCCTCACCTGGGCGTAGAGCGGAAATTCCTCACCGAAACGATGCTCCCAATCGAGGGAAAAGCCAAGATAGCCCAGATAGAATTCCTTGGCCTTTTCGACCGAGAAGATCCGGAAGATGGGGATGGCGGGGGACAGGTTCATGGCGTTGTGCCTGCGGCTTACGCTTCGACCAGGTTGGGAATCTCCACGGCGGGATTGACGTCGGCCGCATAGTCCACGCCGTCGATGCCGAACCCGAACAGGCGCAGGAACTCCGCCTTGTAGCCCGCGAAATCGGTGAGCGCGTAGATATTGTCGTCGGTGACCTGGTCCCACAACTGCGTCACGCGGGCCTGGACATCCGGGCTGAGTTCCTTCTCATCCGTGCGCAGGCGGCCTTCCGTATCCTGGCGTGGCGACTGGCTGTACAGGCAGTCCCGGTAGAGCGAGTAGACCTGCTCGATGCAGCCTTCGTGGGTGCCGGTTTCCTTCATGACCTTGAACAGCAGCGACARGTACAGGGGCATCACCGGGATGGCGGAGCTGGCCTGGGTCACCACGGCCTTGAGCACCGCGACGCGGGCATCGCCGCCGGTGGCGGCCAGCTTGCCGCGCAGGTCCAGCACCTTCTGGTCCAGGTCYTTCTTGGCGGCGCCGATGGAGCCGTTCCAGTAGATGTCGTGGGTGACCTTCTCGCCCAGGTAGGTGAACGCGGTGGTCTTTGCATTGTCGGCGAGCACGCCGGCGGCGAGCAGGGCGTCGATCCACATTTGCCAGTCTTCGCCGCCCATCACGGCGACCGTGTGCTCGATCTCTTCCTGCGTTGCCGGCTGCAGGGCGATTTCCTTGATCACCTCTTTGTCGGTGTCCAGGCCGCGCTGCCGGATTTCCTTGCCAATGGGCTTGAGCGTGGAATTGAAGATTTCCCCCGTCTTCGGGTGCTTTCGCCGCGGCGCAGCAAGGCTGTAGACGACCAGGTCGACCTGGCCAAGATCACGCTTGATGACGTCGATGGTTTGCTGCTTGATCTCGTCGGAAAAGCCGTCGCCATTGATGCTCATGGCATAGCGGCCTTCGGCCGTTGCCGCCTTGTGAAACGCCGCCGTGTTGTACCAGCCCGCGGTGCCAGGCTTGCTCTCGGTGCCGGCGCGCTCGAAGAACACGCCGAGCGTGTCGGCGCCGCAGCCGAACGTTGCCGTGATGCGAGCGGCAAGCCCATAGCCCGTGGAGGCGCCGATGACGAGGACCTTCTTGGGTCCGTTGGCGACCGGGCCGTTTGCCTTCACGTAGGCGATCTGCTGGTTGACGTTGGCTTCGCAGCCGGCGGGGTGGGCGGTGACACACATAAAGCCGCGCACGCGGGGTCCGATGATCATGGTGGGTTCCTTGCAATTTTGGTGGATTGTAATGGAACCCCGGCGGAACCCCGGCCTTCGGCATGCGCCAGCTTGTATGGGCGTCTGTATCAATCGTCCCGCGTCAGCACTTCCAGCAGCTCGATCTCGAAGACCAGGTTCGAGTTTGGCTTGATATGGGCGCCGACCTGCCGCTCGCCATAAGCAAGGTGGGCGGGGACATGGAGCTTGCGCTTGCCGCCGACTTTCATGCCCATCAGCCCCAGGTCCCAGCCCTTGATCACGCGCCCGGTGCCGATCACGCACTGGAAGGGCTTGCCGCGATCGTAGGAGGAGTCGAACCTGGTGCCTTCCTCCAGGTAGCCGCTGTACTGGGTGGTGATCAAGGCGCCTTTGACCACGGCTTTGCCGTCGCCGAGTTGCATGTCTTCAACCTGTAGTTCGTTGCTCATCCGATGCTCGTTTTTTATGGTCATGGGTGCATTGACCGAGGAAGCAGAGTTTACATTCCGTGGCAGTGTCACCAGAAGGGGCGCGGGCGGATTTTTGCAATCGGTCCGGCTATCGTTGCTCGGGAGGAAGCCCGCGAATGGCGGCTGCAAACTGCGCATGCGTGGCCGGATCCACCGGCCGGTGCTTGGTTTTCGTGCTCGCCGGATCGTTGCCCAGGAAGTTGTTGCCCTTCCAGTTGCGCGACGGCCGGATCGGCCTTGCCATGAAGCCGCCCCCACAATTTGGGCAGACATTGCCCAGGACATCGTCCACGCATGACGCGCAGAATGTGCATTCATAGCTACAGATGCGCGCTTCCAGCGACGCTGGCGGGAGCGCCTTGTTGCAGTGCTCGCAGCTTGGCCTGAGTTCCAGCATGTTCTTTCTCCTCTGGTATGGCATGTCATGTTGGTGAATTCACTGCCATATTAACGACGGAGAAATCGCACCGCAATTCGAAAGGCACGGCTGGCGCCGGGCGACGTGGTGATCGTGGTGGGCTTCAAGCTGGTGTTCAGGGCGCTGTCCACGCCGGAGCACCGGCAGATCGCCGACTGGCTTCAGGCCGTGGTGCGGCCCTGTCCTGGCGAGGTGACGCTGGCCAGCGTTTGCACCGGCGCATTCCTGCTCGGCGCGGCCGGCTTGCTCGACGGGCGCAGCTGCACGACGCACCATGAGCACCTGGCGCGGTTGCAGCAGCGCCATCCGCATGCAGCTGCGCTACCGCAATCATCATCATCCGGTCATCCACGCCGTGCAGGATTTCCTGACCGGGCGGCCAGCCTGCGAATTGTCGTACAGCGAGCTGGCCGGCCGCTTCGCGCTGAGCTATCGGCATCTGGCGCGGCTGTTCCAGCAGGAGTGCGGCGTCACGCTCAAGCAGTACCAGCAGCAATTGTGGCTGGATCTGGCACGCAGGTTGCTGAAGGACAGCGACTGGGCAGTCGAGCTGGTTGCGCAGCGCTGCGGCTTTGCCAGCCCGCAAGCGTTGCGCGCCGCGTGGCGGCAGGAAGAGGCCGTGCCGCCGTCGCGCTGGCGGTCACAGGCTCGAACGCTTCAGCGGCGCCTAATGCGGGATCGCCGCATAGAGTGCCTTGACGGCGTTGGCGAATGCCGCCGGAGATTCGGCCGGCATTCGCTGGGTCGAGCCGGCGGACGTGGCGTTGGCGCTGGTGGGCCGCGGTGCGGTGTCGGGGCTCGACGAGAACTTGACGATGGTCAGCGCCTTCTTCGGGTTGATGTAGATCTTCTGGCCAAAGCGCCCGCTTGCCTCGATCGATCCGTCGCCATCGTTGACCTGGTACCAGTAGTCGCGGTAGGCGTAGTTGGCTCTGCCAGCCGCCAGGTTCCCGGTGGCAAACAGCGCCTGGTTGTCATTGGGCTTCAGCGCGAGGCGAACGGCTTTGCCGGAGATGGCGCCCGGGTTCTCGCCTGAGCCGGCCTTGCGAATCGCTTCGGCAAAGCGGGCGGCATCGCGCAGCGTGCTGTTCATGCCGCCACTGGCCATTTCCGTGCCGAGCTGGTCGACCTGGATATAGGCATCGTCCTCGGCAAAGCGGGACCAGATGCGCTGCGCAACCAGCTCGCTCCACGATTGGCCGGTGATCCTGCGCAGCGCCCAGGCAACTGCCTCCGGGGACCCGTTCTGGTAGTACCAGACATTGGTCCCGGCAGCTGGCTGCGGGACCTGGGCGGCCTTCAGGAAGTCGTAGATATTGTCGGGCGCGCCGTCGCGGCGCGCAATCAGGCCAACGGCGCCAAACAGGCCCAGATCGGGCGGCAGGCTTGCCGGGTAGCTGACGGCTACCTCCATGTCCAGGTTCTTCTGGATCGTGGCTTCGCCGAACGGGTTGCCGGCCAGCTCCGGCACGTAGCTGGCCAGCTTCGCGTTGGGGTCCAGCTTGCCTTCGTCGATCAGCATGGCGGCAAGCAAGCCGGTGATCGACTTGGTCATCGAAGCCCAGATATGAGGCTGCCGGGGAGCAAAGGAATCGAAGTAGCGCTCGTAGACGACTTGTCCCTTGTGCAGGACGATAAAGCCGTCGGTGTACGTATCGTGCAGGTAGCTCGACAATTTGACCTGTTGCCCCTCGAGGTCGAACGTCACATCGTCAAGGCGCGCAACCGGCGCAGCCGGCAACGCGTGCGGCGACGCGGCGCGCGTGATGCCGGCGGTGGGCGAGGTCTCCCGCGCATGGCGGAACGCCCATCGCAGGTTGGGGAGCTGGAACGCGTTCGCCTTGGTCACGCGCTTGTCCGGCGCGGGTGGAAAGCCCTGCATGATGCCAAGCCTGACCGGGTCGGTGGTCTCGGGCGGGTTTGGCGTTTGCGCGCCAGCCAGGGGGGATGCGGATGCGAGCATCGCCGCGATGGCGATCGATGCGCCGTAGCGCGCCACGCTGGCGCCGTGCCTGCTTCCACGATGCATGCCTGTCTCCATGTTCTATCGTTTGGCCTGAAATGCTACCCGTTGTGTTCGCCAAGCGCGGGAACGTGATCGTCGCTTGCGGGCAGCCCAAGCGAAAACTTGACCGGGAAGCTCAGCGCGATGGCGCTTTCCGCGGGCACCTCGCGCACCATGTTTCGCGCCTTGACGTGCGGGTCCGCGAATAGCTCCTGCGCGCTGAGCGCGGGAGAGAACGGCAGGTCGAAGGGCGCGAAGACTTCCGCCCATTGCGCAAGGGACCGCGACTGGAAGATCCCCTTGAGCAGGCCGTTCACTTCCGGCTTGTGCTGCTGGCGGCCGGGCCGCGACGTGAACCGGGCATCGAGCAGCGCCGGAAAGTCGGCGCCGATCGCCTCGCACAGGTTGAGCCAGAACTTGTTTTCCAGGATGCCCATGGCGAGATGGCGGCCATCGCTGGTCTCGAAGATATCGTTGTCCGGCATGACGGTTGGCGATTCGTGCGGGCGATCTTCGTACCCGCGCGCGGCCCAGGCGCCATGCGCGGTCCACGACAGGATGGCATCATGGATCGACACATCAAGATGCTGGCCGCGTCCATGCTGCCGCGCGCTCATGACCGCCACGGCCAGCGCCAGCGCCGCATAGCCCGAGGCCGCGTAGTCGGAGACGCGCACGCGCGGCCGGGACACCTTGTCGTCCACCTGCACCGGCACGGACCAGTAACCTGCCAGCGCGAGATAGTTCAGGTCATGGCCGGCATGGTCCGCATACGGGCCGGTCTGGCCGAACCCGGACACGGAGCACAGCACAATGGCCGGGTTCACTTGCGCGAGCGCGTCATAGCCCAGGCCGAGGCGTTGCATCACGCCGGGCCGGAACCCTTCGACAACGGCGTCCGCCGCTTTCACCAGGCGCAGGAATGCCGCGCGGCCCTCGTCGGATTTCAGGTCGAGCGCGACGGATTGCTTGCCGCGATTGAACTGCGCGAACACGGCAGGCCCGAGCTGGCGGGCGGTGTCGCCCGTGCCCGGCTGCTCCACCTTGATCACGTCCGCGCCCAGTTGCATGAGCAGGGTCGTGGCGTGCGGGCCGGGCAGGAGCTGGCTGAGATCAATGATCTTGACGTCCTTCAGGCAGGACCACTCTGGTTTCATTGCCGGCTCCCGGTGCTTTAGCTGACGTCGCCGTTCATGCCGATCGAGTGGATCAGCTTGCCGTAGCGGGCGGTATCCGCGGCCACCATGCCGTTGAACTGCGACGGCGAAGCGCTGCGGCGCAATTCCCCGGCGTTGGCCTTCAACTGCGCATCCAGGCGCCCGCTGGCCTGCAACTCCGTGACCGCGGCAAAGAGCCGCTGGGTGAGTTCGGCGGGCAGGTGCGCGGGCGCGAACAGGCCGCTCCAGTTGTCCAGCACCAGGCCGGGGGGCAGGACCTCGGCAAGCGTTGGCACCTCGGGGAAATAGACGGAGCGTGTGGATGACGACACCGCCAGTGCCCGCACCTGGCCATTGCGCAGGTACTGGGTCGCTGTGCCCAGCACAGGCATGCCGAACTGGGTCTGGCCGCTGAGCATGGAGGTGATGATTTCCGTCGCGCCCTTGTAGGGGATGTGCACGGCATCGGTGCCCGTCTGATGCAGCAAGGCCTCCACCGCCAGATGCGCGATGCTGCCTTTGCCGCCCGAGCCGTAGTTGAGCTTGCCGGGCGCGCGCTTGAGCGCGGCGATCAGGTCGCCGGCGGTCTTGTATGGCGCGTCGGCAGGCACGATGAGCGCGGTAGGGCCGCCGGAAATCGCCGCGATGGCGGTGAAATCGTGCGCGGGATCGTACGGCATGTTTCGGTACAGATGCACGTTGATCACATGCGTGTTCGCGAGAATGCCCAGCGTGTAGCCGTCCGCGGCGGCGCGCTTCAAGGCGCTCGCGCCGATCACGCCGCCCGCGCCGGGCATGTTCTCAACGACCAGCGGCTGGCCAAGCGTGCGGCCCAGTTCGGCCGACAGCGTGCGTGCGATGTTATCGGGTGCGCTGCCCGCCAGGAACGGGACGATCAGGCGCACGGGACGATTGGGATAGGGCGCGGCGGCGCGCACCGGCGTGAGCATGCTGCTAAGTGCGGCAGCGCCCGCGGTGGCGAGCCAGGTTCGGCGTTTCATAGGGGTGTCTCCAGTTCTTGGCTGCGCAGTTTGCCTGCGTCGGTCTGATCAATCGCTGCCGGCTCAGGCTTTCGCCTGCATCGGTTCGAGAATCGCGCGGGCGATGGTATTGCGCTGGATCTCGCTGGTGCCGGTGAAAATCCGGAACATGCGCAGCTTGCGGAAAGCCTGCTCCACCGGATGTCCTCGCGTCACGCCCACATTGCCGTGGATCTGTACGGCTTTGTCGGCTACCTCGAAACAGCGCTCGGAGATGAACAGCTTGCATGCCGCGGCCTTCACCCGAAGATCCGCGCCACTGTCCGCCAGCGCGGCGGTTTGCGCGATCATGCTCTCGCAAGCCCACAGCGCGGCGGCCATGTCCGCCAGCATGTGCTGGATGGCCTGGAAGCGCGCAATGGGCCCGCCGAACTGGCGGCGCTGGCCGGCGTACTCCAGCGAGGACGCATAGGCCTTGGTGGCCAGGCCCAGCATGGTGGGGCAGTGCAGCAGCCGGTTGACGTTGATGCGCGACATGCCGAGCTTGAAGCCGTTGCCTTCGCCGCCAAAGATGTTGGCGCGCGGCACCCGCACATTGACGAACTCGATGTCCCCATCGATATGCTGGCCCGACATCGGCACGTACTCGGTGCTGACCTTGACGCCGGGCAGGTCCAGGTCGATCAGCACGGCCGTGATGGCTGGGGGGGACGCAGTGGCATCGGTGACGCACATGACGATGGCAAAGTCGGCAAACGGCGCGCCGCTGATGTAGTGCTTGCGGCCGTTGATGACGAGGTCATCGCCGTCCACCACCGCCGTGGTGGAGATGCTCTGGGCATCCGAGCCGGAATGCGGCTCGGTCAGGGCGAAGCAGGTGGACTTCTCGCCCCGGATGACGGGCTGGAAGTAGCGCGCAAGCTGGTCCGGCGTGGCGTACTTGAGCATATTGCCCACGCGCGGCGGGCCGCCCAGGTCGCCCAGCACGTGCGGCGCCAGCACCGCGCCGCTGGCGGCAAGGTCCGCCTTCAGCGCGCATTGCTCGGCGATGTTCAGGCCCTTGCCGCCGAGCTCGACGGGCAGGCAGGCGGCATAGAGCCCCAGCTCGCTGGAGCGGCGCCACACGCCGCGCAGCACATCGCGCGGCCAGGCATCTTCGGACCCAAGGCCCAGCTCGCGCTCCAGCGGCAGCAGTTCCTCATGGATGTAGCGCTGGATGCTGGCGCGGGTTTCGACCAGCACGGGATTGGTGAGGTTGTCGAACATGGCGGTTCTCCTTAATTCACGCGACGGGATACGCCTTGCCAATACGGCTCGCGCACCAGTTTGCGAGCGAGCTTCCCGCTCGCGTTCTTAGGCAGTTCGGTGACGAAGTCGATGGTTCGCGGCGACTTGTAATCGGCAATGCGCGCGCGGCAGTGCGCGATAAGGTCTTCCGCGGTGCCTTGCCGGCCGGGCCGAAGGGCAACGACGGCCTTGACGCTTTCGCCCCAGGTGTCGTCGGGCACGCTGATCACGCAGGCTTCCATCACATCGGGATGCTGGTAAAGCGCGGCTTCGACCTCGGTCGGATAGACGTTGAAGCCGCCGGAGATGATCATGTCTTTCTTGCGGTCGACCAGGTAGATGTAGCCTTCTTCATCCACCCGGGCCAGGTCGCCGGTGCGCAGCCATCCGTCCACCAGCACTTCGCGCGTCAGCTCCGGCTCGCCCCAGTACCCATGGAAGACATCCTCGCCGCGGATCACCAGTTCTCCGATGTCGTCGCCGGCCACTTCGCAGCCCTGCTCGTCGACCACGCGCACCTCCGTTTCGCCAAGCGCCCGCCCGCAGGAGGCCAGCCGCTCGGGCCGGTGCGCCAGTGCGTGGGCATGATCGGCGGTGGAGAGGCGGGTCACGCCGGAGGTGGACTCGCTCGCGCCATAGCCTTGCGACAGGATGGGGCCGATGCGCTCCCACGCCTCGCGGATGCGCGCGGGCGCCATCGGCGCGGCGCCGTAGGCCAGGGTCTTGAGGCTGCTCAGGTCCGCGCTGGCCAGGGTTGGCTCGGTCAGCAGCATATTGATCATGGCCGGCACCATGAACACATGGGTGACGCGCAGCCTGGCCACCTCCGCCAGGAAATGCGCGGGCTCGAACTTGTCGAACAGCACCAATGTTGCGCCGGTGTACAGATACGGCTGCATCAGCATGCCGGAGGCGTGGGTGATGGGCCCGATCAGTGCCAGGCGGTCACCGGGCCGTGCCGGGTTGTCCATGCTCAGCAGCATCTTGCGCAGCGCAGCCAGGCGGTTGCCGTAGCTCTGCATGGCGGCCTTGATCTTGCCCGTGGAACCCGAGGAAAAATGCAGGACGGCGAGGTCGTCGGGCTGCGGCGCGATGTCGAGCGGTGCTGGGCTCGCGCCTGCGAGCAGGGCCTCGTAATCGCCGTAGCCGTCCGCGGGTTTGCCAATCGCGATGAACGTTTCCACTGACGCGAAGCCCGCGGTTTCCGGCGAGTAGCCGGTATAGCCAGGTCCGGCAAACAGGATGCGCGGCGTGCAGTTCTCGGCCACATCCGATGCCTCCGCCGCCGTGAAGCGCGGATTGAGCGCGGCCTTGACGAGTCCGGCCTTGTACAGGGCGCACTCGATTTCGACCAGCTCGGGTCGGTTGCGTGACTGAATCGCCACGCGATCGCCCCGGGTGAGGCCGAGGGCCAGCAACGCATTGGCGAGGCGGTTCGAGCGCTCGTCCAGTTCGCGATAGGTCAGCACGCGGTCGTTGTAAAGCACGGCGGCGTGATCCCCCCAATAGCGCGCCGCGCGGCGCAGGAAGAAAGCGAATCCCATGGGTTGTCTCCTTGAAGGTTCTTCGCCGTAGTCTGTAAGATGCGGGGCATCACTACAATGCTGTACCGGCTATAAAGGCATAACCAACGGGAATGCAACGATGGAGACGAGAGATCTTGAATATGTGCTGGCCGTGGATGCGCACGGCGGCATCGGCCGCGCCGCGGAGTCGCTGGGCATCAGCCAGCCGGCCCTGACCAAGGCGGTGCAGCGCGTGGAAGCGCAGATCGGCCTGCCCTTGTTCGAACGCACGGCCCATGGCATGACCCCGACGCAGGCGGGCATGCAATTCATGGTGCGGGCGCGCCGCATCCGGCTGGAGTTCGACGACGCGCTCAAGGAGATGCAAGGCATCCGCACCGGCGAGCAGGGCATGTTGCGCCTGGGCTATTCGCCTTCGATCCCCAATGCCCTGGTGCTTGACGCCTGCCGTCAGCTGCTGCGGGAGCGGCCGGTTGCCCGGCTGCGGCTGCGCCGGCTGCTGGCGCGGGACCTCATGGAGCTGCTGCTGGCGGGCGAGCTGGACCTTGCCATCGCCCCCACGCCGAGGGAGCGCGCCAGCGAGTTCGCGGTGGAAGAACTGTTCGACGACCGGCTGGTGGTGGTGGCCGATGAAGCGCACCCGCTGCAGCGCCGCCGCAAGCTGACCCTTGCGGATCTGGCGGGCCAGGACTGGCTGCTGCCCGGGCCGCATATCATCCTGCGCCAGCAGGTAGACGCGGCGTTTCGCAAGCAGGGGCTGGCCGCCCCGAACCTGCGCATCGAGACCGATTTTGGCAGCTCCTCGCTCTTCGACCTGATGCGCGGCACGCTGATGCTGAGCATATCGGGCACGAACTCCAATGCGGTGACGACCGGGCTGCGCCCGCTCAACCTGGGGCTTGAAGAGCTGGATCTGCGCCGGCGCGTGGGCGTGATCACCCGGGCCGGCGCCTATCTCTCGCCGCTCGCGCAGCGCATGACGGCGCTGGTGCGCGAGCAAGGCGCCTGAGCTGCCCGGCTATGCGCCACCGCCTGCGGCCGCCGGGGCCACGGGGGTGAAAGGGGCGCGGAAATGATCGACCAGGAAATCGATGAACGCGCGCGCCCGCGCGGTCTGGTCGCGCTGGCCCGGATAGTAGACGAACAGGTCGGCCGGGGGCAGGGCGGCGTCGGGCAGCACCAGCCGCAAGCGCCCGCTCTCCAGGTACTTGGCCAGATCCCACTCGGAGCGCATCAGGATCCCATGCCCGTCGAGCGCCCAGCCCAGGACGATGTCGCCATCGTTGCTCGACAGCGTGCCATGTACCCTGACCATCTCGCCTTGGGTCCCTGCCATGAAGCGCCATATGCCATGTGCGTCGTCGTTCTGGCGATGGATGATGCAGCGGTGATTGGCCAGCTCGGCCAGGCTCGCCGGGGTGCCATGCCGCTCAAGGTAGGCGGGTGACGCGCACAGGAAGCGCCGGTTCGACATGATGCGGCGCGCGTTGAGGCGGCCGTCCGGCAGGGCGCCGAAGCGGATTGCCAGGTCGAAGCCGCTCTCCACGAGATCGATTGCCTTGTCGGTGACTTCGCACTGCACCTCCACGAACGGGTAGCGCCTGGCGAATTCGGAGACGAGCGGGGCGATGGTCGTCCGGCCGAAGCCGAGCGTGGCGTTGATGCGAAGCAGCCCGCGCGGCTCGGCACGGCTGCTGGAAATGGCATCCTCCATCTCGCGCAGCTGGGCAAGGATCTGCGTGGCATGCGCAAGGTAAATCTCGCCCTCGCGCGTCAGGCTGGTGCAGCGGGTGGTGCGGTTCACCAGCCGCGCGCCAAGCCGTTCTTCCATTAGCGCGAGCCGCTTGGTGGCTGCCGGTGGCGTCAGGTTCAGCGCCCGCGCGGCGGCCGAGAGATTGCCGTGTCTCGCAATCAGCACAAAGAACTCGAGGTCCGAGGTGATATCGGTTTTCACTGATGGAGAAGAGTGATGGGTGTCCCGGTGGATTTTAAGCGGGTTATTGCCGCCCGGAGCCGCACCGGTATTAACCATAGGTGAATAGTGAAATGCGTTCTGGCGAAACTCAGCCATGCGCCGCCTCGCTACGCTGGAGCCTTCCTACCACTCAGCGCACGCACCGCGTGCCACGCTCCAGGAGACGCTCCAATGAAAATCGTGGAAATTCGCGAGAAGACGGTGCCCATCAGCTCGCCGATCCGCAACGCCTATATCGACTTCAGCAAGATGACGCTGAGCCTCGTCGCCGTGGTGACCGACGTCATCCGCGATGGCAAGCCCGTCATCGGCTATGGCTTCAATTCCAATGGCCGCTATGGGCAGGGGCTGCTGATGCGCGAGCGGTTCATCCCGCGCGTGCTCGAGGCGGACCCCGCAACCCTCATCGACGACAACGGCACCAACCTCGATCCCCACAAGATCTGGGCGGCGATGTTCACCAACGAGAAACCGGGCGGCCACGGCGAGCGCTCGGTGGCGATCGGCACCATCGACATGGCGGTGTGGGATGCGGTGGCAAAAATCGAGGGCAAGCCGCTGTTCCAGTTGCTGGCCGAGCGCTACGGCGACGGCAAGCCGGAGCGCAAGATCTTCGTCTACGCGGCGGGCGGCTACTACTACCCGGGCCAGGACCACGGCAAGCTCAAGGATGAGATGCGCAGCTATATCGATCGCGGCTATACGGTGGTCAAGAAGAAGATCGGCGGCGCCTCGCTCGACGAGGACCTGCGCCGCATCGATTCGATTCTCAGCGTGCTGCAGGATGGCCAGAAACTCGCCGTGGATGCCAACGGGCGCTTCGACCTGGACACCGCGATACGGTATGCGAAAGCCCTCTCGCAATACGATCTGTTCTGGTACGAGGAGCCGGGCGATCCGCTCGATTTCGAGCTGCAGGCCACGCTGCGCAACTACTACGACAAGCCGATGGCAACGGGCGAGGACCTGTTCTCCATGCAGGATGCGCGCAACCTGATCCGCTATGGCGGCATGCGTCCCGACCGGGACTGGCTGCAGTTCGACTGCGCGCTGAGCTACGGCCTGGTGGAGTACCTGCGCACGCTGGACATGCTGTTTGAGCACGGCTGGTCGCGCACGCGCTGCATTCCGCATGGCGGCCACCAGATGTCGCTCAATATCGCGGCCGGGCTTGGCCTTGGCGGCAACGAGTCCTATCCGGACCTGTTCCAGCCCTACGGCGGCTTTCCCGATGGCGTGACGGTCGATAACGGCTACATCACCATGCCGGACCTGCCGGGCATCGGATTCGAAGGCAAGGCCGACCTGTATCGCGCCATGCAGGCACTGGCGGGCGGATGACAGCCCATAGGCCGGCCTGCCGGCCTATGTTGCGTACAGAATACAAATCCTTGGGAAATTTCTTACTGTCGTTGAGCTGGCATCCTGCTTTGTGATAAAAAAGCGAACCATTCTCATTTGTATTCGTATTCTCATTTGAAGATGGATTGGCGCTTCGCACCACACTGCAGCCCAGGTTCCCGCCAGACCCAACCTTCCCAAGGACGTTTCCGCCGATGTTTAATCACCGCCGCTTGCCGCTGCGCGCCGCCGCATGCCAGGCAATGCCCCGCCTTTCGCCTATTGCCAGCGCTGTATTTGGCCTGACCGTCGCGTTCGCCACGCTGCCGGCTGCCAGCCTGGCGCAGACCGCCACGCCGGCAGCCACGCAAGCCGATGCCACCTTGCCAGTGGCCACCGTCAAGGCCGAGCGGCTGACCGAGCCGGCCAAAGTGGAGAGGATTGGTGGTGGGGCGCTCGGTGGGCGCAAGCCTGTCGACACGCCGTTCTCGGTGGTGGCGGCAAGCAGCGAGGAGATCCAGGACCGCATGGCGCAGACCGCCAGTGACGTGTTCAAGTACGATCCCGCGGTGTCCATCCTGGGCGAGAACGGCCGTACCGAAAACTCCTATTTCGCCGTGCGCGGCATGGCCGTCGACCTGCTCAACGGCACCAAGGTTGACGGCCAGAACTTCGTCTCCTGGAACACCGACCTGCCGCTGGAACCGTTCGAGCAGGTAGAGCTGCTCAAGGGCCTGTCGGGCTTCATGTACGGCTTTGGCAGCCCCGGCGGCATCATCAACTATGTGGTCAAGCGCCCCACCGACGAGCCATTGCGCCAGTTCACCGTGGGCTACCAGGCCAACAACGTGTGGAGCGAGAAGATCGACCTGGGCGGGCGCTTCGGGCCGGACCAGCGCTTTGGCTACCGCCTCAACGCGGCCCATGAAGAAGGCCGCACGGCCGATCCGGGCGTGCAGCTGCGTCGCGATGTGGTATCGCTGGCCGCGGATTTCCGCATGACGCCGGACCTGACATGGAGCGCTGACGTGATGTACTGGAAGCGCAAGACCAACGGCACCCTGTTTGGCCTGGGGTTCGACGCCAGCCTGCCGGTCGCCGATGCCAGCAAGGTTTCGCGCCGCTTCGTCCAGCCCTACAGTTTCCACGAGACCGAGACCACCACGGTGGGCACCGGGGTGGACTACCGCATCAACGACAAGTGGAAGACCAGCTTCAAGTACCGCTTCGCGCGCGAGAGCCGCTTCAGCGGGGACAGCTACATCTTTGTCAACGATGCCGCCGGCAACTTCTCCGACACCCAGTACAACTGGAAGTCTGCGTTTTACTACCAGGCTTATGACGGCATGGTGCAGGGCAGGTTTTCCACCGGCAGCATTCAGCACGACGTGGTGTTCGGCGTGGGCTACCAGTCCCAGGTGCGCGTCAACGATGCAGGTGTTGGCGCCAACGACGGCATCTTCCTGGGCGAGAACAATCTCTACAATCCCACGCTGCTGACCAACCAGGCTTCCGGCCTGGTGTACGTACCGTACCGCGACTACAAGATCACGCAGAAATCCGTCTACGCCAGCGACACCATCCAGCTCACCCAGCGCTTCTCGGTCTTGGCCGGCCTGCGCTACACCGATTTCAGCCAGGACAATTTCGACAGTTCGGCCAATGTCACGGCGAGCTACAGCGCCAAGCCAGTCACTCCCACCGTGGCCCTGATGTTCAAGACCGACAATGATTCCACCGCTTACGTCAGCTATGTGGAGTCGCTTGAGCAAGGCGGCTCGGCCAGCAACACCAACGCCAACTTCCCGCAGACGTATGGCCCGCTCAAGAGCAAGCAGTATGAGGTTGGCTACAAGACCGAGCGCCGCGACTGGGGTGCCAACGTAGCGCTGTTCCGCGTCGACCGCGGCTATGAGTACACCAACACCGCCAACGTCTTCGTGCAGGACGGCACCCAGCGCTACACCGGCCTGGACACCAGCGGCTGGGTGCGCGTGGCGCGCGACTGGCGGGTGATGGGCGGCGTGCTGTGGCTCGACACCAAGGCCACCGGCATCGACGATCCCGCGGTCAACGGCAAGCGCATCTATGCCACCCCCAGCTACATCGTCAGCGGCCGCGTGGAGTACGACGCGCCCTTCCTGCGCGGCCTGACGCTGGCGGCCGGCGCCAAGGTCACCGGCGCCATGTGGGTGAATGCGGCCAATACCCAGTACGTGCCGTCGTACACCACCGCGGACCTCAGCGCCAGGTACACCACGCGCTACGCTGGCAAGACGGTGACGTTGCGGGCCGCGGTCAACAATGTGTTCGATCGTCGCTACTGGACTACCACCTACGGCGGCTTTGTGTTGCCGAGTGCGGCGCGCACATTCCTGGCAAATGCCACTGTGCAGTTCTAAGAGGATGGGGGCGCGGCGCATGCCGTGCGACGACGCTCTTGCCTCTACCGCCCGCTTGCCCTGTCAGGCTCGCCGCGAGCCTGCTGGATGCGCTTCAGCTTTCCCTGCAGCTGCACGATGCGGGTCTCCCACAGGCCGATGGCGCAGTTCATGTCGACCTGCCCGCCTCGCGCGCAATCCGTTGCCGGCGGTCATCCCGCCAGCGGATCCAGCGCCGTTCGTCGTCCCTCACCTGGATGAATTCGGCGCTGTTCAGGAAGAAACGCAGATTTTCGTAGATGGCCCCCAGCCGTCCATCCGCGTCGCCAAGCCGGCGGTCATTGCAGATCAGATTCTCCGGCCCGGTCCTGGCGTTGCCGCAGTTGAAGCTCGGCGGCAGCATCGCCGCTCCCGCGTTGTACGGCGCCGCCGCCCGGCGCCATCAGGGAGGAAAACATGATTGAGCACCTGCTGTTGCCGCACCGTTGTCGCCGGCACAGAACCGGGCGACCGCCGCGCCGATCGACTCAGCCATCGTCTGCCTGTAGGCCGGATCGCCAAGCCGGGTTTCCTCGGCGCGGTTGACGATCACCCCGGCTTCGAACAGCACCGCCGGCATCTTCGTGGTAGCCAGGACCTTGAGTGCATCGAACCTGTAGATGCCCAGACCCGGGTCGACCAGTTCCCTGTTCTCGCCTTCGATCCGTTCGGCATGGTGCAGGGTGGGGCGCAGGCACTGCTTGTGCAGCTCGGACCCCAGCACGCGCGCGAACCGCAGGCTTTCGTCTGGCTGCTGGTTTTGGCCGGAGTAAAAGATCGAGTAGCCGCTGAAGTCGTCGCTGTAGCGCTGCGGCCTGGCCTCGTAGGTCCATGCGGAAAGATAACGCGGCTGGACCGAGTCGTGATGGAGCGACAGGAACAGATCCGCCCCGCGGCGATTCGCCAGCTCGGAGCGGTCTGTCAGCGAGATATCCGCGCCGCGCTCGTTGGTCAGCAATACGTTGGCGAACCCCATGCCCGCCAGCACCGGCACCAGCGTTGCGGCGAGGCGCGTATTGAACTCGAACTCGGGCACGCCGCGCGCGCTCGTTGCGCCTGGGTGGCTGGCTGTATGTCCCGCATCAATGGCAATCACGAAACGGCTCCTGTCGCACTGTTGCGATGCCGGGCTTGCCGGGAGCGACAAAGCCAACGCCAGGCCGGCGAACACCAGCCGGGCCAATCGCACCGGAGTCAGAGACTGCATAGCTTGCATAGGCGCTAAAACCTGCGCTAAATCGATAGGCCCACGATTCTATCGGGTCGCCGTCGGCCTACGCCATCAACAGCAATGCCGCGCCACAGCCCGCCAGCGCCACCGTCCACACCCGGTCCAGGTTGATCCAGCCGGTGCGCAGGAAACCCACGCCGATGCGGTCGTATACCAGCAGCGCCACGGTGCCGATGGCAAGCAGCATGGCCAGCGTGTGAAGCCCGAGCGCCAGCAGCGCTGGCATGAGCGGTCCGCCTGCCGCCGGTGCGCCGGCGGCGCGGCACAACGGCAGCAGCACCGGCACCAGCATCAGCCCCGCGCCGTGCGTGCCCGCCATCAGGAACGACCATAGCGCCAGCCCGGCCATGCCGGCCTGCATGCCTACGCGGGGGCGCTGGCGATGGCCGCGCAGCGCATGCCAGGCAGCCCAGCCGATCAGCACCGCGCCGCCGGCGCGCGCCAGCCATTGGGGATCTAGCAGGCTGCCAAGCGTGAGCGTGGCGGCCAGCACCAGGGCCACCGCGATGGCGTGGCCGAGCGCGATTGGCAGCAGCGCCAGCAGCACCACCTTGCGCCGCCCCCGATGCAGCCCTAGCGCCACGGCAAACAGCCAGCCCATGGCGGGATTGACACCGTGGAACAGGCCCAGCGCGGCGATGGCCAGCCACGGCCACCAGAGCGGCCACAGGGCGGACCACTGCGTGGCGAACTGCGTGCCCAGCGGCACGCCTGTGGTGGCGAACATGGCGGGGGCGCTATGGCGCGGGTTATGGCGTTGGTTATGGCGTTGGTTATGGGGTGGGTTATGACGTCATGCGGCTACGGGAAGCAATACGAATCCGACGAGCAATCCCCGCCTTCCAGCCTGACCTGGTGCGGGCGATGGCCCGCCGGCCAGCGTAGGAAGAACCGTGGGTCGAAGCGGATGCCGCCTTCGGGCGCGGCGTCGAGCTTGACCATCCAGCCCTCGATGCCCTCCGGATAGAACTGCGCATCGACCGCGCCGTAGAGCGAGTTGGTGAAGTAGATGCGCCGCCCGTCGCGGCTGACCTCCACCATTTGCGGGCCGCCGTTGAGCGCGGCGCCACCTGCGCCTGGATGCGTGGCGTGCGAGACGATGCCGCCGATGCGCACGCAGCCGGTCTGCCTGGGCGCGAACGGGTCGGAGACGTCGTACTGCAGCAGGTCGCCGGTGCCCCAGCAGGACACGTAGAGGAAGCGGTCGTCCATCGACAGGTCGATATCGCTGACCAGCGGCGGCACCGCCTTGAAGCCCTTGAGGATGGGCGGCAGCAGGTCGGGGTCCGCCGCCTCCGCTGGGATATCGATGATCTTGCGGATCGCCCATTTGCCTTCGTCCCGATACCAGACCCAGATGGATGAGGACAGGTCCTTCAGACTGATCACGCAGTTGACGAAGCCGTACGCCTTGGTGGGGTCGTGCGCGGGGCGCAGCTCGAACACGAGCTGGTATTCCTCGCCGAAGTCGATCTCCTGCAGGTGCTTGCGCTTGGTCATGTCCCAGAAATGCAGCCGCCTGCCGTAGCGCGAGCCGAGCAGGATCTCCGGCACCAGGCCATCCTCGATCATGTCCGGCGTGCCCCATTCGCTGGTCACCAGCGTGTCGAAGCCAAGGTGCCACCAGCCGTCATAGGCAAAATGCTGCGGGCCGCGCTCCACTTCCCATTGCCCGAGCGGATCAAAGCCCTGCTGGTCCAGCAGCATGATGCCGCCCGGCCCCTTGCCCTCTGCGTTGCCCAGCGCGGTCACGTAGATGCCGCCGGGGCCGCAATGCACGGTATGCGGGCGCGAGTAACCGGTGCGCTCGGCCAGCTCGCCCGGCTCGATGATCTTGGCAATGGCTGGCCGCAACGGATCAGGCTTGGTGTCGATGATGTAGATGCGCGACGAGCGCAGGCCCGGCACCACCAGGTAGCGCCGCTCCATATGCGGGTGCGGGGCGTTGGGGCACAGGCAGGACGAGCAGGCGTTCCAGCCGAAGTGATGCAGTTCGTCGCCCGCGTTGGGCACCATGACCTGGCCGACGATGGTGCCGTAGGCTTTGGAGGCGGGATCGACGTCGACTACGGCAATGCCGTCAGGCTGGGTACGCGTGGGATCGAACATCGCCACATAGGCGAGTGCTTCGGGCGGCGCCTTTGCTGCCAGGCGCGGGGAGGGGTAAAAGCTCGGGTCGGGCTTCCAGGTCGCCATGGTGCATCTCCTTGCGCCACCACTGGCTTTGAACTATAGGACACATCGCGGTCGACGTCGGACATCGGGGCCTGGCGCAGGCATGCTCCCATGGTTGCATCCTGGCGCTACGCCTGTCTCCTGGCCAGGGACGCGGCCGGCCCGGCCCGGTAGCTATACGCCAGCGCCAGCAGGATGAAGATCGGAACGGCAAGGCACCAGTACGACGCCTGCACATAGGCATACGCGCCTGACACGGCGCCGGCCGCGAATGCAGCGATGGCGGGGACCATCTTGCGCAGCCGGTTCTTCGCCGCGGCCACCTTGTCGGCCGAGGCGCTGCGCAGCTCGACCAGGTCGATGATGACCTGCGTGCTGTTGCCCGTCATGATGGTGGTCGGCACATGGTCGGTCAGCACGATCCGGGATTGCGCGTTCTGGACCGCCATGGCGGCCACCCCCAGCATCCCGGTTGCAATGGCCGATGGCATGTCGGGCGAGGCCATGGGCGAGGCCACGCAGCCCGCCAGCATGAAAGCGGCAAGCAACAATCCCTGCGTGACCAGCAGCGGCGGCAGCGGTGGCCTGCCGCGCGCCTGCATGGCATCGACGGCGATCTTCGTCGCCGCCACCGATAGCGCGAACACCGGCAGCGCCAGCAGCTTGGCCAGCACGCCACCGGTCGCGTGCGCGAGCGCCACCCCGAGCATGACAAAGTTGCCGGTGACGTGCGCGGTGAACAGGCCGAACAAGGCGATAAAGCCGACCACATCGACGTAGCCCGCGACCAGGCTGAGCATGGCGCCCTTGAACACCTGGCTGGCGATTGCCTGCGGTTGCGTGGGCGGCGAGGACTGTGGCGTGGTCTGCATGGCGGGGTTCATGTTTGTGAAGAAGAGGGCGCTCGCCCGTACTACAGCATAGGACGCGCGGGCCTGTCCAATTGCAAATGTCCTTGATTTTTCCAGAACCCGGCCCATAATGCAAACGTTTGCAAAAAACGGAAACCAGAGATGAATATGGAGACGACACTTGCCCCGAGGCTCGGCCGCGGCCTGTCCGTGGTGGACGACGAACACACGCTGAGCCAACTGGTCAAGCAGGCGATGCGCGATACCACCAACCCGCGCCTGCGGGAGGTCGTCGACGCGCTGGTCGATCATCTGCACGCGTTCCTGAGGCAGGTGCGGCCCAGCGATGAGGAGTTCGAGTTCGGGCTGCGCTTTGTCGCGGCGCTAGGCCATGCGACCAACGCAACCAACAACGAGGTCGTGCTGGCGGCCGATGTGCTCGGGCTGTCAACGCTGGTGACGCTGATGAACAACGGCATCACCGATGGCCGCACGCCGGGCGCGCTGCTGGGCCCGTTCTATCGCGGCGGCGCGCCGGCTTACGCGTGCGGGGATTGCGTGGTGCAAGGCGAGACGCCGGGGCTGCCATTGTTTGTGAGGGGGCAAGTGCGCAACACCGCCGGCGAGCCCCTGGCCGGCGCGCTGGTGGAAGCGTGGCAGGCTTCGCCGGTTGGCCTCTACGACAACCAGGACCCCGCGCAACCGGACAAGAACCTGCGCGGCGCCTTTCGGACCGATGCGCAAGGCCGCTTCCATTTCCGCTCGGTGCGCCCGGCGGGCTATCCCGTGCCGACGGGCGGCCCCGTCGGCCAGCTGCTGGCCGAACAGAACCGCCATCCGTACCGCCCGGCGCACATTCATTTCATCGCCGCGGCACCGGGTTATCGCACGCTTGTCACGCAGGTATTCGCCGACGATTCCGAGCACCTGGAGTCGGACGTGACCTTTGGCGTGCACCGCGAACTGGTGGGCCATTTCCGGCGCGTGGACGAAGGCAAAAGCCCATGGGGCGGTTTCCCGGCGCCGTTCTACACGCTGGATTTCAACTTTGTGCTGGAGCCGGGCGAGCAGACCTTCCCGACGCCGCCGATCGACTGATTACCGACCACGGAAGAACTGACGATGACGATTCAACAACAAGTTTCGACGCCGCAACTTGGCGGCAAGGTTGCCGTGATCCTCGGCGGCACTGGCGGCATCGGCATGGCGACGGGCCGCAAGCTTGCAACCCTGGGCGCCAGCGTGGTGCTGGTCAGCCGTAATGCGCAGACTTGCGCGCGAGCGGTGGCCGAACTGCCGCCGGGCAACCATCTCGCGGCGGTGGCGCAGATCAGCGATACCGCCTCGCTCGTGCGCCTGGCCGATGACGTGCAGCGCAAGTACGGCCGCATCGACATGCTGGTCAACAGCGCGGGCTTCACCAAGGCGATAGCGCATGCCGACCTCGACGCGCTGGACGATGCGCTGATCGATGAGATGTTCGCCGTGAACTGGCGCGGCCAGTTTGCCGCGATCCGCGCCATGGCGCCGCACCTGAAGGCCACGGGCGAGGGGCTGGTGGTCAACGTGGGGTCCATCGCGGGGCGCACCGGCATGGGCAGCAACGTGGCGTACTGCGCGGTGAAGGCAGGGCTCGACATGATGGCCATATCGCTGGGCCGCGCGCTGGCGCCCGAGATCCGCGTGCTCAACGTATCGCCCGGCGTGGTCGACACCGATTTCGTGCCCGGGCGCGACAGCGCCTTCAACGAGCGCGCAGCCAGGACCACGCCGCTCAAGCGCATCGGCAAGCCGGATGACGTCGCCGATGCCATCGTGGCCTGTGCCACGTCGCTGCGCTTTTCCACCGGCACCACCATCGTGGTCGACGGCGGGCGCCAGCTTGGTTGATCCCGCCCCCGACACATTGTTCCAGGCAGCAAGACACCAACACGTTCACCATGCATAGCAGAAAGACCATCATTACCTGCGCCGTCACCGGCAATATCGTTACCCCAGCGCAACATCCCGGCCTGCCGGTGACGCCGGCGCAGATCGCCACGGCGGCGCTGGAGGCGGCCGAGGCGGGCGCGGCCGCAGCCCACATCCATGTGCGCGACCCCGAGACCGGGCGCCCATCGATGGCGCTCGAGTACTACGCCGAGGTGATCGAGCTGATCCGCAAGCGCAACAAGGCGCTCATCATCAACCTGACCACCGGCCCGGGCGGGCGCTTCGTGCCGGGCGAGGACGAACCCCGCAACGCCGCCCCGGGCACCACCCTGGTCCGCCCGGAAGTGCGCGTCGCGCATATCGCCGCGCTGCGCCCCGATGTGTGTTCGCTGGACCTCAACACCATGAATTCCGGTGCGGACGTGGTTATCAACACACCCCGGAACGTACGCAAGATGGCGGCCATCATCCGCGAGGCGGGCGTCATGCCGGAGCTTGAAATCTTCGACTCCGGCGACCTCAACATGGCGCGCGACTTCATCCAGGAAGGCGTGCTGGACGGCCCCGGCCTGTGGACCTTCGTGCTCGGCGTGAAATACGGTTTCGCGGCCACGCCGGAGACCTTGTTCTACGCGCGCAATATGCTGCCGCCGGGCGCGCACTGGTCCGCCTTCGGCGTTGGCCGGGCGGAGTTCCCGATCGTGGCGCAGGCGTGGCTGGCGGGCGGGCATGTCCGGGTTGGCCTGGAGGACAACATCTACCTGGAGAAGGGCGTGCTCGCCCCGGATAACGCGGCGCTGGTCGCCAAGGCGCGCGACATCATCAAATCGCTGGGCGGCGCGCTGGCGTCGCCACACGAGGCCCGGGCCACGCTCGGCCTGCGGGCGGCATGAACGATCAGGCCAGCACATACATAAGCACATACATAAGCACATACACAAGCACATACACTTACACAAACAACACATCATCATGAACACTATCCGCGTCTCCCAGAAGGCAGCGAACATCGACGCGCTGCAACTCGAGTTCGTCGGCATTCCCAAGCCCGTGCCAGGCTCCGGCCAATGCGTCATCGAAGTCGCCAGCGCGGGCGTCAACCCGAGCGATGTCAAGGCCACGCTGGGATTGATGCCGCACGCCGTATGGCCGCGTGTGCCGGGCCGCGACTACGCCGGCGTGGTGGTGGACGGCCCCGCGCACCTGCTGGGCAAGGAAGTCTGGGGCAGCGGCGGCGAGCTTGGCATTCGCCGCGATGGCACACACAGCCGCTACCTGACGCTCGACGTTGCCGCGGTGCGCGAGAAGCCCGCCAACGTGACTTTGCAAGAAGCCGGCGCGGTTGGCGTGCCCTTTGTCACCGCCTATGAGGGCCTGCGCCGCGCCGGCCTGCCGAAGGCGGGCAGCGTGGTGCTGGTGTGCGGCGGCAACGGCAAGGTTGGTCAGGCCACCATCCAGATTGCCACGGCGCTGGGCGCGCGCGTCTTCGCCGTGGAGCGCGAGGCCGGGCCGTTTCGCGGCCACGCCAGCAGCACCGTGCGCATGCTGGACGCCAGCCGCGACAACATCGCCGAAGTGGTGCGCAACGAGACCGACGGGCACGGCGCGGATATCGTCTACAACACGGTTGGCAGCCCGTACTTCGAGCAAGCCAATAAGGCCATGGCGATCGGTGCCGCGCAGATCTTCATCTCGACCATCGACCGCGCCGTGCCGTTCGACATCTTCGCCTTCTACCGCGGGCAGCATACGTATGTGGGCATCGACACGTTGGCCATGGACAGCATCGCTTGCGCGGCGGTCTTCGATCAGCTCGGCCCGATGTTCGCGGCCGGGCAGCTCAGGCCCTTCCCGGTGCACGCGGACTACACCTTCGCGCTGGCGCGCGCCGCCGAGGCTTACCGTACGGTGCTGCAAGGCGCCTCGGAACGTGTGGTGCTGATGCCATGAACACGACCCGGTTCGCTGCCGCGCCGGCCTATTTCCCGCCCGGCCACGAGGGCATGCGCTGCCTGCGCCTGCAGGGGTTTGAGGCCGGGCCGTCGGCGGCGCTCTGGCTCGGTGTCTCGGTGATCCTGCCGGGCGGCCATACCGGGCTGGATGCCTCGCCCATGGAAAAGCACTATGTGGTGCTGGAGGGGGAAGTCACCATCAGCACCGGGGCGCAGGTCGTGCATCTGTCGCAGTACGACTCGGTCTGCCTGGCGCCGGGTGAAGCCCGCAAGGTGGAGAATCCGGGCAACCGTCCCGCCATGCTGCTGCTGGCCATGCCGTACCCGCCTTGAACTTTTACTTTGATTGCAAACGTTTGCATATGCTTCAACTTGACCAGACGGACGCGCCGCGCCGCGAATCCGCAATAGGGGAAGAGAGATATGGGAAATGCCTGGAAGCATAGGAGGCACCGGTGGCCGGTCCTGATGGCTGGCGCCGGGGCGCTCGCCGTGGTGGCAGTGTGCGGGTCCGCGCATGCGCAATCCACGGTGACGGTCTATGGGCGGCTCAACACCAGCATCGAGTATTCGCGAGCCAGCACCGCCACCAACGGCGCCGTACTGGGCGGCACCGGACGGCTGACCAATAACCGGTCGGTCTTCGGCTTGCGGGGCGAGGAGGGCCTTGGCGGTTCACTCAAGGCAATCTGGCAGATCGAGAGCAACCTGTCGATCGATAACGGGGCCGGGCAGATTGCGGGACGAAACTCTCGCATTGGATTGAGCGGTGATTACGGTACTTTTTTCATGGGGCACTGGACCACGCCCTACACCGAAGCCACCATGGAATACGACCCCTATTACCCGACCACCGCCGGGTATATGGCGCTGATCAGCAACGGCTCGGCATCGACCACCAACAACATCCAGGACACGCACTCCTTCGATCGGCGCGAGCAGAACATCGTGCAATACCGCAGCCCGGAATGGAGGGGCTTGCGCGCGGGCGTGGGCTGGGGCGTGCCCGAGGAAAAGCTCACCACGCCGCGCAACCCGGCGCTCTACTCGTTCGCCACCACCTATGACCGCGGGCCGCTCAACGTGGCGCTGGCCTACGAGATTCACCAGCACTACCAGACGGCGGGCCGCAACGACGATGCCATCAAGGTGGGCGTGTCCTACCAGTTCGCCAGCACCAAGGTCTCCGCCCTGTATGAGCGGCTGCACTACCGCACCGCCACGGGCGACCTGACGCGCAACGGCTACTACACCTCGGTGGTGCAAAAGCTCGGGCCCGGCAGCATCAGGCTGGGTTTCGCGCTGGCCAGCAATGGCGCCGGCAATGCCACCGAGACGGTGGGGTTCTTTCGCAGCGGCGCGCAGACCGGCGCCACCCAGATCACGGTCGGCTATGACTACCCGCTGTCAAAGCGCACCGCGCTCTTTACCTACTACAGCCGCATCAACAACCAGAAGAACGCCATCTACGACTTCGCCATCAACAGCCTCGGCGTTTCGGCAGGCGCCGATCCGCAGACCTTTGCGCTAGGCATGCGCCACAATTTCTAACCCTCGAACCTGACCATCGCGCCGCCCAGCCCGGCCGGACCACGATCCGGCCGGACCCGAGGCGGCGGAGGAGACAACCGTGATTCGAAACATCCTGCTGAGCGCCACCCTCGCGGTGAGCGCCGTGGGCGCGCTCGCCCAGCCGCCCCAGTATCCCGCCAAGCCGATCCGCCTGGTGGTGCCATTCTCATCCGGCAGCGCGACCGACATCCTCGCCCGCATCGTCGGCAACAAGCTGGGCGAATCCGGCCGCTACCAGATGATCGTGGAGAACCGGCCCGGTGCGGGCGGCACGCTCGGCGCCGGGCTGGTCGCCAAGGCCGCGCCGGATGGCTACACCCTGATCCTGGTATCGGTCGGGCATGCCATCAATGCCACGCTTTATCCCAAGCTGTCGTACGACACCGTCAAGGACTTCGCGCCGGTGACGCTGGTGGCGACGGTGCCCAACGTGCTGGTGGTGAGCAGCGCCAGCAAGCTGGGTTCGGTCAAGGATGTGGTGGCAGCGGCCAAGGCCAAGCCTGGCACGATGAACTTTGACTCCGCCGGGTCCGGCAGCTCGACCCACCTGAGCGGGGAGTTGTTCAAGATGGAAGCCGGCGTGGATATTGCGCACATTCCCTACAAAGGCACGGGCGAGGCGCTGACCGATGTCATGGCGGGCCGTGTCGACCTGATGTTTGCGCCCACTGTCTCCGCCATGCCGTTCGTGCGCCAGGGCAAGCTCAAGGCGCTGGCGGTCACCACGCCGAAGCGGGCTGCCGCCTTGCCCGATATCCCGACGGTGGCGGAGTCGGGCCTGCCGGGCTACGCCTTCGAGTCATGGTTCGGCGTGCTGGCGCCAGCGGGCACGCCCAAGGAGATCGTGGCCGCGCTCAATGGCGAGATCGCCAAGGCGCTGGCCGCGCCGGAGGTGCGCGAGCGGCTGTCGGTGCAAGGCGCCGAAGCGCGCACGTCCACGCCGCAGGAGTTCGAGCGCTACATCAAGGCAGAGATCGCCAAGCTGGCGCCGGTGGTGCGGCAGTCCGGCGTGCAGGCCGGGCAGTAGGAGGCGCGCGGGGAGGTTGGCAGGCAAGCGGGCCCGGCGCGTGCGTCTTCGCTTAAAATGGCATGTTCTCACTCACCGCACACCAGCCCCCCTGCCCGCATGGACCAGCGTAAGCGCATTACCCTGAAGGACCTGGCGGCGAAGGCGGATGTCCATTACTCCACCGTTTCCCGGGTGATGAATCCCGCCACGCGGCACCTGGTCGCCGATGAGGTGGCTGAGCGCATCCTGCGCATGGCCGACGAGCTGGGCTTCCGCCCCAACCGCATCGCCGCCGGGCTGCGCACCAAGCGCTCCGGGCTCATCGGCGTGGTGCTGCCGGATATCTCCAACCCCGTGTTCCCGCCGATCCTGGCCGGGCTCGAGGGCGTGCTGGCCTCGCAGGGCTATGTGCCCATCGTGGTCAATGTGGGCGCCGACAAGACGCGCCAGCGTTTTGTCATCGACCAGATGATGGGCCGCCAGGTCGACGGCCTGATCCTGGCGACCGCCGAGCGCGAGGATGCCGTGCTGGACTACTGCGTCAAGCAGAACATCCCCGTGGTGATGGTCAATCGCGGCGAAGATCTCGGCCGGGTGCCCTGCGTGGTGAGCGACAACCTGCTCGGGATGCGGCTCGCCGTCGATCACCTGGTGGCGCTCGGGCATCGCCGCATTGGCCATATCGCCGGGCCGGACTCGCTGTCCACTGGCCACCAGCGCAAGCAGGGTTTTATCGATGCGGTGCGGCGCAACAAGCTGCGCAAAAACGAATGGATGATCGTGGAAGCGGCAAGCTACGGCCGCGAAGCGGGGCGCGAAGCCTGCCGCGCGCTGCTGGCGCAGTTTCCCGCGCTGACCGCGATCGCCGCGGGCAACGACCTGGTGGCGCTGGGCTGCTATGACTACCTGCGCGAGGCCGGAATTGCATGCCCCGCGCGCGTCTCGGTGATCGGCCACAACGATATGCCCTTTGTCGATGCGCTCACGCCTGCGCTCACCACCATCCGGATTGCCGTTCACGAGATGGGCGTGCAGGCGGCGACGCTGCTGCTGGCGCGCATCGAGAACGCGAAGGCCGAGGCTGCCAGCGTGGTGCTCCGCCCGGAGCTGATCGTGCGCGGCTCGACGGCGCCGCCGGCGCACTAGGCGGCACGCGCAGGCGTGCAACCCGCATCTTCCGGGAATCGCGCCGGTGGTCAACTACACATCCTTGTAGTGGGCACGGTCCATCGGCTTCAAAGCCATGCGCAGCAAGGGCTGCAGGCCATTTTCGAATTGTGCGGATCCGGCGCGGCGGCGTTTTCAGCCTTGATCTTTCGGTGCTTTCATCCACAATGCAAACGATTGCAATATCGACGCGAGGCAGCCGGAATCAGCCGGACTTGTGAGGCTGGCGAGGTGTCCTTTGCATGGATTCACGCCCCGGTTACACCCAGGGATGGGCTGTGCACACCCCTGGACAATGGCCGGCCTCATGCGGATAGGGAAGAATCGCGCTGCCCGCCAGGCAGGTTGGCGCATCTCGCGTTGCCGTTTTTTTCCGGAGTTTGAGAATAGAGGATTCAAATGATCGTCGCATGCCTTTTCTCCAGGTGCCGGGCATAGGACGCGGCATGGCGATATCCGGCGGCTATCCCAGTCCCGGCGGCGCGTGGCTCGTCGATGACGGCGTGGTGCTGGTCGTTGATGATGACGCGGCCTTGCGCGATGGCATTGCCAGCCTGTTCCGCTCGATGGACATCCAGGTCAGGACCTTTGCCTCCGCGGCCGAGTTCCTGTGCTTTCCGATTCCCGATGTGCCGTGCTGCCTGGTGCTGGACGTGCGCCTCAGGGGCGCCAGCGGGCTGGAGCTGCAGGCCATGCTGGCCGCGGTGGGCTGCCCGGTGCCGGTAGTGTTTATCTCCGGCCACGCGGACGTTGCCATGTCGGTCATGGCGATGCGGGCCGGCGCAACGCATTTCCTGACCAAGCCGTTCCGCGACCAGGACCTGCTCGATGCGGTGACGGAAGCCATCGGCAGGGACGTGCAGCGGCGCGCTTGCGAACGGCGCGGGCGCGAACTGAAGGCTGCGTTCGAGACGCTGACATCGCGCGAGCGTGAAGTCATGGTACTGGCTGCGGCGGGCCTGATGAACAAGCAGATTGCCGACGACGTGGGCCTGAGCACGGTCACGGTCAAGATCCACCGCGCGCAGGCCATGAAGAAGATGGGCGCGCGGACCTTTGCCGACCTGGTGGTGATGGCGCACGTGCTTGGCCTGACCAACGCGGCGGCGCAGGTGTGATCACGATGCGCAGACCCTATTCCCCGCGTCATTCGCTGCGCAAAGGCAGCTTGGGCAACGCCCGTGCGAGGCGGCGCGGCCTGCATGAAAGCGAGGCCTCCCTGGCCGAGGGCCAGCGCATCAGCAAGACCGGCAGCTGGCAATGGTGGCCGGCGCGGCGCGAGATGCGGTGGTCGGCGGAGATGTACCGGCTCTTCGGGCTCGACCCCGCGCCTGGCGCACCGGGCATGCACACCTTGGTGGCGATGATCCATGCCGGCGAGCGTGCCCGCGTGCTCGCCGGCATGGCCCGCGCCTGCAAGGAGGGCACGCCGTTCCAGCAGGAGTTCCGCATTCTGTGCCACAACGGCGAAGAAAAGCACCTCATCTGCGTGGGACAGCCGCGCCGGGGCAGCGAGCACAGCCTGGGCTTTGTCGGCACCGTGGTCGATATCACGGAGCGCCGCCGCGCCGAGGAAGTGCTGCGCGTGGCGCAGGCGGAACTGGCGCATGTGTCGCGCGTCGCCGTGCTGGGCGAACTGACGGCATCCATCGCGCACGAAGTCAGCCAGCCGCTGGCGGGCATCATCACGTATGGGGAAGCCTGCCTGCGCTGGCTGGACCGGGCGCAACCCAACCTGGAGGAGGCGCGCAGCGCGGTGCAGCGCATGATCAGCGAGGGCCGGCGCGCCAGCGCCGTCATCGGCCGCACGCGCGCGCTGGCGGCCAAGGGCGCACCGCAGCGCGCACCCGTGGACCTGGGCGCCGCCCTGGCGGAATCCCTGGCGCTGCTGATGCCCGAAATGGGCAACCAGGGCGTGGCGGTGTCCGCCCATGTGGTGCCGGGCTTGCCGGCGGTGCTGGGCGATCGCATCCAGCTGCAGCAGGTGCTGATCAACCTCCTGCTCAATGCCATGCAGGCCTGCGCGGCGGTGCCAGCCGGCCTGCGTTCGATCCTGGTGCGGTGCGAACGGCTCGGCGCCGCGCCGCCGCGGGTGCTCTGCACGGTGCAGGACACGGGTCCGGGCATCGCGCCGGCGAACATCCCGAACCTGTTCGACGCATTCTTTACCACCCGGCCCGAGGGCCTGGGCATGGGCTTGTCGATCTGCCGCTCGGTGGTGGAGTCGCACGGCGGGCGCATCTGGGTTGACGAGCAGCCGGGTCCGGGCGCCACATTCCGTTTTACGCTGCCCGTACGGGAAACGCGCTTATGATTGGCGTCTGACAGATGCCATCCCGCAGCAGGAGCGGCGGTTTTCACACATGCGTTCTCCCGATATTTCGCTTGGCGCCGCGATTCCCGCGGATGCGCCCTCCGCCCTGGCCATGCTGCTTGGCGACATCGACCGTGCCCAGGATATCGAGGCGCTGGCGGGCGCCGTCTGCACCGCCGCCAGGCTGCTCGGGTTCAATCATTTCTATCTGCGCTACAAGGGGCTGCCGGGCTCCGGCGCGGCCCATGCCGGTTCGCTGACCAGCCTGCCTGGCGGCGCGAGCCTGCCGCTGGAAGCCCACGGCGAGGCCCTGGCGGCGCTGGTGGTCAAGGCGCGCGATTCCCTGGGGCCGGTAGTGTGCAGCAGCGCGGAACCCCTGGCGCGGGCCCCCGATGACGCGGCGCTGGCGCGGGCCGAGCTGGACCGCCGGCTGACCGCGGCCATTGCCTTTTCCGCCAGCATGCCAAGCCACGAAATGGGCACGCTGGCGCTGCTTTCGCTCGATGGCAACGCGGGCGACGACGAGGCCGCCGTCTGCCGTGCGCGCCTGTTCGGCCCGGCCGTCACGCAAGCCGTGCTCGATCGTTTCTGCACGATCGCGCGCGGGCGCGCCGAGCCGGCGGTGTCGTTGACGGCGCGGGAGCTGGAGGTGCTGCGTTGGGTGGCGCTGGGCAAGACTTCCTGGGAGGCCGGGCAGATCCTCGGTATCTCCGAGCATGGCATTTCCCACCACATGCGCAACGTAATGCGCAAGCTGGATGTGGGAAACCGCTTGCAGGCGGTGCGCACGGCGATTGCCCTGGGGCTGCTGCCAGGCGAATAGCGCGGCCGGCGCGGCCAGGGGCGCCCGCGCGATCCTGCGCGATCCCGTGCCATCCAGCCCGGCGTTATTCGCCCACCGGCGCCATAGCCACCTGCCAGCGCGGCGGGCTGCCGATGCTGGCGCTCAGGTGCTCGCAGAACGCCCGCACCTTGGCGCTGGCGCGCGGCAGCGCGCGCAGCAGGTAGATGCCGGTTTCCGGTTGCGGGGCCAGCCCATCCATCTCCAGCTCGATCAGGCGGCCATCGCCGATATCGCCGCCGATCGACCAGTCCGGCATCAGGGCAATGCCCAGCCCTTGCAGCACCGATAGCCGCCGCGCATCGCAGTCGTCGCACTCGAAGGCGAACATGGCCTGTTGCGCGACGTCGCTGTCCAGCAACTCCCGCCAGCCGCGCATGCTGGTGCTGTGGCGGCGGTCGATCAGCCGGTGGCTGCCCAGCTCGCTGGCGTGCCGCGGCTTGCCATGGCGCGCCAGGTAAGCCGGAGAGGCGCAGATCACGTAGCGCTGGCTGGCCACGCGCTGGGCGATCAGGCTGCTGTCCGCCTGCTGGCCCACGCGGATCACCAGGTCGATGCGCTCCACCACGGGGTCGACGATGCGCTCGGTCAGGTCCAGCTCGATGGCCAGGCGCGGATACTTGTCATAGAGGGCGGCCAGGTGCGGCACCACGTGGCGCCGGCCAAAGGCGGGCAAGCAGCTTACGCGCAGCAGGCCGCTCACGCCCTGCTCCAGCGAGGTGACCTCGCTGCGCGCGTCGGTCATGTCGTGCAGGATCTTGACCGCGCGCTCGAACAGCAGGTTGCCGGCGTCGGTGCGGACCAGCGCGCGGGTGGAACGGGTAAACAGCGCTACCTGCAGCTCGTTCTCCAGGGAGTCGATCTGGCGGGCCACCGATGAGGCCACCATGCCCTTGCGGCGGGCCACGGCGGAAAAGCTGCGCGCCTGCGCCACCTCGACAAAGATCGAAAGATTCTCCGCAAATTTTGCCGATTCCATTTGTGCGTCCTGTGCAAAGGCGTTTCGCGGCCGGACCGGATTGCCCCGGCCGATGCGACAGGTTAGCATCGAATCCACGCCTTTCGCCCGGGCTATCTTCGCAATTTTGGCAAAAGCACGCCATCGTGCACCTGCCTTGGCGTGCACGATGGCGAGGCGCGGTCACCGCAACAGGAAGAGACAAAATGACAACAAGACTGGAGACAAGCCATTCCGATCAACCCCACGCCGCACGCGGCCAGGCGCTGCTGCGGCGCCTGGCGGCCACCGCCGCGCTGGCGCTCGGCCTTGTTGGCGGCGCCAACGCGCAAACCTACCCAGCCAAGCCGGTCACGCTGATCATCCCGTTTGCGGCCGGCGGCACGGTCGACAAGGTGGGCCGCATGGTCCAGGAGGACTTTCGCGGCCGCCTTGGCCAGACGGTGGTCATCGAGAACCGCGCTGGCGCGGGCGGCACCATCGGCACCGGCGCCATCGCCCGCAGCGCGCCGGACGGCTACACGGTGGGGATGATCTTCGACTCGTTCGCCACCGAATCGTCGATGTACCCCAAGCTGCCATACGCGCCAGAGCGTGACCTGACCGGCGTGTCATACATGGTGCGCTCGCCCATGGTGCTGGTGGTGCCGGCCAGCTCGCGGTTCCAGACGCTGCAGGATTACGTGGCTGCCGCGAAGAAGCCGGCTACCGTTTCCTATGCATCGGTGGGTGCCGGCAGCTCCAACCAGCTGGCGGCCGAGTTGTTCCACGAGACCGCGGGCACCAGCGGCATCCACACCCCTTACAAGGGCGGCGGCCCGGCCATCTCGGATCTGCTTGGCGGCCACGTCGATTCGATGATTGCCAGCCTGCCGCTGGTGCTGCCGCATATCCAGGGCGGCAAGCTGCGCGCGCTGGCGGTGACCTCGCCCAAGCGCGATGCGCACCTGCCCGCGGTGCCGGCGATTGCCGAGACCTACAAGGGTTTCGAAGTCTATTCGTGGGTCGGCATGATCGCACCGGCCAAGACGCCGGAGGCCATCCTGAACCGGCTGGCGGCGGACATGAGCGTTACCCTGCGCGACCCCAAGGTGGCGCAGCGCCTGGCCGACGGCGGCTTCGAGGTGGTGGCGGGCGGCCGGCAGGAGATGAATGCACTGGTCAAGAGCGAGTCGCAGCGCTGGTCCCGCGTGATCAAGAGCCGCAATATCGTGGCCGACTGAGCATCGCATCATGAAATCCTTCATCTACCAAAGTCATCCGCAACGCGTGGTGTTTGGCGCCGGCGCGCTGGCCCGGCTCGGCGCCGAGGTCGACGCGCTGGGCGCGCGCCGCGTCCTGGTGCTGTCCACGCCAGGCCAGCGCGGCCAGGCCGAGCATGTGGCGGCCCTGCTGGGCGAGCGTGCCGCGGGCGTCTTCGACGGTGCCGTGATGCACGTGCCGATCGAATCCGCGCGCGCTGCCCGCGAGCAGGCCGCGCGCCTGGGTGCGGATGGCGCGGTGGCGATTGGCGGCGGCTCCACCATCGGGCTGGGCAAGGCCATCGGCCTGGAGTCGGGCCTGCCGATCGTGGCGGTGCCAACCACCTATTCGGGTTCCGAGATGACGCCGATCTTCGGCCTGACCGAAGGCGGCATCAAGCGCACTGGCCGCGACGCGCGCGTGCTGCCGCGCACCGTGGTGTACGACCCCGAGCTCACACTCGGCCTGCCGCTGATGCTGAGCGTGACCAGCGGCATCAACGCCATCGCGCACGCCGCCGAAGGGCTCTACGCGAGCGATGCCAATCCCGTCACCAGCCTCATGGCGCGCGAAGGCATCGCCGCGCTGGGCCGTGCGCTTCCCGCCATCCGCCAGGCGCACGCCAGCGGCAGCGCGCCGGACATGCTGGCCGCGCGCAGCGATGCGCTGTATGGCGCGTGGCTGTGCGGCAGCGTGCTGGCCAACGTGGGCATGTCGCTGCATCACAAGCTGTGCCATACGCTGGGCGGCAGCTTCAACCTGCCGCACGCCGAGGTGCACACCATCGTGCTGCCGCATGCGCTGGCCTATAACGCGAGCGCCGCGCCGGAGGCGATCGCCACGGTAGCATCGGCGCTTGGCGCGGCGAGCGCGCCACAAGCGCTGTTCGATCTGGCCCGCGACAATGGTGCACCGGTTGCGCTGCGCGATATCGGTATGCAGGACTGCGATCTGGATCGTGCTTGCGAGCTTGCCTTGCTGAACCAGTACCCGAATCCGCGCCCGCTGGAGAGGGCGGCGATCCGGCAGTTGCTGCAGGATGCGTTTGATGGGGCGCGGCCTGCAGCATGATGCATGGGGGCCGCAATCAGTGCGCCAGCGCCGCCACGCGCTCACCCACGTATTCACCCATCGCCAGCGATGCCGTCAGCCCGGGCGACTCGATGCCAAACAGGTTGATCAGGCCGGGAATCCCGTGCTCGCTCGCGTCTTGCACGATGAAGTCGGTCGCACTGTTGTGCATCGACGAGCCCGGGCCGGCCAGGCGCGGGCGGATGCCGGTGTAGCCGGGCTGCAGGTCGCCGTCGCGCAGGGCGGGGTAGTAGCGGCGCACGGCCTGGTAGAACACCGCTTCGCGCGATGCGTCGAAGCTGTAGTCCACGCCGTCGCGCCAGTCCAGGTCGGGGCCGAACTTGCACTGCCCGCCCAGGTCCAGCGTAACGTGCGCGCGCAGCGCGCCTTCGCGGCCAGTGGGATAAACCAGGCGGCGAAAGGGCGAGGGGCGGGCGAGCGTGAAGTAGTGGCCGATGGCGTAGTAAAGTGGCGGGATCTTGCCGGCAGGCATGCCGGCGATGGCCGCGGCCACGCGCTGCGCGCCGAGGCCGGCGGCGTTGATCACGGTGCCGCACAGCAACGCCATCGGCTCTGCCCCGCCCACCTTCAGTACGATGCCGTCCGGCGTTGGCCGTCCCGCCAGCACGGGGCTGTTCAGCGCCAGCGCCGCGCCGTGGCGCTCCGCGTCGCCCAGGTAGGCCAGCATCAGGCCGTGGCTGTCGACGATGCCGGTGGAGGGCGACAGCAGCGCGCCCGCGCACGCCACCTCGGGCTCCAGGTCGCGGGCCTCGTCAGCGCCGACGAGGCGCAGGTCGGTGACGCCTTGCGCGGCGCCGAGCTGCACGTACTTCTGCAACTCGGGAATGTCGGCCTCTTGCACCGCCACGATCAGCTTGCCGATGCGTTCATGGCCGATGCCGCGTTCGGCGCAGTAGGCGTATAGCGCTTGTTTGCCGGCTACGCAGAGCTTGCCCTTCAGCGATCCCGGGGCGTACGAGATGCCTGCGTGGATGACTTCTGAGTTGCGGGCGCTGGTGTGGGTGCCGAAGGCGTTTTCGGCTTCCAGGATGATGACTTCGCGGCCGGCGGCGGAGAGGGTGCGGGCGATGGCTAGGCCGGTGACGCCGGCGCCGATGACGGCGCAGTCAACTTGTTCCATTTTGGTTTGGTTTGGTTTGGTTCTGGTTGATGGGGGATTGGGTTGTTGGTTGTAACTGCAACTGCTTGAAGTCAAAGGCAGCTGCAGTTTCACCACCCCTGCGGGGCGGCGACCTACTTTTTTGTCTTGCCAAAAAAGTAGGCAAAAAAGGCGCGCCGGGGTACGACTCACTCACATAGGTAACACTTGAGTTCAAGCACATAGGTAACAGTTTTCTACGCTGCATGGGC
>NZ_JBFTOQ010000053.1:0-45354 GCF_056398045.1 Cupriavidus sp. 05L411 | reverse complement strand
ACGCTGGGCATTCCGCCCAACGCCGTGATGGCGCTGATGGTGGGCGCGATGACCATCCACAACATCCAGCCGGGCCCGCAGGTCATGACCAGCAACCCCGCGCTGTTCTGGGGCCTGATCGCCTCGATGTGGATCGGCAACCTGATGCTGATCATCCTGAACCTGCCGCTGATCGGCATCTGGGTCAAACTGCTGCAGGTGCCCTACCGCTACCTGTACCCGGCCATCCTGGTGTTCTGCTGCATCGGCGTGTTCTCGGTCAACAACCAGACCTTCGACGTCTTCACCGCGGCTGGCTTCGGTGTGATCGGCTACCTGTTCATCAAGCTCAAGTGCGAGCCGGCGCCGCTGCTGCTGGGCTTTGTGCTGGGGCCGATGATGGAGGAGAACTTCCGCCGCGCGCTCTTGCTGTCGCGGGGGACATTCACCGTATTCCTGACCCGTCCGTTGTCGCTCGGCCTGCTGATCGCGGCCGGGCTGCTGGTCTGTATCGTTGCCCTGCCGTCGATCAAGGCCAAGCGCGAGGAAGCATTCCAGGAGGAATGACGCCGGCATGGCGACGCCGCCGCGGGCGGGCGGCTCATCGGTAACAGCGTTAGGGAAAGGGCCGGCACAAGCCTACACTGGGAGAGTGCCGGCCCGGCACGGACGGACATCGATGGKGGTATTGAATGAATTACAGTCCCAGGCAACCTGGTCAGCAAACAGCGCCGACCACACCCTGGAAGACACACTTCCAGCAACCCGGCGAAAAGCGCAGGACCTCCCAGCCCGGCCAGTTTGACCCGCAAGCGGTACAGCCCGCCGACAAGAAATAGCGTGACAAAGCCCGTGCCGCAATAGCCACGGGCTTTGTACTTTATAGCGGGGGATTTGGTTTGTCTGTGCGGCCGGGCTGGCGGCCGGCCGGATGCCTGCTAGGCGACGCTGCGCGCTTCCGCGCGGTCGTGGCCGGCCCAGGTCAGGCGCCACCCGGAGGTAGCGGTCTTGGCGACCAGGCCCGAATCCTGAAGCAGCAGTAAATGGTGGCTGAGCTTGGATGCATCGGCATTGCCCAGCGCCTTGGCGAGCTGGAGATCCGTCATCATCGCCTGGCTGTCAGCGCGCAGTGCCGTCAGCACGCGGTCCGCGAAGGACATGTCACGCCTCATCTTGCACTCCCGGTGTCTCGAACGCCCCGGCGGCAGCTTGTTACCGCCACCGCCTCGGGTGAGCGTCAGGCGCTGAACGGGAGCACACCGGTCGCGATGGCACCCTGGGCTTCTTGCTGCAACGCAAGATGGCGTGGTCCAGCCTGACGTTCCGTCTCAGTTGCACTTCAGCTGCGCTTTATTCGCGCTTTATTCGCGCCTTGATTACTTCTTCTTGCCTGCCGCGCCATCATTGCCGACGCGCGACTGGACGGCACCGAACGGTGCCGCCGGTGCGACCGGCTTCTTGGGTTGCTTGGGCTTCTTGGTTTCGCGATTACCGCGTAATTGACCTTTGGCCATGGTGTGTCTCCACGATTGGGTTACTGCATTGCGTGCCAGGCGGCAGATCCAGCATACCCGCTTACTCCAACGCGCAGTGAAATATCGCGCGAGGTGCCTGCGCATGACCGAAGCGGGAAAATCGCCGCCGGCCGCCGGTTGAGAACCACCTGCCATTGCGCCGCCAAGTAAATCGGACGCCACCGGGCAAACAGCGTATGCTCGTTGAGGAAAGGAGATCAACATGTCTCAAAATCATGCGATCTACAAGGGGTTCAAGGTCTCGGCCAATGTACGTCGCTCGTTCGACGAAAGCGCCAATGCCGAACTCGCCCGGGCGAGCTTTCTCGCCACCGTGACCATCACGCAGGTCAGCGGCGACAGCGGCTCGCTCAGGCTGGTGCCACCTTTGCTAGAACACGTCGCGCACACGCCGCACGATGCCATCGACCTGGCCGTGTCCTACGCCAGGACCGTCATCGACGACATGTCCACCTTCGTCAAGCGCAAGTAATCCCGCCCCCTCGATTCGCCCGGAATTGCAGTCCATCGCGCGGCCGCCCTGACCGGCCTGGCCGCAGCCACGCCCAGCAAGACTTCCCCACGAAAAAACAGGAGACGACCATGGACCGACAGATCAAGAACAAGGCGGAACTGCGCGCGATGATTCGCGCCGAGCAGCAGAAATTCGCGGAATGCAGCGGCGCCTGCTTCGGCGACGTTTGCTGGCATGCGCCGGACGCGGGCGGCTGCAACTGGAATCTGTCCACCATGGAAGGCGGCGACAGCGCGGCCTGCATCGAAAAGATCCGGCCGTTCACGGCCACACTGCAGGCGCAATACAACATTCCCGACGAGGGGAAGTAAGGCGGCCAGGCGCCTGGTGCCACGTAACTAGTGCCCCAGGCGCTCGATCCGGGCCTTTGCATTCTCCAGGGCATCCGCCATGGCAAGCTCGCGCGAGCTGAACGCGTTGCCCTGGTTTTCAAAACGGCCGTGCGTATCCAGGGTATAGACCCAGTTCCATTGCCCGAAAGTGCGCTGCGTCAGTTCCAGGTTGACGTAATGGCCCTGATAGAAAAAACTCTCCGGCATCGATCACCTCGTTCAGTTACGGCCTGCCGGGCATCGGGCACCGGCTTTCCCGTGATACGACAGGTAGCGCCGGGCCACACCAGCGCCACGAGGGTCGCTATGCGCAACGCCATGTCTATCGTACGCGCAAATCCGCGAGCGAGCGCCGATTGACGGAAAATGGTATGATTGCCAATCTTGGCCGTTCGCCGACCTCTTCTCGTCGGCCCAAACGTGCCGGCTGCCAGACACCATCAAAATATTAATGGCAGCCTGTCGGGCGTACACCCGATTCGTTCAGGGCGACAATCGCCCATCACCCTCCCGACCCGGCGGCATGTCCGCTCCGTAACCTGTGCGCATGTACCTGGCGCATCAGCCTGCGCAAGCACGGTCCACTCATCACCAGCCACCTTTCTCGCGCAAATGTGCGAGACCTGCCGTTGCTGGACAACGCAAACACGGCGACCGATCGCCAGAAGAGAGCACGCGGCGCACCACGAGATGCGCTCAACGTTGCCTCAGATCGTCCGCCCGCATAAGGGCAACACCTTGAATCAAAGCATCAATCGCACCAATAGCACCACCCGCGCCAACCGCGCCAATCCGTACACCGTGTCGGTCTACCCGATACAACAAGAGCCAGGCGTGTGGTTTGCGACCTACCTGATCGCCGAATACAAGAATGGCTCCGAATGCATCGTCGCCAACGTCTCGATGCGCCATGCCACGCATGGCACCGAAGCCCAGGCTAAACAGGCCGCCCGACGCGCGGCCGAGAGCGTCGCTGCCGATATGCGCCTGCAATAAGCCGGCCACACGAAAAGCAACCCGCATGCGTCTCAACCTACTGTGCAGCAGGTCTTGCTGCAAAAGGATCATCCTTGGCTAAAGAAGAACTAGTGGAATTTGGTGGACAAGTATCGGAAGTACTGCCGGACAACCGTTTTCGCGTCATCCTGGAAAATGGTTTCCAGGTGTGGGCCTATTCGTCCGGCCGCCTGAAGAAGAACCGCATTCGTATCCTGGCCGGCGATCGCGTCACGCTGGAAATGTCGCCCTACGACCTGACCAAGGGCCGGATCAACTACCGCCACAAGTACTGATACTGGCTGGCCGGATACGCTGCCGCGCCGTCAAGCTGTTGGCCCCGCGGCCCCTCCCACCCTCTAACGAAAGGAAGAATCATGTCGATCAGCGAAGAATGGGAAGAGATGCACCTGACGCCAGGTGGCTGGGTAGGCGGAAGCTATCGCCACGTGCCGGGACCGGAAGTCACGGCGGAGCGCCCCGCGGACGAAGTGCTGACCGTGCGCAGGCATGTATCCGCAACCTATTGCGGCCCGTCGCGCGCCACGGAAGACAGGACGCCGCAGACCAAAGACATGGCATTGATTGAATCGCTGCTGGACCGCTTCGGCAGCCCGGCATTCGGCGTCTAGCCAGGCAGTCCGGACCAGCACGATCTCCCGGGCGCTCCCCGCGCCCGTGCCAGCGCCAGGAAACGCGATGGCTCAGCCAGGAAACCGCATGCGCGGCATGCTGACACCAACGCGCGAACCAACCGGGCGCAATTCGCCCTCGAAAGGCTGCGCGCCCAGGTCCAGCACGTAGTCGCCTTCGCCAGCCTTGTCATAGAGGTTGTCACGAATCGCTTGCCCGATCGCCAGCCGGCACAATGCCTCGAAGCTGTCGACCATTTCGCCCGTCAAGGCCGCCTCGTTGGCCTGAACCCCGAATGAACGCCTGCCCTCGCCGACGAAACTGGTGAAGCGCACACCCGTCGGATGACTGGAGTCGAGAAAGCTGACGGCTACATGGTAAGCGATGCCCTTGCCTTGCCCCGGTAGCGTGCAGAGGAAGTTGGATGGTGTGGCAACCTTGTTCATGACGTATACGCTCGCGGGCCGGCGCAACTGCGCGCGGCAGGTTTTGACAGGTAGACCGGCAGGGCGGGCATTGCACGGCGCGGTCCCGTTTCCTCTTGCTTCCCAATGCCTGGCGGCGGCCGGGCCAGCCCTACGATACCAGTTGGCAACGCGAGCATCATGGCAAGCGCGGACAACGCCGCGCTACCGGGCCGGATTCTGCCGGCGCAGCGTTACAGCGTAGCGACAGACTCCCCGGGGATCAGCCCGTTAATAATATCTTCACCGAACTTCACGGCCCCCCTGCGCGCCGTGCCGATATTCTCCCAAGGGGTGCTTTCCAGGCGGAACACGCGCGTGCGCTCACTGCCGGGCCGATGGCCTTCGCGGCAGATCACCACGGACGCGTTGAAGCTGCGATCCGGCTTGGTCCTCGGCCAGGATTGCGCGGGCTGGATCTTGTACACCAGCGGATAGAGGTCGAAACCCTTGTAGCAGGCGGAAGGCGTATTGTTCATGTAGTGCTCCAGGCGGCTTGATGCCGCAGCTGGCCTTGTGCCGGTTCGCTCGCAATGGCCAATGCCGAGGCCCAATGCGCCAGCACGCGGGCAAGCTAGGGAGCCATCAGGCGATCGACAACAATCACGATCGCGTTCCCTGGCTTGTCCTGCTTGCAATGGACGCCAAGGCGTGCGCGCAGATACCGGTCAAGGCTGCGTTGTAGTTGATATAAGGCGTCCTGGTCCGCGTTGCTCAATTGCTCCGCGACGTCCTGCGCCATCTCTATTTCAAGCGCCCTGGCTGGCCAGGTAAAGCTCCTGGCATCAGGGATCTGCCAGTTTGCCGTCACCACGCGTTGCCCCGCCGGCCAGATCCTGACGTCTTGCCCGGTGATCTCGTCAAGGACGGGCTTCACGAAGGCAACGAGATCTAACATGACGACGCACCAGCGACCGATCGGCGCGCCGTCGGTCGGACGGACAAGCAGGACATCCCGGGGATCTCGTCAACTGGCGACGATGCAGCGGTGGCTGGCAGCTCGGCCAAGCCATGGACAGGCGAGGACATGGCAGGCGCGCCTGCGTTATCCTCGTGCAACGACGGACATTGCCGCATATCGCTCTTGGCGTCAGAGCGAGACGACGGATTGCCCGGGAATCGCGCCGTTGATGATGTCCTCGGCGTAACGAACGACACCACGGCGCGCAGCGCCGACGTTGTCCCACGGCACTGCGTCGAGGCGGAACGTACGGGCCTGCGTTCCTTCGGGCTCGCCCCCTTCGCGGCAGATCACGACGGCGGCATCGAAGGTCCGGTCCGGCCTGCGTTCCGGCCAGGTGCGCACCACGGCGTGCTTGTACACGAGAGGGTATAAGTCGAACCCTTTGTAGCTGGCAATCGGATTGACGTCCATGATGCACTCCACAGTTCCACTGAGTCCCACTCTACTCCTATTGAGAGCCGCTCCATGACCTTTATTTTGGCCGAGAGGGCAGGACTGGCGCGGGAGCGGGAGCGGGAGCGGGAGCGGCCGCCGGGACAACCGACGGCGTGGCTGCAACATTGCCAACGGCCGCAGCAGCAGCAACCGGGGGCGTAGCGGCGGCGGGAGTAGCGGCAGCGCCAGGCGCGGCCCGCGCGGGCTTTGCCGCCACGGGCTCGGTCAGGGTCAGCAGCATGTCCGCATACCAGGCAGAGTTCAGCCCAAGCACTTCGTCCTCCGCCAGGTCGCGCGAGCCGACGTCGAAGCGAGCGGAGTGGATGCCGAGCAGTATCCACGGCAGGTCCAGCTTGTCGCCCCGGCCATCGCGCATGCGCGAGACCACGAGCGCGCCGCTGGTGCCGCGGTGAGTCCTGGCATCGGTCAGGAAAAACCCCTGGCCCTGGAAGCGCAATCCGTACGCGGATGCGACCACGGCCTGGCGCGCAACCGGCAGATGATGAAGCGCGTCATGAAAACCCAGCGGAAATCCGACGATCAACAGGGAGTCACCCACCTCGACGCGATCAGAAGGCTGCGCCAGATGCTCCGGCGTGAAGGCCCGGTAAAGCAGCTTGGGCGGCAACGCCTTGCGCTCGATCTCCACCACGGCGACATCGACCGGGCCGCCGCCGTCCTCGCCTTCGCGCCAGACGGCAAGCCCGTCACGGTACAGCGGAATCGAAAAGCCGATCGAGTCGGCCATGTTTTCCGGCTGGCTGTGCAACTCGATCTCGATGCGGTCCGGGTGGTGCTTGCTTGGCTCGTCGAACACCACATGGCGGCTGGTCACCACGAAGAGCCTGCCATCTCGCTCGAAAAAGAATCCGCTTGCGTTGGTCAGCGGCTGCTGGCCCTCGAAGGACGAAACCCGGACGGCAGCTAGAAGGATGGATTCGACCATAGGCATGATGTTTTATGCGCTTGCGCACCTCGATGATTCCCGGTCGGTAAAAAAAAAACCCCGCTAAGCGGGGCTTTTTTCTAGGCGATTCGAATCGGCTCGATTAGATCGGCTCGATCTTGGTCGCTGCGGGGCCCTTTTGGCCAACGCCTGCGACGTAACGCACTTTCTGGCCTTCTTGCAGCGACTTGAAACCGCCGCCTTGAATTTCCGAGAAATGCGCGAACAGGTCGTTGCCGCCTGCGTCAGGGGTGATGAAGCCGAAGCCCTTGGAGTCGTTGAACCACTTGACGGTACCGGTTTCCATGCTGGATATCCTTTAAACCTTAAAAGTTCTGGATGAGCCTGATGCTCACCAGGCATGACGATCAAGGAAGGAACATGGAGCAAACGAATCGCCGCTTGGAGGGGACGATCCATAACATCTGAGTAACCGCTTGAAAGATCCTGCACCAACGTTTATACAGGCCTGGGATAGGCATGTCAACTTACCGAAGAAAAAAGTGCCTCATTGGTTGCGGGCACGGTCTTTTCCACACCTGGCGCCACGCATCGCGCGCCCACGTGCGTGAGCAGACACAAGCTCGCGGCGGCGGTTTATTGCAGCATGAACGTGCTACAGTCACCCACCTTCCGCCGTCGGATTCCGCATGTCGCCTTGCCCAGCCTGCCTCGCCATCGACACCAACCGTGGTGGCTCGCCAGGCCATGCGTTGCTCAGAATCACCGACACGCAGCGCATCAAGGCGCCACGCCGCCCTGCAATGACAGTCAGTACCTTTGTGTGCCAGGCCTGTGGCACCGGCTGGACCTACCGCGACGGCAAGAACGTCGATGCGCAGGGCTGGCAGCTGGCGCCGCAGCAGGCGCCGGTCCCGGACCTTCAATGATGCAGGCACGCGCCCGCACCGACACGGCGCCATAGCACCGCACCCACAAGACGGGCCCAACAGGCCCCGCAAGCCCAGTAGCTGGCAATCACCACCACTGCCGCGTCTTTCACGCGAGACAGCGCCGCACGCCCGCGGCGGCGCGCGTCACGCCACGCGGCAACCTTTCAGGAACAGGATGATCCAGCGTATCGGACTATTTTTCACCGTCAGCCTGCTGCGCTTGCTCGCCGCCTTGCCCTATGGCGTGTGCGCCCGCATTGGCATGGGCCTGGGCGCCCTGCTCTATCGCTTTCCAAGCCGGCGCCGCGGCGTCGTGCAGACCAACCTGCGGCTTTGCTTTCCCGACCAGAGCGAAGCGCATCGACATGCCCTGGGGCAGGCGCATTTCAGCCACGTGATTCGAAGCTACCTGGAACGCGGCGTGCAATGGTATGGCTGCGCCGGCCAGCTCAATGACCTGGTCGAGCTGGAGTCCGCCATCGAGCTCGGCAACACCGAGGCCGGCCCGACCATCTTCCTGGGATTCCATTTCGTGGCGATCGAGGCCGGCTGCATGTTCTACTCGATCAAGCATCCGGTGGCATCGCTCTACTCGAAGATGTCGAACCCGTTGCTGGAACAACTCGCCAAGCAGCAGCGCGGCAGGTTCGGCACCGAGATGATCCCGCGCAATGGCAGCGTGCGCCAGGCCTTGCGTGCGCTCAAGTCGGGCACGCCGCTGATGCTCGCGGCGGACATGGATTTTGGCTTGCGTGATTCGGTATTCGTGCCGTTTTTCAACGTCCCCGCTTGCACGCTCACCTCGGTGTCGCGTCTCGCCGCGCTCAGCGGCGCACGCGTCGTGCCCTTCACCACCTCTGTCCTGCCTGGCTACCGCGGCTACAAGCTGAAGATATTCGACGCGCTGGCGGGCTACCCCTCCGGCGACGAGAAGGTCGACGCGCTGCGCATGAACGCGTTCCTGGAGCAACAGGTCCGCGCCATGCCAGAGCAATACTACTGGGTGCATCGCCGCTTCAAGCACCGCCCCGAGGGCGAAGCGCCTGTCTACTGAGATGCCTGGAGCGGCGCGCGCGCGCCGCCCACTTTCCCTTCAGCCTTCGTAGCCATCCAGGCCCACGCGATAGAGCGTGGCGCCCACCGTCTCCAGCAGCGCACGCGCCGCGTCGGAAAACGGCTCGCTGGCAAGCAGCGCGGCCAGGCCGGCCACGGCGTCGTCCACCGATAGCTCCACCGTGTCGTCGTTGGCGATGCGCTCGAAGGTGCTGATCACAACTGTCGGATCCATCCAGATTCTCCTGCAAAAGTCGAACTCTGCCGCCCGGGCCTGATGCCCAGGCTAGCAAGCTGCGCGCATGGTAGCACCACGGCGCGGCCTGTCAGCGCTTTGGAGGCAAGGCGCGCAGGCGGCGATTCACTTCCAGCAGCGTGTCGCAATCGTCGCCTCGGCTGGTGCTGCGCTCGCGGATATAGGCGGTGATGGCCAGTAGCGGACGCTTGCGTTCGTTGCATGCCGCTGGCGAAGGGTGAGCACAAGGCACTTCCACTTCCTTGACCAGGCTATCGCGCACGATGGCGAGCAGATCCCCGCACTGCGCCACTTCGACCGCAGATGCCGCCTCCGTCTGCTCGGCAAAGGCATGGCCTGCCGGCACGCCAAGCGTCAACGTAGCGAGCACGACATGAAGAAGGCAAAAGTGGCTACTGGGCGCGAGCTTGTCGTGCGCGGCGGATCGACTGAGAACGGTGGCGATAGCACTGCATTTTTTACAAAACGCGGCCCGCATGGGTTGGAGAAGGTACAAGATGGCGTGTTCTTGTTCGGTAACGGCAGACCAGAGATCTGGCGGCGGCAACCGCCAGTGCGTGACAGCCACGGGCAAAGCGGCCTTGCCCTACCCCCATGCAGGATTCATTCCCTCAGCCGCCGCCCCCGCCCCGCACGCCTTCGGCATTCGTGCTACCGGCTTGCCGGCAACGCCGCCAGGCCATCCAGCAGCGCCTTGTGGAACGCCTTTGGATCCTGCATCTGCGGCGCGTGGCCCAACTCGGGAAACTCGACCAGCCTGGCGCTCGGCAGCGCCTTCAAGGTGCGCTGCGCCAGCACCGGATAGTTGCCGACCTTCGCGCGGACTTCCGGCGGTGCTGCATCCTTGGCGATGGCCGTAGTGTCCTTGTCGCCGATCAGCAGCAAGGTTGGCGTCTTCAACGCGCCCAACTCGTACACGACCGGCTGCGTGAAGATCATGTCGTAGATCAGCGCGGAGTTCCAGGCCACCTGCTGCTTGCCCGGGCCGCGGTTCATGCCCGCCAGCATCTGCACCCAGGGCTCGTACTCGGGGCGCCATGTGCCGACATAGTAGGTAGCCTGTTCGTAGCTGCGTATCTTGTCGGCATTGGTGGCGAGCTCACGGGCATACCATTGATCCACCGACAAGGACGGCACGCCCAGCGCCTTCCAGTCTTCCAGGCCGATCGGGTTGACGAGGGCGAGCCGCTCGGTTTGCTGCGGGTACATCAGCGCATAGCGCATCGCCAGCATGCCCCCCGTGGAATGCCCGATCACCGTCGCCTGCTGGATCCCGATGGATTCCAGCAAGGCGTGGGTGTTGCGCGCCAGTTGCTGGAAACTGTACTGATAGTGCGCCGGCTTGCTGGATTTGCAGAAGCCGATCTGGTCCGGCGCAATGACGCGATACCCGGCCGTGCTGAGCACCTTGATCGTGTCCCCCCAGGTCGCCGCGCAGAAGTTCTTTCCATGCAGCAAGACCGCGGTGCGGCCGTTGGCGCGCTCTGGCTTGATGTCCATGTAAGCCATCTGCATCGCCTCGCCTTGCGAGGTGAACGCGAACTGCTGCACCGGCGCCGGATAGTCGAAGCCTTCCAGCTCGGGGCCATATGCGGGCCCATCGTCGGCGGCAGCCAGCGCGACAGGGGCGGTGGCAACGGCTGCCAATGTGAGCAAGGCAAGCAGGAATTGGCGATGAAACGTCATGGGCGTGGTCTCGGCTAACGAAAAAGAAACGGACAACGGCCTTACGCCGCCAGCCGCGCGCGCTCCGGCGGCGCGACAAAGTCCAGCACCGGCCCCGCCGGCACCACGCCACTCGGATTGATGGAGCGGTGGCTTTCATAGTAGTGCCGCTTGATATGGTCGATATTGACCGTCGCCGCAATCCCCGGCAACTGGTAGATGTCGCGCGTAAAGCCAGACAGGTTCGGATAGTCGGCGATGCGCCGCAGGTTGCACTTGAAGTGCCCCACATAAACCGCGTCAAAGCGTACCAGCGTTGTGAACAGGCGGATGTCGGCCTCGGTAAGCCGGTCGCCCAGCAGGAAGCGGCGCGTGGCGAGCCGCGCCTCGAGCCAGTCGAGCGTATCGAACAACGGTGTCACCGCCTCTTCATATGCATCTTGCGTGGTGGCAAAGCCGGACTTGTAGACGCCATTGTTGAGCGTGTCGTATACCCGTGCGTTGACCTCGTCGATTTCCGCGCGCAGCGCCGCCGGATAGTAGTCGCCCGCCCTGGTGCCAATACCATCGAAGGCGGTGTTGAACATGCGGATGATCTCTGACGACTCATTATTGACGATGGTTGCCCGCTGCTTGTCCCACAGCACGGGCACCGTGACGCGCCCGGTGTAGTCAGGATCGGCGCCGGTGTAGACCTGGTGCAAGAGCCGCGCACCGTTGACCGTGTCCGGCACCACGCCCGCGCCCTCGGCGAACGTCCATCCCTCGCCGAGCATCAGCCAGTGCACCGTGGATACGCTGATCATCTCTTCCAGCCCCTTGAGCGTGCGCATGATCAGCGTGCGGTGCGCCCACGGGCAGGCCAGGCTCACGTACAGGTGATAGCGCCCGGCCTCGGCCTTGAAGCCACCGGCGCCGCTCCGGCCTGCGGCGCCATCGGGCGTCACCCAGTTGCGAAAGGCAGCGTCCTTGCGAACGAAGCGGCCGCCGGTGGATGCCGTGTCGTACCAGCGGTCTTGCCATTTGCCGTTGACGAGCAGTCCCATGTCGATACTCCTTTTTTTTGATGCGGTGAGGTAGGCGTCTTTAGTCGGCGCTAACGGGTTGCGACGGCGCGTCGATGAACTGCACGATAGCTGAAATGGTCTGCCCTGGCGCTTCTTCCATCAGCCAGTGCCCCGAGCCCTTGACGATCACGCCTTGCACATGGGTGGCGACGAGACGCGCCTGGTCGATCAGGAAACTACCCGAAGCCTTCTCGCCCGCCAGCACCAGCATGGGCATCGGCAGCGGGTGCTTTGCCAGCGCCGCGAAGTCTTCGGCATCCTGCGGGAACGCACGGAAGAACTCGAATCCCGCGCGCATCCGGCCCGGCTTGGCGTAGTTGGCAGCATAGATCCGGCGATTTGCCTCCGACACCGAGTGCTTCGGGTCAGCGGCGAAATCGTTCCAGAAGTGTTCAAAGTAGGTACGCTCGCGGCCCTTCACCAGCTTCTCCGGCGTGTCGCCGTAGAAGTTGAAGTGCCACTTGTCGCGCAGCAGCCAGACCTTTTGCCAGTCGCCCACGCCAGGCAGGAACGCATCCATCAGCGTCACGCTTTCCACTTCGTCCGGGTACTGCGCGGCGTAAGCGTAAGCCACCATCAGGCCGATATCGTGGCCGACGAGGTTGATCTTGCGATAGCCGAGAGCCTGGACCATGGCGTGAATGTCCTGCGCCAGGTTCTTCTTCTCGTAGCCCGACTCGGTCATCGCCGAGTCGCCCGCGCCGCGCAGGTCCGGCGCGATCACGGTACGCTTGTCACCAAGCTTCGCCATCAGCGGCAGCCACATATGGCTGGATTCCGCGTAGCCGTGCAGTAGCACGACCGGCGTGCCACTACCGCGCCCGGATTGCAGGTAGTGCAAGGCAACGCCGTTCGCCTTGATCGTATGAGAGACGACGGCGGCAGCGGCTTCGGCGCGTGGCGCAGCGAGCGCGCAGAACACCAGCAATGCGGCGCCGGCGTAGCTTGCGATGCGATGAATGAGAGCCATGACTTTTCTCCGGTGACTGTGCCATGGCTGGACGTACTCTCCTGGCCGACGGCGCTTGCAAACAAAGGGGTTTCGGGAATCGGGTGAAGCATTGCGACGAATATTGCGCCGGCACATGTGTTTTGCCGTACGATTTTCCCGATGAACTCGTTCGACGGAGTTGAACATGTTGTCAGAAGACGAACTGGCCTTGCTGGAAGCCATCCGGGACAGCGGCAGCCTCTCGCGCGCCGCGGCGCGCCTGGGCAAGGCGCCATCGACCGTCTCCCACGCCGCCCGGCAACTGGAGGGCCGCTTTGACGCCCTGCTGTTCGACCGCCGCCGCTACCGCCTGCAACTCACCCCTGCCGGCCACCTGCTGGCCGAAGAGGCCGCGCGCCTGATGCAGGACGTATCGCGCATGACCCAGCGCGTGCGGCAGGTGGCGAGCGGCTGGGAAGATCGTCTATGGATCGTCACGGATGAAGTGCTCGAGTTCGAATTGCTGATGCCGGTGATCCGCAGCTTCGATGCGCTCAAATCCGGCGTGGCGCTGCGCCTGACCCACGAAGTCCTCAGCGGCACCTGGGAAGCGCTGCGCGACGGCCGCGCCGATGTGATCGTCGGCGCGACCAATGAGCCACCCGCCATCCCCGGCCTGCGCTGGTTCGAGCTCGGTGTGGTCGAATGGGTCTTTGCCGTGGCGCCGCGCCACCCGCTTGCCGGCGTAGCCGAGCCGCTCACGCGCCAGCGCATCTCGGCGCACCGGGGCGTGGCCGTGGCCGATTCATCGCGCGGTACCGCAGGGCGGGCCTACGGCCTGGTGGGCGGGCAAGCCTCGCTGGCGGTGCCGAGCATGCGCGCGAAGATCCTGGCGCAGYGCGAGGGGCTGGGCGTCGGCTGGCTGCCGCGGCACCGCGTGGCCTCGCTGCTCAAGCGTGGGGAGCTGGTGGAAAAGCGCACGGCCGATCCGCGCGAGCCCAACACGCTGTATGTGGCGTGGCGGGGCGACCATGAGGGCCGCGCGCTGGAATGGTGGCTGGACCAGTTTCGGCAGCCACGGCTGGCGAAGCGCCTGGTGCAGGGCATGGATCTGTTTGCCTGAGCCGCGGCGCTGCGGGGGTTAAAGGGTTACTTTCCGCGTCACGGTAGAACAGAGACTGTGTGTTGCCGCAACCAGTCCCCGAAGGCGCGGCAAATCTCGAACTTCACACTCATGCCCGAGCTTCTCCTGGGGACAGCGCGGATCGCCACTCCGTCATCGAGACTCGCACAACAAATGGCAAAACGCTTCGGCTTGCGGATCATCAAGTGCTCGCTTGACTTGCCTCGATTCGCGGAGAATCTTCAGTGGCGGAAGTATCAGGAAGGCGACCCGGCTATCGTCTGGCTACGCAAGCTGCTGCGCGAGACCGCCGCGCGGATGCCGCCAATCTGGCAGCCGACAGGATACGAAGAAATACGTCAATTCAAGCCCACGGAATTCCTCGACAAAAAAAACCCCTTAACCAGGTAAGGGGCTCTTTCAACTTCTGGTGCCGAAGCAACCGCTAGATCAACCAGCGAAGTTCTTGCTGGCGAAGTCCCAGTTCACGACGTTCCAGAATGCCTCGACATACTTCGGGCGGGCATTGCGGTAATCGATGTAGTAAGCGTGTTCCCACACGTCGCAGGTCAGCAGCGGCTTGGCATCGGTGGTCAGCGGGGTAGCGGCGTTGGAGGTCGAGACCAGGTCCAGCGAACCGTCGGCCTTCTTCACCAGCCAGGCCCAGCCCGAACCGAAGGTGCCGACCGCGGTCTTGGTGAATTCTTCCTTGAACTTGTCGAAGGAGCCGAACTTGGCGTTGATGGCATCGGCCAGCGCGCCGGTCGGTTGGCCGCCGCCGTTGGGCTTGAGCGAGTCCCAGTAGAAGGTGTGGTTCCACACCTGGGCAGCGTTGTTGAAGATGCCGCCGGAGGACTTCTTGACGATCTCTTCGAGCGTCGAGTTTTCGAACTCGGTGCCCTTGATCAGGTTGTTCAGGTTGGTGACGTAGGTCTGGTGGTGCTTGTCGTGGTGGAACTCCAGGGTCTCCTTGGAGATGTGCGGAGCGAGCGCATCATGAGCGTAAGGCAGCGGGGGGAGAGTATGTTCCATTGTTCTGTCTCTTTCTGTGGGGTTGAAGATCAGGAATTGTCGATTGTAGGGGACTTGCCATACCCGCGCAAACGCGGCAAACAAAGCCCCTTCGATCATATTAGTTTGATCGATATGCAAGCGCTGTCGGCGGTCCGCCGACGCGCGCCGGGCTTAGCGTTCCACCAGCCGGGGCTGAACGCTGGCGAGGCTGGCATCGGCCACGCCTTCGGCCAGGTGGACTTCGATCACGGTGCCCGCGCGCAGCTCCGACGGTGAGCGCAAGGCGCGTCCGCGCTGGTCCAGCAGCACGGCATAGCCGCGCTCCAGGGTGCGCTGCGGCGCCAGCACCTCGAGCGTGCCGGCGGCACGCTCGAGGTGCTGGCCGGCGCGCTCAACCTGGCGCTGCGTGGCATCGCGCAGGCGCAGCGCGGTGCGGCGCAACTCGGCCTGGGCCTGGGCCAGGTCAGGCCGGCCAGCCGCCCAGCGCATGGCCAGCACCTGCTGGCGGTGGCGCTGGGCGGCCACGGTATCGCGCAGCGCTGAGCGTAGGTGACGCATGAGGTTGTCGACCTGCAGGCGGCGCTCCTGCAGCTGCGCTTGCGGGCTGCGCAGGCGGCGGGCCAGCCAGTCAAGGTTCTGGGCGCGCCGGTCGAGCTGGCGCTGCATGCACTGGGCCAGCGCGTCGCGCGCGCGGCTGGCTTGCATCAGCATATGGCTGCGGTCCGGGCTGACCAGCTCGGCGGCGCCGGTGGGCGTGGGCGCGCGCACGTCGGCGACGAAGTCGGCGATGGTGAAATCGGTCTCGTGGCCCACGCCGGAGACCACCGGCACGGCGCAGCGCGCAATGGCCTGCGCCACGCTCTCCTCATTGAACGACCACAGGTCCTCGATGCTGCCGCCGCCACGGCACAGGATCAACACATCGCATTCGTTGCGCTCGCTGGCGGTGTCGATCATGGCGGCGATCTTCGCCGCAGCGCCGGCGCCCTGTACCGGCACCGGGTAAACCACGACGGGCACATGCGGGGCGCGCCGGCGCAGCGTGCTGATCACGTCGCGCAGTGCCGCCGCCTGCAGCGAGGTGATCACGCCAATGGTGCGGGCGTGGACCGGCAGCGGCCGCTTGCGCTCGGGCGCGAACAGCCCGGCCTGCGAGAGCTTTTCCTTCAGGCGCAGGAATGCCTCGTACAGATTGCCAAGGCCAGCGCGGCGCATGCCCTCCACGCCGAGCTGCAACTCGCCGCGCGCCTCATACATGGATACGAGCGCCCGCACCTCGACCGCCTCGCCCTCGCGCGGCGTGAAGTCGACATGCTGGTTGCGCCCGCGGAACATCACGCAGCGGATCTGGGCGCGCGCGTCCTTGAGCGAGAAATACCAGTGGCCGCTGGCGGCGCGTGTGAAATTTGAGATTTCGCCCCGGACCCAGGTCAGCGGGAAACTACGTTCCAGTACCTGGGCGATCGCGTGGTTCAGCTCTCCGACGGGAATCGCCTCACGCGCCCCGGGAGGGGCCATAGGCTGGGTTTCACGCGAAAAGTTCAGCGGTTCTGACATGGCGCACGGCCGGGCAAGCGGCGTGGAATTGACATGTCCACAGCATAACTGGTCTGTCAAGTCTCTTGGGGTGGGGGAGGCAATAACCCCGCAAGGCCGCATGACTTGACACAAGCCTTTGATTCTTATGCGCTTTCGGCTGTCTTATTTTTTAGGCAATGTAAGCAAACCCCTTATGCGTCAAACACTTACCGGCTGCACCCCCGGCTTGTTCACAAAGTTATCCACAGGAACTCTGGACAACCTTGGGTAGAACGCGTTATCTGTGGAAAACTATTTCCTGCCCGCCGGAAATGCCCATCCGGCGGCCAAAAGAGATCGCAAGGCCTCCTTGCCGCGACATGGCATGGCCATGTCCAGAGCATGAGCGCGGAGACGGGAAAACACGGTGCAAATGGCCGTTGCCCATTTTTTAATCAGCATGTATGAAGCGCTTTTCAATCAATGACTTAAGTGGCTTCTCAGATAGTTTTCCACAACCCGTCCACAAGACTGTCCCGGCGGAATGTGGAAAGGGGGAGACATGGCGGGATTTTTTCCTTCACGGGGCGTTGGAGGCCCCCGCAAAGCCCATCTGGCGTGCCCTGCACATTATTTAGGCACCATGTATACCCGCCTTTCCAATCAATGACTTAGCATTCTTTTCAGGCGCCTGTCCACAAACGGTCCACAGCACTGTCCTGTTTTAATGTGGATAGACCGGACTCCGGTTTTGGGCGGTTCGCGCGCGTCCGGAGGATGTCCTCGTCACTCGCCGCTTGCCCGTTTTTTAAGCGACGCACAATTTTTCCTTATCAATCAGTGACTTGAGCGCCTTGTCAGCCCTCTGTCCACAATTCATCCACAGCACTGTCCCTGTTCCATGTGGACATCCCGGCAGTCGCCGCTTCCAGCACGTCGCGCGCACGATGCGCGGCAGACACACCGTGATGCTGCGTCTTGCCCCGCCCAGTGCTGCGGGTTAGAGTGGCGCCTGATTTTTTCGAACATAGCCAGCGCGCGCACGGCCGCGGCGCCTGGCATGAGCACACAAGCCGTTGACTCGGGGTTCCACGTGTTTTCCATCATTCAAGCTGCCGGCTGGCCGATCTGGCCCTTGTTGCTCGCCTCGGTCATCGCCCTGGCGCTGATTGTCGAGCGTTTCCTCAGCCTGAAGCGCAGCAAGGTGCTGCCGCCCAAGCTGTACGACGAAGCCCTGTCGGTGGCGCACCAGCGCCGCGCCACGCCGGAGGTGGTCAACACGCTGGAGCAGAACTCCCCGCTGGGCCGCGTGCTGGCCGCTGGCCTGCGCCATGTGGTGTTGCAGCCCCATACGTCGCGCGATGCCGCCAAGGAAGTGGTCGAGGAAGCCGGGCGCGCCGTGGCGCACGAGCTGGAGCGCTACCTGAACGCACTAGGCACGATCGCCTCGGTCGCACCGCTGATGGGCCTCCTGGGCACCGTGATCGGCATGATCGAGATCTTCGGCAGTCAGGGCGGCGCCGGCGCCAGCCCCGAACAGCTGGCACATGGCATCTCGGTGGCGCTCTATAACACCGCCTTCGGCCTGATCATCGCGATTCCGGCACTGATCTTCTGGCGCTACTTCCGCCGGCGCGTGGACGACTACGTGGCTGAGCTGGAATTCCGCGCCACCGCCTTCCTGGACGCCATCCTGCCGCAGCGCCGCGCCTGATACGCCATGCACTTCCGATCCCGCCAGCGGCGTGAAGAACCGGAGATCAACCTCATCCCGTTGATCGACGTCCTGCTCGTGATCCTGATCTTCCTGATGATCACGACCACGTACTCGCGCTATACCGAGCTGCAGATCCAGCTGCCGACCGCCGACGCCGAAAAGGCGCAGCAGCGCCCCGGCGAGATCGTGGTATCCGTATCCGCCAAGGGTGTCTATTCGATCAACAAGCAGGTCATGGACCAGCAGGACGTGACCAGCCTGGCCCAGCGCCTGCGCGAGGTAGCCGGCCCGGCCGATGGCCAGCCGCCCGTGCTGATCGTCAATGCGGATGCGCAGGCCACGCACCAGTCCGTGATCAACGTCATGGAAGCCGCCCGCCTGGCCGGGCTGCCCCGCCTGACCTTCGCCACGCAGAGCTCGCAGGCACGCTGAGCGGCCTGGCGCGGGGATGCAATCCCCCGCCGCGAGCCGCACCTTGCGGCGGGCGCCGCAAGGTGCCCATAATGACCGGGTAGCTCGCTTGCGCTGCCCCGCGATGACGCCATCGCGCCGGCGCGCCATGCTACTGTCCCCGGCCCCACCCCTGCTCCTTTCAACGCAGCATTACCGCCCAGCCCTGCCTACCACGCCCATGCCCGCTCCCCGCAACGCCCTTGCCGACTTCGTGACCGCCCAGTGGCAACGCCGCGGCTGGTTCGCCTGGCTGATGCTGCCGCTGTCGTGGGTGTTCGGCCTGGTCAGCGGCTGGCGGCGCCTGGCATACCGGCGCGGCTGGTACAGCTCGACGCGCCTGCCGATGCCGGTGGTGGTGGTCGGCAACGTGACCGTGGGCGGCACCGGCAAGACCCCCGCGGTGATCGCGCTGGCCCATGCGCTGGCCGAGTCCGGCCTGCGCCCAGGCGTGGTCTCGCGCGGCTACGGCGTCAAGCTCAAGCATCCGCGCCGGGTCAAGCCCACCTCGCAGGCCAAGGACGTGGGTGACGAGCCGCTCTTGATCGCGCGCGCCACCGACGTGCCGGTCTGGGTCTTCCCCGACCGGGCGCTGTGCGCGCAGACCATGCTGGTCTCGCATCCCGGCGTCAACGTGTTGCTGCTCGACGATGGCCTGCAGCACTACAAGCTSCARCGCGACTTCGAGATCGTGATGTTCGAYWCSCGCATGGGCGGYAACGGCWTGCTGCTGCCGGCCGGCCCGCTGCGCGAATCGCTCTCGCGCCGTCGCGACGCCACCCTGATCAACGACCCGGACTTCCGCCCCAGCCCGAGCCAGCCGGATGTCTACGGCATGCGCCTGGTGCTGGACGATGCCTGGCAGCTGGCCGACCCGACCATGGCCAAGCCGCTGTCGGCGTTTGCCGGGCAGCGCGTGTTGGCCGCCGCCGGCATCGGCAACCCCGAGCGCTTCTTCGCCAGCCTGCGCGCAGCCGGCCTCGCGCCGGACACCATGCCCCTGCCGGACCACTACGACTTCGCCGAAGACCCGTTCGCCGGCGATCCTGTCGCGCAGGCGGCCGATGCGATCCTGATCACCGAGAAGGATGCCGTAAAATGCGAGCGCCTCAGTGACCCGCTGGACCCGCGGATCTGGGTCGTCCCCACCACGCCCGTGATCGACGCGGGCCTGATCGAAAAAATTCGCCGCGCCGTCGCCGCGCATGCCCAGGCCGCTCCCACAGCGCCGGGCGCCGCGACCGCCGCCGGCCACACCAAGGAAACGCAAGATGGACAACCGGCTGCTTGAAATCCTGGTCTGCCCGCTGTGCAAGAGCAAGCTGGAACATGACCGCGCCGCCCAGGAACTGATCTGCCAGGTCGACAAACTGGCCTATCCGATCCGCGATGGCATTCCCATCATGCTGGCCGATGAGGCACGCCAGACCGTGCCGGGCCGGCTGGTCTCGCCGGAATAAGCGGCTCGCACCATGTCGCTGCCCGCTTTTACCGTCGTCATCCCGGCGCGCCTGGCCTCCACCCGGCTGCCCAACAAGCCGCTGGCCGATATCGGCGGCAAGCCCATGATCGTGCGCGTGGCCGAGCGCGCCCATGCCTCGTCGGCGCAGCGCACGGTGGTCGCCACCGACGCGCCCGAAGTGGCGGCAGCCTGCGCGGCGCATGGCATCGAAGCCGTGATCACGCGTGCCGACCACCCCTCGGGCACCGACCGCCTGGCCGAAGTGGCAACATGGCTAGGCCTGCTGGACGACGCCATCGTGGTCAATGTGCAGGGCGATGAGCCGCTGATCGAGCCCAGCCTGATCGACGAGGTGGCGCTGCACCTGGCGCACCATGCCGATTGCGCCATTGCCACCGCCGCGCATCCGATCAGCGAGATTGCTGAGGTGTTCAACCCCAATGTGGTGAAAGTGGTGTGCGATGCCGCTGGCCGCGCGCTGTATTTCTCCCGCGCGCCGATCCCCTGGGCCCGCGACGCCTGGGCCGGCGTGCCGGCCGCGGCGGCAGTCACCGCCCAGGTGGCATTACCGGCCATGCCGGTATTGCGCCATATCGGCCTGTACGCCTACCGCGCCGGATTCCTGCGGCGCTTTCCCACGCTGGCGCTGTCGCCGGTGGAGCAGACGGAAGCCCTGGAGCAGCTGCGTGCGATGTGGCATGGCGAGCGCATCGGCGTGCTGGAGACAGCGGCTGTGCCCGCGCCGGGCGTTGACACGCAGGCCGACCTGGACCGCGTGCGTGCGCTTTGGGCGCAGGCCATGGCGCAGGAAGGCCCCTGAGCGCACTTGGCGATGGCCGCCGGCTGCGGCGGTCATCGCATGACTTACGACATAAGTCATGACAGATGTCACCGCAGCGGCAAGCCGATTTCGCGCCGCCTCATGGCATAATGCTTGACGATACAGAGCCGTCGGGCGCCCGGGCGCCCGGCCAAGGCTCGGTGGGGAGATGAAAAGTGAGCCCGATCGGTACCCGCCCGCCGCCAGCGGCAGAGGCGTCAGCGTGCCGGTCGTCAACAGACCAGACTCCGACCTGAGGCGCGCCGTCCCGACGGCGTTGGTAAGCCTCGCGTCAAGTTTCGGCGTTACCCTCCTTCCATTCCCCCTGCCATACAAGATTCAAAACTCTGAGGACCCGTAATGCGTTTGATCCTGTTGGGCGCGCCTGGCGCCGGCAAAGGCACGCAAGCCCAGTTCATCTGCGAGAAGTTCGGCATCCCCCAAATCTCCACCGGCGACATGCTGCGCGCCGCGGTGAAGGCTGGCACGCCGCTAGGCGTGGCCGCCAAGAAGGTGATGGACGCAGGTGGCCTGGTGTCGGACGACATCATCATCGGCCTGGTCAAGGACCGCCTGCAGGCGGCCGATTGCAAGGACGGCTATCTGTTCGATGGCTTCCCGCGCACCATTCCGCAGGCCGAGGCCATGAAGGAAGCAGGCGTGGCGATCGACTACGTGCTGGAAATCGACGTGCCCTTCGATGCCATCATCGAGCGCATGAGCGGGCGCCGCGTGCACGTGGCATCGGGCCGCACCTACCACGTCAAGTACAACCCGCCCAAGGTGGAAGGTGTGGACGACACCACCGGCGAAGCGCTGATCCAGCGCGACGACGACAAGGAAGAGACCGTCAAGAAGCGCCTCGACGTCTACGCCCAGCAGACCCGTCCGCTGGTGGATTACTACTCCAAGTGGGCCGCCAATGGCGACGCCACCGCCAAGGTGGCACCGCCGCAGTACCGCAAGATCGCGGGCGTCGGCAGCGTGGAAGACATCACTTCGCGTGTGTTCGAAGCACTGAAGTAAGCCGCGCGCCTCCGGCGCTGCAGGTGGAAAAGGCGACCCGCGGGTCGCCTTTTTTATTGCCGCCGCCATCCGCGGAGATAGCATCGCCGAATTGACGTTTACGTAAACGTTATGCCAACATGCCGTACCTGCAGCGCCAGAAAACCAAAAGACCACACATCCAAGCGAGGAAGACAACGATGGAAATCCGCGACAACGTATTTATCGTCACCGGCGGCGCCTCCGGGCTCGGCGAGGGCAGCGCCCGCATGCTGGCCGCCGCGGGCGGCAAGGTGGTGATCGCCGACCTTAACGAAGCCGCCGGCACCGCGCTGGCCGCCGAGCTGGGCGGGAAGTTCGTGCGCTGCGACGTCAGCAGCGAGGCCGACGGGCAAGCCACCGTGGCGGCAGCCACCGCGCTGGGCCGCCTGGCCGGGCTGGTCAATTGCGCCGGCATTGCCACTGCCAACAAGACGGTGGGCAAGAACGGCCCGCACCCGCTCGACGCCTTCGACAAGACCATCCGCGTCAACCTGATCGGCACCTTCAACATGATCCGGCTGGCTGCCGCGGCCATGGTGCAGAACACGCCCGATGCGGAAGGCGAGCGTGGCGTGATCATCAATACAGCATCGGTGGCGGCCTTCGACGGCCAGATCGGSCAGGCCGCCTACGCSGCCTCCAAGGGTGGCGTGGTSGCCATGACSCTGGCCATCGCGCGCGACCTGTCGCGCGACGGCGTGCGCTGCATGACGATTGCTCCGGGGCTGTTCGAGACGCCGATGCTCCTGGGCATGCCGCAGGAAGTGCAGGACGCGCTCGGCAAAATGGTGCCGTTCCCGTCGCGCCTGGGCCRCCCGGCCGAGTATGCGAAGCTGGTGGGCTCCATCATCACCAACCCCATGCTCAACGGCGAAGTGATCCGGCTCGACGGCGCCATCCGCATGCAGCCGAAGTAACGCCGTCGTGGCCTTTGCCGGCAGGATTCACGCCGGCATCAGCATCACCAGCGTCAGGCCCGGCGCGGCGGCCGGCACGAGCGTGAGCTGCTCGAAATGCAGCAGCCCGCGCAATGGATGCTGGAAGCCGCGGCGCCCGCCCTGCCGCTCTTCCACATCCTGCGACAGCCAGTCGGCCCGGAACACCGGGCTCTGGGCAATGAGCCCCTCCACCAGCGCGCGCATCGGCGGATCGTCGGCATGGCGGATGCTGTGCGCGCGAAACTCCGACACCAGCCGCGCCGCCCGGTGCGGCCAGTCCTCCACCAATGCCTGCAAACCCGGCGACAAAAACATGCTGCGCAGCAGGTTGCGGTCTTCGCTGGCGGGATCGAGCCAGCCCACGAACAGGTCGGCGGCTGCGGCATTCCAAGCTAGCGCGCTCCATTGCCGGTCCAGCAGGTAGGCCGGGCCGTTGATGGCCTCCACGCTGGCGAGGACTGCTGCTGGCGCGTGTTCGTCCTGCGCCTGCATAGGGTCGCGCCGGCCCGCCAGCTCGAACAGGTAGGCCCGTTCCGCACGCGACAGCCGCAGTGCGCCAGCCAGGCTGGCCAGCGCGCGTGCCGATAGCGCCACCGGCCTGCCCTGTTCCAGCCACGTCACCCAGGTGGCGCTCAGGCCGGCGAGCTGCGCCAGCTCCTCGCGGCGCAAGCCCGGCGTGCGCCGCCGCCGGCCGGGGGCCAGGCCAACTTCGGCCGGGGCAAGGCGCTCGCGGTGCGCCCGCAGGAAGCGGCCCAGCACAGCTTCGCGCGTGAGTTCGTGTGGCCTAGCGGGATCGGGGGGCGCGTATTCTGTCATGGAGGGCTGAGCGGGCAATGCAGATAGCCAGGCAAAAGCTCAAAAGCTCAAAAGCTGGTGCGTTTTATACCAGGATAAAACCCTGACTTGTACCGGGAAAACAGGCTGCTACAGTACGTCGAACCCGTTACGCGGGCAAGCCCCCGTCACCAATCCCCCGTCCCCGGTCCCCAGAACCCACTAGCGGCCATTGCCGCCAGGAGAGCCACATGCAACAACAAGAACTCGTTGCCGCCCAGTTCGGCGCCACCGCCAGCGCCTACCTCACCAGCGCGGTCCATGCCCAGGGCGCGGACCTGCAGCAGCTTGCACAGGAACTGACGGCGCTGCCAGCGGCGCAGGTGCTCGACCTGGGTTGCGGCGCGGGCCACGCCAGCTTTGCCGCAGCGGGGGTTGCAACGCAAGTGACGGCTTACGATCTGTCGGCGGAAATGCTGGCGGTTGTGGAAGGCGCGGCGCGCGACAAGGGGCTGGCGAACATCCGCACCCGCCAGGGCGCCGTGGAATCGCTGCCCTTTGACGATGCCAGCTTCGACGCGGTGATCTCGCGCATGAGCGCGCACCACTGGCGCAACGTGCCAGCGGCCCTGGCGGAGATGTACCGGGTGCTCAAGCCAGGCGGCAAGATCGTGCTGATCGATATCGCCGGCTCGGACGACCCGCTGCCCGATACCTGGCTGCAATCGGTGGAGTTGCTGCGCGACCCGTCGCATATCCGTGACTACACCGGTACCGAGTGGCAAGCGATGCTGGAGACTGCGGGCTTCACGGCCAGCGTTTCGCCGGCCTGGCGCATCGAGCTGGAGTTCGCCACCTGGGTGCAGCGCATGCGCACGCCGCCCGTGGCGGTGGCCGCCATCCAGCACCTGTGGCAACTGGCGCCGGCGGAAGTACGCGACCACTACCTGGTCAAGGCCGACGGCAGCTTTGCGCTGGAAGCGGTGATGGTCACGGCAACGCGCAGTTAAGCCGTTAAGTAGCTAAGCAGCTGAGCAGCCAAGCCAGGCGGGTGCCCGTCATTGCGGCATGGCCGGCTCGGCCGGCAATGGCAGGCTCTGTACCATCTGCCACACGGCGGCGGCCGAGGGCGATAGGGAACGGTCTTCCCGGCAAACCATGACGATGCGCCGCTCCTCGCGCGGCGTGAGCGGCCGCCAGACCAGAGGAGACGCCGCCGGCAACGGCAGCGAGAACGAGGGCAGGACCGAAGCGCCGATGCCGGCCTCGACCATGCCAAACACGCTGGCCGAATGCCCCAGCTCCTGCACCACGCTGGGCGCCACGCCATGGCTGGCGAAAATGCGGTCGATCAGGGGCCGGCTGCCCGAGGCGAAATCCAACAGCACCAGCGGCATGCCGTCCAGTGCGGACCACGGCACCGAGTCGGCATTGGCCAGCGGGTGATCGCGCCGGCACACGAAGCAAAACGGATCGGTCGCCAGCGGCGCGATGGTCAAGCCTTCATGCGCCAACGGATCGATCAAGACGCCAAAGTCCACGGCCCCCGCGCGGATCTGCTCGAGGCCATCGGCCTGCACGTTGTCGCGCACGCTGAGGCGGATATCCGGATACTGGCGCGCGCAAGTCGACACATACAGCGGCATCAGCCGCGCGGAAATCGTGGGTGCACTGGCAATCACAACCCGGCCACGATAGCGCTCGCCAAGCTGGCGCGTTTCTTCCAGCGTATCGTCCAGCTGGCCAAGCAGGCGCTCGATTGCAGGCGCCAGGGCCTGCCCGGCGTCGGTCACCACCACCTCCCGCGTGGTGCGGTCGAGCAAGCGCACGCCAAGTGCCTCTTCCAGTTCGGCAACGCCCCGGCTGACCGCGGGCTGCGTCAGGCCAACGGCGTCCGCGGCACGGCTGAAACTGCCATGCCCGACCACGGCGAGGAAGATCCGCAACTGGCGCAATGTGTAATTCATGCGTCTATGAGATGAATGGATGCGATAAATGAATTTGCATTCTAGGCTTTGGTGGCGTCCAATGCTAGGCGAAACCCTTATCCAACCTTGCTGTCATGCCCGCCATCCTCTCACCCTTCAAGAAAATCTACGACCTGATCGACGGGTTCGTTTTGATCATGCTGAGCGCCATCGGCATCGCGCTGCTGGCCCCGCAAATCGGCGCCGGCGACGGCCCGCTGCACCTGGGCATGGTCACCAACCTGGGCGTGGCCCTGGTGTTCTTCCTGCACGGCGCCGCGCTGTCGCGCGACAAGCTGGTGGCTGGCGCGCGCCACTGGCGCCTGCATGCCTTCGTGCAGAGCTTCACCTACATCGTCTTCCCGGTGGTCGGCCTGGCGTTGATGTTCGGCCTGCGCAACATGCTGCCCGCCGAGCTGCTACTGGGCGTGTTCTACCTGTGCGCGCTGCCGTCCACCGTGTCGTCGTCCGTGGCGATGACCTCGATGGCGCGCGGCAACGTGCCCGGCGCAATCTTCAATGCCACCATCTCGGGCCTGATCGGCATGGCCGTCACGCCGCTGCTGATGGGCCTGGTGATCAGCGCCAGCGGCGCCTCGATGCCGCTGGGCAAGGCGCTGACCGGCGTGGCGCTGCAACTGCTGCTGCCGTTCGCGCTCGGCCAGCTGGCCCGCCCGCTGATCGGCAGCTGGCTGGCCAAGAAGAAGCAGATCACCAACAAGATCGACCGCGGCGTGATCGTGCTGATCGTGTATTCGTCGTTCTGCGACGCCACCGCCGCCGGCCTGTGGCACAAGTACAGCTGGGAAACCATCGGTGCCGTGATGGCGCTCGCCGCCGTGCTGCTGGTGGTGATCCTGGCCACCACCACCTTCACCGCGCGCCGCCTCGGCTTCTCGGTGGAAGATGAGATCACCGCGGTGTTCTGCGGCTCCAAGAAGAGCCTGGCCAACGGCATCCCGATGGCCAAGATCCTGTTTGCCGGCCATCCGGCGCTGGGCCTGCTGGTRCTGCCGCTGATGGTCTACCACCAGCTGCAGCTGATCGTGTGCTCGGTGATTGCCTCGCGTTACGCCAGCCGCGACGCGCTGCCCGACGGGGCTACCGCCCGCGCCTGAGTCTCGGCGCGCGGCACGGCAAACGGAAAACGGCCGGCAACAATGTTGCCGGCCGTTTTGTTTTCAGGCGCCGCCGCTTACACCGACGGATTCTTCGCCAGCGGCGGATTGCGCGCAAAGTAGTTCTTGATGCCACGCAGGATGGCGTTGGCCAGTTGCTCCTGGTGGCTCTCGTCGTTGAGCTTGCGCTCTTCCTCGGGATTGCTGATGAAAGCGGTCTCGACCAGGATCGACGGGATATCCGGCGCCTTCAGCACGGCAAAGCCCGCCTGCTCCACGCTGCCCTTGTGCAGCCGGTTGACGCCGCCGATCTCCGCCAGCACCGCCTTGCCCACCTGCAAGCTGTCGTTGATCTGCGCGGTCGTGGACAAGTCCAGCAGCACCCGCGCCACCTGCGCATCCTTGTTGCCCATGTTGGCGCCACCGATCAGGTCGGAGGCGTTCTCCTTGTTGGCCATCCAGCGCGCGGCGGTGCTGGACGCGCCGCGCTCGGACAAGGCGAACACCGAGGCGCCCTTGGCTTCCGGCGAGAGGAAGGCATCGGCGTGAATGGACACGAACAGATCGGCCTGCACCCGGCGCGCCTTCTGCACGCGCACGTTGAGCGGCACGAAGAAGTCCGCGTCGCGCGTCATCATGGCGCGCATATTGGGCTGGGAATCGATCTTGGCGCGCAGCCGCTGCGCGATCTGCAGCACCACGTCTTTCTCGCGCGAGCCGGACGCGCCGGTGGCGCCGGGATCCTCGCCACCATGGCCGGGATCGATCGCGACGGTCAGCAGGCGGCGCATCTTGAAGGAACGGTCCGCCGGCGGGTTGTTGGCAGGCAGGGCCGCAGGCGGGTTGTTCTGCGCCAGCGGCGGTGCCGATGGCACGGCTGGTGAGGAAGGCGCCGGCGGCCTGGGCTTGACGGCTGCCATCGGCGGCAGGGCCGGCACCGGGTTGGCGCCCTTGTCCTCGAACTTGCGCACCAGTGCGCCAATGGCGTCTTCCTCGCCGGAGGCAGGCGCGCCGGACACGCCGTCCGCGCCGGCCGGGGGCTGCGTGGCGGCAAACCTGCGCTGCTTGTCCTCGGTGTCGCGCACCAGGGTCCACAAGGGATCCGGCGGATTGACGGGGTACAGGTCAAAGACCAGGCGGTTGCGGTAACTGCCAATCGGCGCCAGCGTGAACACCTGCGGCGAGACGTTTTCCTTCAGGTCGAACACCAGCCGCACCACGCGCGGCCGGTTCTGGCCCACGCGCACGGTCTGGATGTAGGGATCGTTGGAGGTGATCTTGGCCACCAGCTCGCGCAGGGTGGGCGAGAGATCGAGGCCATCGATGTCCACCACCAGCCGGTCGGGGCCGTGGATCATCTGGTGGACGGCGGCTAGCGGCTCATCGGATTCGATGGTGACGCGGGTGTATTCCTCGGCGGGCCAGACCCGCACCGCGACGATGCCGGCGCCAAAGGCGATCTGTGGCCCGGCCAGCGTGAGCACCACGCTGCCGGCGCCGGCCTTGAGGCACTGCGCCAGCCATTTGCGGCGGGCCAGCTGGATATCGTCGGGTCGGTCGGTGGCGAGTCGCTTGATCAGCATGCGCAAAGCAGGAAAAGTCCAGTCTGAGTATAGGCACGAAGCGTAACGATACGGCGTTCGGCCGCGTCGTCGGCGTCGCTGATGTCCGATTGGAGCAACAAGTGAAGGTCCGGTTCCCCAAGCAAGCGCCCGGCTTTCTCCGGCCATTCCACCAGGCTCACGGCCGGTTCGGCAAAACAATCACGAAAACCGGCGTCGGCCCACTCCTCCGGATCGGCGAAGCGGTACAGGTCAAAGTGGTAGGCGGTCAGCGGCGAGCCATCGGCGCGCGTGACCGAATACGGCTCGCACAGCGTGTAGGTGGGGCTGCGCACCTTGCCCGCGTGGCCTAGCGCGCGCAGGATGGCGCGCGACAGCGTGGTCTTTCCGGCACCAAGGTCGCCCGAGAGCTGCAGGTGCACGGTCTGTGGCGGCAGGTTGCGCACGGCCTCGGCCAGCGCCGCGCCCAGCCGGGCGGTGGCCGCTTCGTCGGGCAGGTTGAGTGTGCGTTCTTGGAGCAGGGGCATTGCGTACAATTCGGGAATGATCGACCGAGCAGCCCAGGCGCCAACCGCCTCGCCCCCTCCTGCCAGCAACGCCGCCCACGGGGCAGCGCCTGGCCTTGCGCCGCCCCTGGCGTCGTCCGTTGTGCATGCAGGCACGGACGCCGCCGGGCTGGAGGCGCTGGTGGGCTCGATCCGGGCCTGGGGCACGGAGCTCGGCTTCGATGCGCTCAGCATTGCCGACGTGGATCTGAGCCGGGCTGAAGCAGGATTGTTGGCGTGGCTGGCGCAGGGCTACCACGGCGACATGGATTATATGGCGAACCACGGCTTGCGGCGCGCCCGTCCCGCCGAACTCGTGCCCGGCACGGTGCGCGCCATCGTGGCACGCATGCCGTACCTGCCCGCCGCGGGCCCGCACGACTGGCGCGCCCATGAACTTGCCCGGCTCGACGACCCCGCCACCGCCGTGGTCTCGCTCTACGCGCGGGGCCGCGACTATCACAAGGTGCTGCGCAACCGACTGCAGCAGCTCGCCAGCCGCATCGAAGCCGCCATCGGCCCGTTCGGCTATCGTGTGTTCACCGACTCGGCGCCGGTGATGGAGGTGGCGCTGGCCGCGCAGGGCGGACTGGGCTGGCGCGGCAAGCACACGCTGCTGCTCGACCGCGATGGCGGCTCGATGTTCTTCCTCGGCGAGATCCTGGTCGATGTGCCCTTCCCCGCCGACGCGCCGGAACCCGGCCACTGCGGCAATTGCCGCCGCTGCATCGATATCTGCCCGACCCAGGCCATCCTGGAACCCTACCGGATCGACGCGCGCCGCTGCATCTCTTACCTGACCATCGAGCACAAGGGCGCCATCCCGGAGGCACTACGCGCGCCAATGGGCAACCGCGTGTATGGCTGCGACGACTGCCAGCTGGCTTGCCCGTGGAACAAGTTCGCCCACCGCGCCACGCTGCCGGACTTCGACGTGCGCAATGGCTTCGACGCGCCCGACATGGCCGAACTGTTCGGCTGGACGGAGGCGGAATTCAACCAGCGGCTGGAAGGCAGCCCGATCCGCCGTATCGGCCATGAACGCTGGCTGCGCAACCTGGCGGTAGGGCTGGGCAACAGCCTGCGCGCGGCCATCGCCAGCGGCGACACGGCGCTGGCCACGCGCATCCGCGCGGCGCTCGGCGCGCGCCAGGCCGAGGCCAGCCCGCTGGTGCGCGAGCATATCGAGTGGGCGCTGGCCCAGGCGCCCGCTAACTGACGAGCTAACTGACGAGAGACAGCCAGAACGGCGTAGTGACGATGGCCGCCACAGTCATCACCGAGATCGTCGCCGCCACCATCGGCCCGTTGCCGCCCATGCGCACGGCCAGGATATAGGCGCTCGACGCCGTTGGCAGCGAGGCGAACAGCACCGCGATCTGCGACTGCAGCTCGGTCAGCGGCAGCAGGCGCCCCACCGCCCAGGCAAAGCAGGGCATGGCCACCAGCTTGACACCGCTCCACCACGCCACCGGCCCGACCGCCCCCGTCACCCCGCTCATCTGCAGGCCCGCGCCAACAGTCATCAGCCCCAGCGCGGTGGATGCGGAGCCCAGCCGGGCCAGCGTCATGCCCACCACCTCGGGCGGGTGCAGGCCCACCAGGTTGGTCAGCAAGCCCCCCGCAGTGGCGAGGATCAGCGGGTTGCGCGCCAGCTCGCGCCACAGGCGGGTCTCGCCGTGACGGGCCAGCGCCCATACCGCGGCCACATTGCACAGCGGCACCGTGCAGCCGACGATCACCGCCATCATGGCCAGGCCCTCGCTGCCGCCCAGGCGCGCGGCCAGCGCCAGCCCGATATAGGAATTGAAGCGGAATGCAGTCTGCAGGCCGGAAGCGAAATCGAGCGGCGCCAGCCGCATCGCCCATTTGACGGCATAGCCGCCCACCATGCCGAAGGCGGTGGTCAACAGCGCCAGGCCGAGCATGGCCGACGTGGAGGAGAAATCGAATTTGGCGCTGTTGGTGGACTGCAACAGCAGCGCGGGGAAGAGCACGAAATACACCAGGCGCTCCACCCCAGCCCAGAACGCGCGGTCGAACGAGGAATAGCGCACCAGCAGCCAGCCGATCAGGATCAGGCTGAAATCCGGCACCAACAGGAGAGCAGAAGACATCAGTTGGTTTTAGTTATTGTGATGGCCGCCGCGCACGCCAAGTGCAGCCTAGGGCAGATACCAATTGGTATTGTTTCAGAAATCATCGACTATGGCACGTTCCGTCGTACCGTCCAGCCTTTATGTTTTCCCGTCGTACCCCGTTCGCGCGCGAAAGGCTCGCCCACCGCGCAAGCCTGCTGGCGCTCACCCTCTGCGTGGGCGCCGCCCTGGCTATGGCGGCGGAGCCCGCGCGCGCCAACGAAATCGAGGGCATGCGGATCGACGACGCCACCCGGGTCGGCGGCAAGGAGTTGCAACTCAACGGCACTGGCCTGCGCTCGATGTTCATCATCAAAGGCTATGTGGCCGCCCTTTACCTGCCGGAGAAGGCGCGCAACGCGACCGTGGTGCTGGGCGCCCACGGCCCCAAGCGCCTGCAGATCCGGCCGCTGCGCGAGGTGCCATCCGATGCCTTTATCAAGGCCCTGAACGAAGGGATCCGCGAAAACCACAGCGAGGTCCAGTTCCAGAGGCTGTCCGAGCGCCTGTTCCAGTTGCGCCAGACCATGGAGCAGATGGGCACCGCCCGCAAGGGCGATGTGATTAATTTTGACTTTTCGCCCGATGGCGGCACCGTGGTCGCCATCAACGGCACGCCGCGCGGCAAGCCGATCCCGGGCGAAGATTTCTACCAGGCCGTGCTGCGCATCTTCCTTGGCGACCACCCGGTCGACCGGGATCTCAAGCGCGGGCTCCTGGGCGGTTAGCCCCCGGGCGGCCTCCAGGCCCGCCCGCCAGAACTCACGCCGCCGGCTTCAAAGCCCCGCCACCGCGGCAGCGTCGCCGGCGTTCTTTACCTTGGGCGGATATCCCCGCCCGGTCCTTTGACGGGAGACACGATCTCATGCAAACCAGCAAAATCGCCCTGGCCCTTGGCCTGGCAGCAGCAGCCTCCGTGGCGCAGGCGCAAAGCTTCCCGACCAAGCCGATCCGGCTGATCATCCCGTTTGCGCCCGGCGGCACGACGGACATCGTGGGCCGTGGCGCGGCCGACCAGATGAGCCGCATCCTGGGCCAGCCCGTGGTGGTGGAAAACCGCGCCGGCGGGGGCGGCTCGATCGGCGCCGACGCCATCGCCAAGGCCGCGCCCGACGGCTACACCATCGGCATCTCCACGGTCTCCACCATGGCGGTCAACCCAGCCTGCAACCCCAAGCTGTCATACGACCCGATCAAGGACTTCAAGCCCGTCACCAACCTGGCCAACGTAGCCAACGTCATCGCGGTCAACCCGAACTTCCCGGCCAAGGACTACAAGGAGTTCCTGGCTGTGCTCAAGGCCAATCCGGGCAAGTATTCGTACGCGACCTCCGGCACCTGCGCCTTCGGCCACATGCTGGGCGAGCAGTTCAAGGTCTCGACCAAGACCTTCATGGTCCATATCCCCTACCGCGGCGCGGGCCCGGCGCTGAACGACGTGCTGGCCGGCCAGGTGCCGATCATGGTCGACAACCTGCCCTCCTCGATGCCCTACATCAAGGCCGGCAAGCTGCGCCCGATCGTGGTGGCATGGAACAAGCGCATCGACTCCCTGCCGAACGTGCCGACCTTCGGCGAGCTCGGCCTGAAGGAGCCGAACGACCCGGCCTGGTACGGCCTGGTGGCCCCGGCCGGCACGCCTGACGAAGTCATCAAGAAGCTGAACGAAGCCGCGGTCAAGGCGCTGCAGGACAAGGACTTCCAGCAACGCCTGCGCACTGCCGGCGCGGAACCTTCGGGCAACACCCCTGCAGAGCATGCGGCGGAGATCAAGAAGGAATTCGAGAAGATGAAGACGCTRGTGAAGGTGCAGAACATCAAGCTGGAGCAGTGATCTCGGTGTCAAACCCGCGGCACTAGCCGAAGCGGGCGAGCGGGCCAACGCCGCGCGCCATGACGACGGCTGTCTCTCCCTCTCCCCTCAGGGGGAGAGGGAGAGACAGCAGAGAGCACGACAACGCAGATCCTGCTTTATCAGGCCAGAACCACCGCTTCGCCTAGTAGCACGCTCACCTCGGCCACCGTCGGCGAATACGCCCCTGCACGCGTAGCTGCCACCGCCGCGGTAGCGGCAGCCCATCGCGCCTGCCGCGCCAGCGTCGCCTCGGGGTCCAGCAGCAATCCCGCCATCCATCCGCCCATTGCGGCGTCGCCGCAGCCGACGGTATCCACCACATCGACGGCGAAAACCGGCTGCTCACAAGCACCATCCCCATGCAACAGCGTCATGCCATCCGCGCCGCGCGTCAGCAGCACGCGCGCCTGCGGCGCCAGCGCCCTGAGCGCGGCGAGCGCGGCGAGTTCGTCCAGCGCGGGGTACAGGCCGCGCAGGTCTTCGTCCGATACCTTGATGTAGTCCGCCAGGCCGGCCATATGCGCAAAGACGGCCTGATACTCCGGTGCGCGCATGGGCGTGCGGAAGTTGGGATCGAAGGCGATGCGCTTGCCCGCGGCCCTGGCCTGCGTGGCTTCCGTGCACAGGCGCGCGGCGAGCGGCTGGCGCGCGAGGCTGAGCGAGCCGAAGTGCACGGTGCGCGCCGCCTGGCGCCAGCCCGGCGGCAAGCGCTCGGGATCGAAGTAGAGATCGGCGCTGTCGTCGCCGACGAAAAAGTACTGCGGCGGGTGCTGCGCGCCGACAAACGCCAGCAACGGCGAGCGCTCCACGCGCTGCAGGAAGCGCAGGTCCAGGCCAGCCTCGGCACTGGCCTCGGCCAGTTGGTCGCCCAGCGTGTCGGCGCTGATCGCACCGGCAAAGGCGGTAGGCACGCCCAGCCGCGCACCCACGCGGGCCACGTTCCAGCACGAGCCGCCGGGCAGGCCGAGCCAGTGCTGCCCGCCCTGGTGGACCATATCGGTCAATGCCTCGCCAAAGACGACGTAGGCTGGCCATGATGTCGTTGTCATTGCATCCTCTTTCTCGGTTTTCCGTATGCGTGCGCTGCCGCGCGTCAGCCTTGCCAGGCCGATGCCGCGGCCAATGCGCGCCGGATCAGGCCGGCGGTGGAAGCATCATGCGGGCGCGCCGGCCCGCCGTCGAGCTCGCAGGCGATCGGCGCGGCAAGCTGCTTGCCGAGCTCCACGCCCCACTGGTCGAACGAGTTGATATTCCACAGCACGCCCTGCACGAAAGTGCGGTGCTCCGAGAGCGCGATCAATGCGCCCAGGTGATACGGATCGAGCCGCTGCAGCAACAGCGTGTTGCTGGGGCGGTTGCCCTCGAACACCATGTGCGGCACCAGCGCTTCGTCCTGCACGCCGAGCGCCCTGACCTCTTGCGCGGTGCGCCCGCGCAGCAACGCCTCGCCTTGCGCAAAGCAGTTGGCGAGCAGCTTGCCGTGGTGGCCCGGCATCGGGTGCACCGGCTCCAGCGCGGCGATGAAATCCACCGGCATCCAGTGCGAGCCCTGGTGCACCATCTGGAAGTAGGCGTGCTGTCCGTTGGTGCCCGTGGTGCCCCAGACCACCGGCGCGGTGCCTTGCGCGGCGGCGGCACCATCGAGCTGCACGGACTTGCCGTTGCTCTCCATCTCGAGCTGCTGCAAGAAGGCCGGCAGCAGCTCGAGCGGCTCGCAATACGGCGCCACGCAGCGGCTGCCGGTGCCCAGGAAACTGCGATACCACACGTCGAGCAGGCCGAGGATCATCGGCATGTTCTGCGGCGCGTCGGCCTCGGCGAAATGCCGGTCCATGGCGCGGGCGCCGTCGAGCAACTGGCGAAAACGCGCAAAGCCAACAGCCAGCGCAATCGACAACCCCACCGCGGACCAAAGCGAGAATCGCCCGCCCACCCAGTCCCAGAACGGGAACATATTGGCGGGGTCGATGCCGAACGCGGCCACCGCCTGCCGGTTGGTGGAGACCGCGACGAAGTGGCTGGCCAACTGTGCCTGCGGCACGCCGTGGCGCAGGAACCAGGTGCGCGCGGTGTGCGCGTTGGCCATGGTCTCCAGCGTGGTGAAGGTCTTGGAGCAAACCACCACCAGCGTGCTGGCGGCGTCCAGCCGCGCGAGCACGGCGGCAAGATCGCTGCCATCCACGTTGGCGACAAAATGCAGGCGCGGCCCTTCGGCGTCCAGGTGCGCGAGCGCGCGGCAGACCATGCGCGGGCCGAGGTCCGAGCCGCCGATGCCGATATTGATCACGTCGGTGATCCGGCGGCCGTTCCAGCCGCGCCACGTGCCGCCGCGCACCGCGTCGGCAAAGCGCTCCATCTGAGAGAGCACCGCGGCCACGTCGCCGGCCACCGCCACGCCCTGCGCGTGAAAGCCGTCCTCCGGCCACGCGCGCAGCGCCATATGCAGCGCGGCGCGGCGCTCGGTGGTGTTGACTGCTTCGCCGCGGTACATGGCATCGCGCCGCGCGCTCACGCCGGCCTCGTCGGCCAGCGCGAAGAGCAGCGCCATGGTGGTGTCGGTGACGCGGTTCTTGGCGTAGTCGAGCGTCAGGCCGGCCGCCTCGGCCACGAAGCCGGCGCCACGGGCTTCGCCCGGCTGGCCGTCGAACCAGTCGCGCAGGTGGGCATGGCGGATGGTTTGCGCATGCGCTTGCAGCCGCTGCCAGGTCGGCAGGGAACGAGACCCTTCGTACATCGGGGACATCGGGGACACCGGGAACATCGTGGACATCGAATCAACTCCTGTACTCACCGCCGCGCTGGCAACTGCTGGCGCGGCGCCATGCTTCAGACTGGCTTCACAACGCGTCTTACAGACGTCTCACAGCTCTTCATGCCACACCGCGCCATCGCGCGAGGGCAGCGCGCTCGACGCCGCCGGCCCCCAGGTGCCGGCGGTGTAGAGCTTGGGCGCGAGATTGCTCTGCGCCCAGGCCTGCTGGATCGGCGCAACCCAGCGCCAGGCCTGCGCCTGCTCGTCGCGCCGCACGAACAGCCCGAGCCGCCCGCGGATCACGTCCAGCAGCAAACGCTCGTAAGCCCCGGTCTTGCGCTCATTGCGATTGCCCTGGCCGCGCGGCAGCATGCGTTGCAGGTCCAGCGTGGCGGGCTGCAGCGCCTGCGTGTCGCCGGGATGCTTGACCAGGAAATGCAGGCGGATGCTTTCCTCCGGCTGCAGCGTGATCACCAGCCGGTTGCCGGGCTCGTGGTCCAGCGGACGCGGGAACAGCGAGTACGGCACGTCGCGGAACTGGATCACGATCTCGGCCAGGCGCGACTGCATGCGCTTGCCGGTGCGCAGGTAGAACGGCACGCCGGCCCAGCGCCAGTTGGCAACCTCCGCCTTGATGGCGACGAAGGTCTCGGTCTGGCTATCGGGCGCGACGGCCGGCTCGTTCACGTAGCCCGGCACGGCGTCGCCGGCCGCTGCGCCACGGCAATATTGCCCGCGCACCACCTTCTCGGCGACCTCGTTCAACTCGATGGGCTTGAGCGCCTTGAGGATCTTCAGCTTCTCGTCGCGGATCGCGTCCTCCGACAGGCTGGCCGGCGGCTCCATCGCCACCATGCACAGTAGTTGCAGCAGGTGGTTCTGCACCATGTCGCGCAGCGCGCCGATGCCGTCGTAGAATGCGCCGCGCTTTTCCACGCCGATTTCCTCGGCGATGGTGATCTGCACATCGCGCACCCATTCGCGCCGCCACAGCGGCTCGAACAGTACGTTGCCAAAGCGCATCGCCATCAGGTTCTGCACCGACTCCTTGCCCAGGTAATGGTCGATGCGGTAGATCTGGTCTTCGGCGAAGTGTTGCGCCACCGCGGAGTTGATCGCATCGGACGAGGCCAGATCGTGGCCCAGCGGCTTTTCCAGCACGATGCGCACGCCTGCGTGGTTAAGGCCGGTGCGCGCCAGCTGCTCGCAGATCGGCACGAACAGCTGCGGGCCGGTGGCCAGGTAGAACACCACCACCGGCGCGGCGCGGGCACGGACCAGCTCGGCGAGTGCATCGAAACCCTCCGGCGCGTTGGCGTTGACCTGCAGGTAGAGGATGCGCGCGACAAAGGCCTGCCAGACTTCGGCCGCGGCGGCAGCGGGCAGCGCCGGACGCACCTTGGACTCGAGCATGGCCAGGTAGGCGTCCTGGCCGAGCGGCTGGCTGCCGAGTGCGAGGATGCGCCCGCGCGGGTGCAGCGAGCCCACGCAGTGCGCATCGAACAGCGCCGGCAGCAGCTTGCGCGTGGCCAGGTCGCCGGTGCCGCCGAACAGCACGAAGTCGAATTCGGGGACTGCGCCTACAGCATTGTTTGGCATGGTTTCACCAGTCGGTTGGTCGGTTGGTCGGTTAATCGGCTATCAGGAAATCGGTTGTACGTTGAGCGCTGGCCGCTGCCCCGCTAGCGCGGCGCCGCCCAGCCCTTGTACGCGTTCACATTGGCTCGCGTCACCAGCGTGGGCGGCAGCAACACGGTGCGGTTTGCGGGCACCTGGCCATGCATCAGCCCCACGCCGATCTCCACCGCGGTATGGGCGATGGCCCACGGGTCCTGGCTGGCCGAGGCCTGCACCAGCGTGTTGGCCTTGAGCGCGGCCTCGATATCGGGCGCGCCGTCGACGGACGCGATCAGGATGCCACGGCGGTTCAGCTGACGCGCGGCCAGGTCGGCGCCGACAGCCTGCGGGTCGTTGATGGTGAAGACCGCGTCGATCCTGGGGAAGCGGGTCAGGTAAAGCTGCATGACATTGAGGCCGCCCTCGCGCGAACCCTTGCCATCCTGGTCATCGGAGAGCACGTGGATGCCGGGGTGCTTGCCCAGCACTGTCTTGCAGCCCTTCACGCGATCCAGCACGGCAGACACCGGCGGGCCATTCTGGATGATGAGGTTGCCGCGCCCGCCCAGCCGCTCGGCGAGAAAGGCGCAGGCCAGCTCGCCGGCCTGCGTGTTGTCGGTCTGCACCGTGGCGTCGGCGCCCGCCGCCGCCACATCCACCGCCACCACCACGATGCCGGCCTTGCGGGCCTTCTTCACCGCGGGCTCGATGGCGCGCGCGTCGGCCGCGTTGATCAGGATCAGGTCCACCTTCGACACGATAAAGCTGTCGATATGCGAGAACTGCTTGTTGAGGTCATAGTCGGCGGACAGCACCGTGACCTTGGCATCCGGGTTGATCTTCTTGGCGGCGGCTTCGGCGCCGTGCGCCAGCGCGACGAAGTACGGGTTGCCGAGAGAGCCGAGCGTGACGCCGACTTTTTTCAGCGGCCGTTGCGCGGGCGCGCTCGCCGGTGCGGCGTCGGGCGCGCTCTGTGCGGCTGCGCCGGCGCACAGCAGGCTCATTGCCGCCATCGCCAGTGCCGCCAGGTATTGCTTGGACATATCGTGTCTCCAGTAGCCGGTGGTCAGGTCACGCACGCTTCACGTGCGCGCCGAGCCCTTGCGGCGATAGCTGTCGAGCGCCACCGCGCCAATGATCACCAGCCCCTTGATGATGTACTGCCAGATATCGGACACGCCCAGCAGCACCAGTCCGTTGGACAGCACCGCGATGATCAGCGCCCCGACCAGCGTGCCGACGATGGAGCCGGTGCCGCCCACGAAGCTGGTGCCGCCCAGGATGACCGCGGCGATGGCATCGAGCTCGTATGACTGGCCAAGCTGCAGCCCGTTGGCCGCGTACAGGCGCGCGGAAGACATCACGCCGCCCAGCCCCGCCAGCAGCCCGGACACCGCGTACACGAACAGCAGCACGACCCACACCTTGATGCCGGACAGGCGCGCCGCCTCGGCATTGCCGCCCACCGCGTAGATCTGCAAGCCCAGCACGGTACGGCGCAGCACGAACCACGACACCGCCACCACGGCAAAGGCGATGATCACCAGCCAGGGCACGCCCAGTACTTCGCCGTTGCCGATAAAGGCAAAGCCGATATCCGGGTTGTAGATCGTGCTGTCGTTGCCGACCAGCCGCGCCAGCCCGCGCACCGCCGTCAGCGTGCCCAGTGTGACGATGAACGGCGGCAGTTTCATGAAAGCGACCAACGCGCCGTTGACGATGCCGAACAGCAGGCCGCACAAGAGCGCGGCCGGCACGCTCAGCATGCCGAGCTGCGGCATCAGCGACACCAGCATCGCCACCACCGCCGAGATCGACAGGATGGAGCCCACCGACAAATCGATGCCGCCGGTCAGGATCACGAAGGTCATGCCCGCGGCCAGCACCATGTTGATGGACGCTTGCTGCGCGATGATCGACAGGTTCTGCCAGCCGGCGAAGTTCTCGGTCAGCACCGAGAAACCGATGCACAGCAGCACCAGCACGGGCAGCATGCCAAGCGCGCGCAGGCGCTCCTGGGTGGTGAGGCGGCCGAGGGTGGCCGCGGGCAATGAAGCGCCAGTGGAAACGGCGGGACGTGTGATGGATTCATGCATGGTTGTCTCCTGCGCCGGCGGCTGCGCAGCGTTGCGGGCCGGCGTCGATCGTTCTGTCTCTTGCGGGCGGCGCACAGGCTGCGCCCTGCCTCAATGCAGCGTGATGCCGGTTGCGTTGCCGGCGGCAGCGAGCGGCACGTCCGCCCATGCGGGCGCCGGCTGCGCGGCCGCGCCGGTGGCCAGCGCGATGATGCGTTCCTGGGTTTCGGCCGCGCTGCCGGCGGGGCGCACTTCGCCGGCCAGCGTGCCCTCGCGCATGACCAGCACGCGGTCGCACAGGCCCACCACTTCGGGCAGCTCGCTGGAGATCATCAGGATCGCCACGCCGCTCTGGGCCAGCGCGTTGATCAGCCGGTAGATCTCCGATTTGGCGCCGATGTCCACGCCACGCGTGGGCTCATCCAGGATCAGCACGCGCGGCTGGATTTCCAGCAGCCGCGACAGCATCACCTTCTGCTGGTTGCCGCCGGACAGCGCGCCCACGTTGACCTGCGCATGCGCCACGCGGATGCCCAGCGTGTCGATGGCCTCGGCCGTGCGGCGGCGCGCGGCGGCCCGGTTCAGGCGGCCCAGGCCTAGTGCGTCGCGCGCGGCCACGATCAGGTTGATGTTCTCGTGCACGCTCTGGTCCAGGAACAGGCCCTGCAGCTTGCGATCCTCGGTCAGGTAGGCAATGCCGGCATCGATGGCTTGGCGCGGGCCGCCGGCCGGCAGCGTGACCAGCCCGCCGGGGCCGGCCGGGTTGGCCGGGTCGGCAATCCGGACCTCGCCGCGCGTGCGCACGTCGGCGCCGAACACCAGCCGCGCCAGCTCCGTGCGGCCCGCGCCGACCAGGCCCGCCAGCCCCAGTACCTCGCCGGCGCGCAGGTCGAAGCTGCAGCCCTTGACGCGCCGGCCATCGGCCACGTCGCGCACGGACAGCATCACCTCACGCCCGGCCGCCTGGCCGTGCGTCTTGGTGTAGAAGCCTGACAGGTCGCGCCCCACCATCATCTTGACCAGCGCCGCCTGCGACAGGTGCGCGCGGTCCAGCGTGCCAACGAAACAGCCGTCGCGCAACACGGTCACGCGGTCAGCCAGCTCGTCGATCTCGGCCATGCGGTGGCTGATATAGAGAATCGCCATGCCTTCGCCGCGCAGCTGGCGGATCAGCGCGAACAGGCGATCCGTTTCGTGCGTGGACAGCGGCGTGGTGGGCTCGTCCATCACCAGGATGCGCGCCTCGAAGTGCACGGCCCGCGCGATTTCCACCAGCTGGCGCTGCGCGATCGACAGGCTCGCCACGTTCGCCGCGGGCGAGAAATCCGCGCCGAGCCTGGCCAGCGTGGGCGCGCAGGCGCGCACCATGTCGCCGCGCGCCACCAGCCCGCGCCGCTGCAGGGCACGGCCCAGATAGATGTTCTCGGCCACGCTCAGGTTGGGCGCCAGGCTGAGCTCCTGGTAGATCACCGCCACGCCAAGGTCGCGCGCGGATTGCGGCCCATCGATCTGCACCCGTTGCCCGTCGATATGGCATTCGCCGCCGGGGTCCGCGGTGTAGGCGCCGGACAGGATCTTCATCAGCGTCGACTTGCCGGCGCCGTTCTCGCCCATCAAGGCGTGGACCTCGCCGGCGTAGGCCGTGAGCTCGACATTGCGCAGCGCGCGCACGCCGGGGAAGGTCTTGCAGATATTGCGCAGCGCCAGCAGCGGCGCCTTGGTGGACGTATCGGACATATCGGACGTATCGGACGAAGCAGCTGAAACAGCCGAAGCGGACAGATCAGACGATGGCATGGTTGGCCTCCGGAATCATGGCGGATGCGCCTTTGAGCATGTCGGCCCGCGGCGAGAAATTCATGAACATCGGCAGCGACGCGGCACCGACCGCGCCGGCATTGGCACCAAAGCAGCCACGCACCACGCGTGGCGCTCGCCGTGCCTCGGGCGCGCCGTCGTCCAGCTCGCCTTGCAGGCGCTCGATCAGCGCCTGCACCAGGCCGCCGTCGATATCGGCGTCAAGGATGATCAGCGGCACGTCGAGCACCGCCAGCGCCGATTGCATGGCAGGCGCCAGCGCATCGATGCAGTCGTCCAGCCACTCCGCCACCGCCGGGTGCTGGCCGCGCACCTGCGCTTCCAGCTCGGCGTGGCCGTCGATGGCCACGCCGTGGTGGCGCAGGTGGCGCGTCAGCGCGTTGAGCGATGCGCGCGCCAGCAGGATGTCGCGCCGCTTGCCGGTGCGCGGCGCGGAGGCCAGGGTGCTGGGCTGCACCGGCATCATGCCGATGTCGCCGGCATTGCCCGACACGCCGCGCACGCAGTCGCCGTTGAGCGCCACGCCGCCGCCGATGGCCGGGCCGACGAAGACATAGAGGAAACTCTGCGCGTGGTGGCTGCCGTAGAACAGCTCGGCCACGGCGGCGGCGGTGCCGTCGTTCTCGCCAAACACCGGCAGGCCGGTGGCATCCGACAGCGCCGCGGCAAAGTCCACGGCATCCCAGGCGCGGAAGGTGGCCTGCGATGCCTCGTCCTGCAAGTCCAGCTCGCGCAGCCAGGCACCGAGGTTATAGGGCTGGGCCACGCCGATGCCAAGCAGGCGCTTGCGCTCGTCCGGCGTAAGCAGCGCACGCAGTTCGGCCACGTCGTCGCGCACCAATGCCAGCGCTTGCTCCGGGTGGGGCAGGACCATCTGGTGGGCGCGGCTGGCGAGGATCTCGCCGCCGAAGTCCACCATCACGCACTCGATGCTGCCGCGGTCCAGCCGGACCCCGATGCCGAACGCGCCCTTGGGCTGCAGGCGGATCAGGCTGGCCGGCTGGCCGCGCTGCCCGTCCTGGCGGCGGCCGGCCACATGGATCAGGCCATCCTCGGTGAGCGTCTGCACGATGCTGCCCACCGCCGTGTTGGTGAGCTGCGCGATGCGGGCGAGATCCGCCTTGGACGCCTCCCCGGCATGCCGCAGCGCCAGCAGCAGCGCGCGCTCGTTGTACAGCCGCAAACTGGCGGAATTCACGCCGCGGCCGGCCTTGGCACTGTTCATGTGGTCTCCGAATGCTGTTATGAGTGCCGCCTGCATCACGTTTCGCGCTGAATGGCGGCGGCGGTGCATCTGCTTGCGGCATTAATTAATTCAGTTTGAATTAAATAATAAGCCGGACCAGAACTCAAGGAAGGGGAAACCCCAGTCAAACTGGTTGCATGGCCCTCTGCGGTGCGCCCCGCACGCCACCACGCATCCCGGCGCCGCCATGCTCTAAAATCCAGGCTCGCGCTTCCCACCCCTGCCATGGACTCTATCTTCGACGCCATCCTCCCAGCCCCTTTCGGCAAGATCGGCGTGCGCACCGACGGCGAATTCGTCCGCGAGATCGTCTACCTGCCCGCGAGCATGCGGCTCGTCGAGCCGGCCAACGCGGTCACGCAACGCCTGGCGCGGCAACTGGAGGCCTACTACGCCGATCCGGATGCACGCTTCGATATCCCGCTGGCGCCAGTCGGCAGCGCGTTCCAGCGCCGGGTCTGGCAAGCGATCTCGAACGTGCCGCGTGGCAAGGTCACCACCTATGGCGCGGTGGCGCGGCAGATCGCCAGCGCGCCACGCGCGGTCGGGCAGGCGTGCGGCGCAAATTTCTTCCCGCTGGTGATTCCCTGCCATCGCGTGGTTGGCGCCAGCGGCATCGGCGGCTTTGCCAACCATGACGGCGACGGCTTCTTCCTTGACATCAAACGCTGGCTGCTGCGCCATGAAGGGGTGATGCTGGCATGAACGACATTGCGCAGATTGACGGCGACAACGGCAGCGCCGCCATCGACACCGAGGACGGCCCCGATCTGCTCGCCGACCTGGCCCTGGTCGACCGCTTCTGCGACGCGCTGTGGCTCGAAGACGGCCTCGCGCAGAACACCATCGACGCCTACCGGCGCGACCTGGCGCTGCTGTCGCGCTGGCTGCATGCCTCGGGCACCTGCGCGCTGCTGGCGGTGGACGACACCGCCCTCAACGGCTACTTCGCCTCGCGCCACCTGGAAACCCGTGCCTCGTCCGCCAACCGGCGGCTGACGGTGTTCAAGCGCTTTTTCCAGTGGGCGCTGCGCGAGCACATGATCACGGCCGATCCCTGCCTGCTGCTGCGCCCGGCCAAGCAGCCGCCGCGCTTTCCCAAGACGCTGACCGAAGCCCAGGTCGAGGCGCTGCTGGAGACACCCGACACCGCCACGCCGCTTGGCCTGCGCGACCGCACCATGCTGGAGCTGATGTATGCCAGCGGCCTGCGTGTGTCCGAACTGACGCAGATGAAGACCATCGAGATCAGCCTGAACGAGGGCGTGGCGCGCGTGGTGGGCGGCAAGGGCAACAAGGAGCGCCTGGTGCCGTTTGGCACCGAAGCCGGCGACTGGCTGCGCCGCTACCTGGCCGAAGGCCGGCCTGCGCTGTTGGGCGAGCGTGCCTGCGAAGCGCTGTTCGTCACCCAGCGCGGCGACGGCATGACGCGCCAGGCCTTCTGGCACCTGATCAAGCGCCACGCGCGCGAAGCCGAGATCTACGCGCCGCTGTCACCGCACACCTTGCGGCATGCCTTTGCCACCCACCTGCTCAACCACGGCGCGGACCTGCGCGTGGTGCAGTTGCTGCTGGGGCACGCCGATATCTCCACCACGCAGATCTACACGCACGTCGCGCGCGAGCGCCTGCGCGAGCTGCACCAGCACCACCATCCGCGCGGCTAGGTTGCCAGCGCGGTCATTGCGATCCGTCATCCATCATGAGCAAGTCCAAACACGTTTCGGAAACCCCGGCCACCCAGTTCCTCAAGCGGCATGGCGTTGCCTTTGGCGAGCATGCCTATGACTACGTCGAGCATGGCGGCACGGGGGAGTCCGCCCGCCAGCTCGGCGTGGACGAGCACGCGGTGATCAAGACGCTGGTGATGGAAGACGAGCGTGCGCAGCCGCTGATTGTGCTGATGCATGGCGACTGTTCGGTGTCTACCAAGAACCTGGCGCGGCAAACCGGGCACAAGAGCGTGCAGCCCTGCAAGCCCGAGGTGGCGCAGCGGCATAGCGGGTATCTGGTGGGCGGGACCTCGCCGTTCGGGACGCGCAAGCGGATGCCGGTTTTTGTTGAGGCTGGTGTGCTGGCGCTGGAGCGGATCTATATCAATGGGGGCCGCAGGGGGTATCTGGTTAGTATTGATCCGCAGGTTTTGAAGACGTTGGTGGGGGCGGAGGTGGTGGAGTGTGGGTTGAGGGATTGAGGTGATGGGATGATGGGGTGGTCGCTGTTCGTGGTCGCTGTTCGTGGTCGCTGTTTCTTTGAGCGGCGATGGTTTTTGGACCCAAGGGCCATACGACATCCCCTTGCGAGGGTTGGTCGCTATTTCTTTCAGCGGCGTTGGTTGTTGAACCCAACAGCCATACGACATCCCCCTGCGGGGGCTGCCGGTCACTCTTCTTTGCGTCGGCAAAGAAGACTAACGAGAAGAAAGCCGACCCTGCCGGGAGCAGAGCAATCAGGCTGTTTTTGCCTCGGCGGTTGCGTCGTACGGCCCGGAGTGTTGGCTGGCGAATCCTACCGGCCCCAAGGCCATCATTTCTGCATGACCCATGGGTTACGTCGTGCAGCCCCTGACCTCGCTTGCGGTGACCATTCCCACATCTGCCGTTCGCGGGGCGAAGTGCTGCGCCGTTTCGGGTGTGGCCGGTTTCGTGGTTTTGTCTCGGAGGGCRAGCGTGGTGAGTTGCGGGCGCGGCCCTCGCGGACGGGCCACGGTGCCCACCACGAAACCAGAGGGGGGTGAAGCAAGGTGCCGCTCGCGCCGGTACGGCAGGACATCAAATGGCCGAGCGCCCGCCGCCAGAGACAAAACCACGAAACCACCAGGGCCGGCAGGATCGTGGCGCTACGCACCGCGAACGGCAGATGCCCGAACGCGCACCGAGCAAAGCGATCAGGGGCACCACCACGTGACCATTGGGTCATGCAGTTTCGATGCCCTCCAAGCCGGTATGGCAAAGGCCAGCCAACACTCCGGGCCGTACGACGCAACTGTAGTGGTCAAGTTTTTTCGGACAGGCTGATAGGTTGTTTTGCTTCTGGCTTGGCCTCGTAAGCGGCAGGCGAGACATAGCCAAGGGTTGAGTGCAAGCGCACAGGGTTGTAGAAGCCGACGATGTACTGGGTAATGTCACGTCGTGC
>NZ_JBFTOQ010000052.1:0-45590 GCF_056398045.1 Cupriavidus sp. 05L411 | reverse complement strand
CGTGATCGACCACAAACAAAATTCGTTGGTCCATGGGTTTCAGCTCGCTCCAGGGCATGGGCATCTCCTTTCAGGGTCGCCCATGCAGCGTAGAAAACTGTTACCTATGTGCTTGAACTCAAGTGTTACCTATGTGAGTGAGTCGTACCATGGCGCGCCTTTCTTGCCTACTTTATTGGCAAGACAAAAAAGTAGGTCGCCGCCCCGCAGGGGTGGTGAAACCGCAGTTGCTTTTGACGTTAGGCAGTCGCAGTTAAGCAGTTGCAGTTGCAGTTGCAATTGCCACCCCCACCAACTCAACCCCGATTCCACCACCGCAACCGCGCCACACCGCCACCCAGCGTAAACCGGCAACTCGCCCCATAACCAAGATCCCACCCCAGCGTAGTAGCCAGCGGCACCCCGAGCCAGTGCGCTGCCAGCATACGCATCGGCCCCGCATGAGCAACAACCCACAGCCGGTCCGGAGCATCCACCGGCAAGGCATCAGCCCAAGCCGCCACACGCGCCATCGCCTGTGCGACGGTCTCGCCCCCATGCGGCCGCGCATGCAGCAGATCCGCAGCCCACGCATCCAGCTCGGCGCGCGGCACGGCATCCCATGCGAGGCCTTCCCAACGGCCAAAATCGAGTTCGCGCAACTGCGCATCGGCTTGCGGCACCAACCCGAAATCCCGCGCAAGTAAATCAGCCGTAGCGCGAGCCCGCGCCATTGTGCTGCAAACAATGCGCTGCGGCGCAAGGCCATCGAGTGCCAGCAGCATGCGGGCAGGCTCGGGCAAAACGGGCTGAGCCAGCGGCAGGTCAAGCGCGCCGTAGCAGATCCCCTGCGCAACCTCGGGCGCCGCGTGGCGGATCAGGACCAGGTCCATGCCGCCGCCACCAGATAGATCAACAACTCGGCCAGCTGCTGCGCCATGCCGAGGCAATCGCCGGTGTAACCGCCAATGCGGCGAACAAAGTAGCGCCCCAGCAAAAAGCGCAGCACCACCAAGGCAACGATCACCACAGCAGCAAACAGCGGCGACACCAGCAGCAGCGGCAATGCACCGCAAAGCAGCGTGAAACCCAGCCCGATGCCGGACAGCCGCTGCGCCACCGGCTTGGCCTTGCCCTCGGCACGCACGTAGTCCAGCGTGGCAAGATAGCTCACCGCCATGGCGCGGCTGGCCGCATGCGCGGCCACCAGCACCAGCAGCAACTCCGCCATGCCGCTGCGCGCGGCAATCGCCACCAGCAGTTGCCACTTGAGCAGCAACGCCACCACCAGCGCGATGGCGCCAAATGCGCCAATGCGCGAGTCGTGCATGATGCGCAGCACGTCCTCGCGCCGGTAGCCGCCGCCAAAAGCATCCACGCAGTCGGCCAGGCCGTCCTCGTGAAAAGCGCCGGTGGCCAGCAGCGTCACAGCCATGCCCAGCAGCAAGGCCACGCCCGGCGGCCACCACTGCAGCGCGCCCCAGCTAGCCAGCGCGCCCAGCACGCCAACCAGCAACCCCACCAGCGGAAAGTAACGCGCCGCCGCGTTCAGGTAGTGCGGCGCAAAGCCGACCCAGCGCGGCACCGGCACCCGCGTGAAGTAGCCGATGGCGGTCAGGAAGTAGCGAAGTTCGTCGAGCATGGGCGGGTGCGTTGGGCCAGGTAGCGAAAGCGTGCCGCAGTCTACGCCGACGCGGTGCTGACGCCGGCCGCGCCGAAGGTGGCCATCTCGCGCAGGAAGGCCGCGGCAGATGCGACCAGCGGATAGGCCAGCGCGGCGCCGGTGCCCTCGCCCAGGCGCAGGTCCAGCGCCAGCAGCGGCTCGGCACCGAAATAATCCAGCAGGCGCCGGTGGCCATGCTCGTGCGAGCAATGCGAGAACACGCAATATTCCAGCACCTCAGGCGCGAGGCGCTGCGCCACCAGCAGCGCGGCCGAGGCGATAAAGCCATCGACCAGGATCACCATGCGGCTGGCGGCCGCGGCCAGGAAGGCACCGGTCATCATGGCGATCTCGAAGCCGCCGAAGGCGGCCAGTACGTCGAGCGGCTCCACCGCATCCGCATGCAGTGCCAGTGCCTGCGCCAGCACAGCGCGCTTGCGCGCGAGGCCCGCGTCGTCCAGGCCGGTGCCGCGGCCGATGCAGTCCTCAATCGGTGTATCGGTAAGCCGGCTCACCAGGCAAGCAGCCGACGAGGTATTGGCAATGCCCATCTCGCCAAAGCCAATCACGTTGCTGCCCTGCTGCGCGTGGCGCAGCACGCGCGCCATGCCGGCGGTGAGCGCCGCCTGCACCTGTTCCGCGCTCATGGCGCGCTCAAGGGCAAAATTGCGCGTGCCCGCGGCAATGCGGCAGTTGACCAGCCCGGGCGCGGACGGCAGCGGCGCGCGCACCCCCGCGTCCACCACTTCCAGCGCCAGCCCGTGCAGGCGCGAGAACACATTGATGGCGGCGCCCCCGGCCAGGAAGTTGAGCACCATCTGCGCCGTGACCTCGGCCGGATAGGCGCTCACGCCGGCATCGGCCACGCCGTGGTCCCCTGCGAACACGATCACCGCGGGACGCTTGAGCTCCGGCGTGCCACTGCCGGTAATCAGGCCGATCTGCAAGGCCAGATCCTCGAGCCGGCCGAGCGCGCCGAGCGGCTTGGTCTTGGCATCGATGGCGGCTTGCAGGGTCGGGCGCAGGGAGGCGTCGAGCGGGGTGATGGCGGGTAACTGCATGGTATTTCTTGGTGTAGCTGAGAAGAGATTCGATTCGCTGGAACAAGAATAGACGTTTTACATCTCGACGCCACGTTGAGCCTTGATGCCTTGCTGAAAGGCATGCTTGACCGGCGTCATGTCCGTCACGGTATCCGCCGCCTCGATCAGCGCGGGCGGCGCGCCGCGGCCGGTGATGACCACGTGCTGCATCGGCGGGCGGGCACGCAGGTCGGCGATAACGGTGTCGACATCCAGGTAGTGCAGCTTGAGCGCGATATTGAGCTCGTCCAGCAGCACCAGCCCTATCGACGGGTCGCGCAGCAGTGAGCGCGCCACCTCCCACGCAGCCTGGGCCTTGGCCACGTCGCGCGCGCGATCCTGCGTTTCCCAGGTGTAGCCTTCGCCCATCACATGGAAGGCGCACTGCTCCGGAAAGCGCCGCAGGAACAATTCCTCGCCGCTGGGAATCGCACCCTTGATGAATTGCACCACGCCGGCCTGCATGCCGTGGCCAAGCGCGCGCACCACCATGCCAAAGCCGGAGCTGGACTTGCCCTTGCCGTTGCCGGTGGTGATGACGATCACGCCGCGCTCGTCCTGTGCCGCGGCGATCTTGGCATCCACGACATCCTTCTTGCGCAGCATGCGCGCCTTGTGGCGCTCGTCGCGGGCGGCATCTTCCGACGTGGAAGTCTCAAAAGCTTTGGGTTCAGTCATGTTGGGTTTCGTCTGGTGCGGGAGAGTGCGCCCCGTCGGCAATCAGCGCGGTATGGCGGCCGTCGCTGACACTGACAATGGGCGTGCGCAGCGCGTGCGAGCAATGCGCGGGGGTCAGGACCTGCGCAGCGGGGCCATGCAGGCACAGGCCGTCTTCGGCCAGCAGCAAAGCATGGGTCGCGTAGCGCCGCGCCAGGTTAAGGTCGTGCAGGATCACCACGATGGCGTGGCGGCCGGCGCGGGCCAGCCGCGCCAAGGTTTCCAGCACCATGATCTGGTGGCGCAGGTCGAGGTGGGCGGCGGGTTCGTCCAGCATCAGCAGCGGCGCCTGTTGCGCCAGCGTGGCGGCCAGCGAAACGCGCTGGCGCTCGCCGCCGGACAGGGTCAGCACGTCGCGCCCGGCCAGCGCATCGAGATCCATCTCGCGCATCACGGCCGCGACCACCGCGTCATCCTCGCGGCCGGCCCAGCCCCAGCCGGAGAGATGCGGGTGACGGCCCACCGCCACGGCGTCGCGCACCGACATCGAGAAGGTGTCGTGCACGGCCTGAGGCAGGTAGGCGCGGCGCAATGCCAGGGCCGCGGGCGGCGTCTCCAGCGGCGCGCGGCCATCGAGCAGCACCACGCCGCCGTCAGGCTTGCGCAGCCCGGCCAGCACCGACATCAGCGTGGACTTGCCCACGCCGTTCGGGCCCACGATGCACCACAGCTCGCCCGCCTGCATGGACAGGCTCAGGCCATCGAGCAGCGCACGCGCGCCGGCGCGCAACTGCAAGGACTGCAGCACCAGCGGCGGACAAGCGCAGACGGGTTCGTTCCAGGTCGGCATGGTAGTCAGCGCGGCCTGCGCAACAGTAGAAAGAGGAAGGTCGGCACGCCCAGCAGCGCTGTGATCACGCCCACCGGCAACTGCGCCGGCGCAATCACCGTGCGCGCCACCAGGTCGGCGGCCATCAGCAACGTGCCGCCGAGCAAGGCCGAGGCAGGCAACATCAGGCGCTGGTCGTTGCCCCAGGCAAGGCGCACCAGGTGCGGCACCACCAGCCCGACAAAGCCGATCGAGCCGGCCGAGGTAATGGCCACCGCGATTGCCAGCGAGGCCAGCACGAACACCGACAGGCGCACCGCGCCGACGCGCACGCCCAGCGCCTGCGCCACGGTCTCGCCCATCAGCATGGCATTGAGCGAGCGCGCCATCGGCATGGCCAGCAGCACGGCCAGCGCCAGCGCACCCAGCGCAAGGCCGTAGCTGGCGGTGCCGCCCAGGTCGCCGGTCAGCCAGAACAGCATGCCGCGCAAACGGGCCTCGGGCGCCACGCTCAGAATCAGGGTAATCAGCGCGCCCCAGCCTGCGGCCAGGATCACGCCGGTCAGCAGCAGGCGSGMGCCSGCCTCATGRTGSCCGCCCTGCACCYGCGGRTGCAGCAGGTCGCGCCGCGCCAGCGTGGCCACCAGCACCATCGAGAACAGCGCGCCGCCGGCCGCGCCGGCCTGCACCGTCCACAGTGGCCACATCATCAGCATGGCGGTGAGCGCACCGGTGGCCGCGCCGCCCGATACGCCAAGCACATAGGGCTCGGCCAGCGGATTGCGCAGCAGCACCTGCATCAGCGCGCCAGTCAGCGCCAGCAGGCCGCCGCACGCGAACGCCGCGGCCGCACGCGGCAGCCGCAGCTCACGCACGATGGCGCCGGCGGTATCGTCGGCGCCGACGGACAGCGCGTGCCAGACCTGCGCACCCGACAACGGCACGCTGCCCACCGCCAGCGACAGCAGGAACACCGCCACGCCGGCGGCGGCAAGCATCAGCCAGACGGCTAGCGCGCGGCGCATGTCAGGCATGCCATCCTCATTGTCATTTCTGACGCCAGCCCAGCGTGACAAAGCCGGCGCGTCCCTGCGTGTTGAAGGGATAGGCGAGCTGGTAGTTCTTGTCGAACAGGTTTTCCACACGGGCGGCCACGAACCATTGCTTGTCGATGTTATAGCGGGCATTGAGGTTGACGATACCGTATCCGCCCAACGTGCGCGAGCCACTATCCATGCGCGTCGAGGAGATGATCCACTCGCCGCCCAGGCGGAAGTCGCCAAACTGGCGGCCCACGTCGAAGGCAGCATGGCGGCGTGCACGGCGCAGCAACTGCGTATTGCTCTGCTCATCCACCGGATTCTGGAAGGTGATGCTCGCGCCCACGTCGGTGCCCATCAGCTTGGCGCGCCAGGAGGCTTCGATGCCTTGCACCTTGGCCTTGTTGACATTCTGCGCCAGGTACAGGCCGTTGGGCTGCAGCGCCGAGGTGATCAGGTTGTCGTAGCGGGTCTCGAACGCGGTCACGCGCAGCAGGCCGGCGGCATCGGTGTTGTACTGCGCGCCCAGCTCGACCGACTTGGCGCGCTCGGGCTTGATGCCCGGCTGGCCGTAGCCAGGATAGTAGAGCTCGTTGAACGTCGGCGCGCGAAAGGCATTGCTGGCGTTGGCGATCAGCTTGAACGCATTGGTCAGGTTATAGCCATAGCCGGCGAAGTAGCTGGCCTGGCTGCCGAAGTCCGAGTAATGGTCGTTGCGCACATTGATCTGCAACTGATGCTTGCCCAGGCGTCCGTCGTAGCCGCCAAACACCGAGGCCACATTGCGGTTGGGCGCGGCATAGGTGCTGGAATCGAACTCCTGCTGCAGGTATTCGGTGCCGAACAGCAAGGTGTGCGTGGGCGCCAGCGCGTATTCGTTCTGCCAGGTGTACTGGCGGTTGCGTGTATTGAAGCGGCTGTCGAACAGGCCGTTCTTGGTGTTCTCGCTGCGATCCTCGCTCTGGGCCACCTTGAAGTGCGTGCTCCAGTCCCGGGTAATCTTGCCGTTGACAAAGGCGGATACCGTGTAAAGCTCGCTGTTCATCCACCAGACATCGGTAGGCTTGCCCGTCGTGCTGTCATAGGAGAGCTTGCTCTTCGAATAGTAGGCGGTGACGCCTGCGTCCCAGTCGCTGGTGAAGCGATGCTTGACCTGGCCCGATACGCTCTTGTTGTCGTAGGGGTTGTCGTTGGGGTTGGCCTTGGGCTGCTGCTTGCTGTTGATGGCCGAGAAGCCGTCGGTCTTGATGGCCGAGCCGGTGATATTGAACGACGTGTCGCCGATCTGGCCGCCGTAGCCCACCGTGCCCTGGCGCGTATTGTTGCTGCCGTACTCGATCTGCGCGTTGGCCGCCGGGGCCTGGCCCGCGCCGCTCTTGGTGAAGATCTGCACCACGCCGCCGATCGCATCAGAGCCATACAGCGCGGAGACGTTGCCACGCACGATCTCGATATGGTCGATCTGGTCGGGCAGGATGTTCGACAACTGGGCCGTGCCGCTGCTGGCCGACGAGACGCGCACGCCGTCGATCAGGATCAGCGTCTGGTTGCCGTTGGCCCCGCGCATGAACAGGGTGGTATTGGAACCCAGGCCGCCATTGGCGGCAAACTCCACGCCGGCCTGCGTGCGCAGCAGCGAGCGCAGATCGATCGCCTGCGAGTTGACGATGTCCTGCTGGGTCACCACGGTAGTGTGCGGCAGCGCTTCGGTGATCGGCTGGGGAGTGCGGTTGGCACTGACCACCACCGGCGTGAGCTGCGCGTCGGCGGCCGRCTGCACGGCGGCGGGCTCGCTGGCCTGGGCCATGGCGGCGCCGGGCGCGCACACGGCGAGCAGGGCCAGCAAGGCGACAGGCGTGGCGCAGACTTGTCGGGAGACAGAAACGGGGGCGGTCTTGTGGCGCGCCGGCAATGCCGGACGGCTCGACCTGTAAGACGATGAACGCATGATGCGGATTGTGGGAGAGAGCTGCCTGGTCCGTTCCCCCGCGGACCGTCTGGCGACGAAGCGCGCCGCTGGCTTGCGCGGCAAGAAGCAGCGGAGGGCGGCGCACTCTCGTTCAGGCCGGTATCCGGGCTGACGACACCAGTCCGACCGCCTTCCCGAACCTTGCGGTTCAGTGGCTGAGTGGTCGGCCTTGCGATCTTGCGATCACGGTCGCTTACCGTTGCGGGGGCAGCACAGGTTGGCTCGGCCCTGCCCTGGCGGCGGTGGCTGGCTCCCTGTTTCCCGTTGAACTGCAACCCTGTAGTGAATAGGATTACGAGCACCTGGAACGTGCGCGAGTGTAGGCAGTTTCGAGGCAAGCGTCAATGCCGCGGCAAAACAGGGCAAAAGCGCCTGGAAACAGGCATAAAGCCGTCGCCACGGATGCCGTTAAACGACGATGCATGCAACTTCGGCACGCAGGCCCGGTCACACACGTCTGCGTTCGCCGTCCGCACGATAGCGCTTGGGCTAAAATCCCAAAACCCGAGACCCTAGATATGACAGGCTCTATGCTCACCGAACTCGAACAACTCGCCGCCAAGATCGGGCGTGTGCTGCACCATGCCGATACCCTGGCGGCGGAGAACCAGCGGCTGCGGGAGGAGATCGAACGCCTGCAGGCCGACGCCAGCCAGCTGCGCGGCGACCGTGAAGCCATGGCCGCCGACCGCGAGCTGCTCAATATCAAGATCGAGGAAGCGCAGCTGCGCATCCAGTCGATCCTGGACAAGCTGCCCACCGCCAGCGACGCCCGCCAGCTCGACCTGCTGGGCGAAGGCGATGCGGCCAGCCGCGCCGAACAGAAGGCACCCGGAGAAAACGCATGAGCAATAAGCAAGTCGAAGTGAACATTGCCGGCCAGTCCTACCGGTTCGCCATTGCCGCCGACAACGAGGCCGCGCTGCTGGAGGCCGTGGCACTGGTAGACGGCCAGATGACCCGGCTCAAGGGCGGGGTATCCGCCAAGGGCGTGGAACGCGTTGCAGTGATGGCCGCGATCAGCATCGCCTCGGACCTGCTCTCGCTCAAGCGCAAGCAGCAAGAAGATGGCGCGATTCCCGTTGATGCCGTGCGTGCGCGCATTCGCGAGCTGAACGAGCGCGCGGACGAAGCCCTGCGCCAGTACGCGCATGTGGGCACCAATTCGCCCGTGCCGCGCAACTGATGCCCTGCCCTGCGCCGGCGGTGTACCGCACGGCACAGGCAGGCGGCAATACGCTCGTGATACTGCCCGATGTGCCCCACATGCCGCGCGCGTCAGCAAAATGTAACGACACGCAAAGACGGGCTTGGTATGGAAAGCCTCGCGGTGTATAGTGGAGCCAAGCCGCACCAAGCCACATAGTTGCGGCACCTTAGGTCGGGTTATCGCGCCTGACCGCCGTTTTCATCCCATCCAAGTTAGAAACGGCAAACGTCTGACAGCCATGCCAAAGCAGTATGCGTTTGGCAGTGCAAAAAAAGTCAGACGTTTGACAGTTTCCCTGCCTGGTTCGTCAGGATCATATTCCTTGAACCGATAAGCATTTGTTGGTGCGGGATTATGCCGTGTGGGCGAGCGCGTCGCATGGTTCATAGTTGCAGTCTGGACTCCCTGAATCGGTGATGTACCCGAAATGCGGCTTCCGCAGCCACTCTGAACCTCACTTGGGTTCAGGATGCCGATCCAGCGGCCGAGGCGGGGACCCCTCTAAAGGCGGTGGTTATTCAACCACCGCCTTTTCCTTTTGTGGCGCAGGTTGACCTGCGCTGCCTCTGCAGTGCCCTCCCTCTGTTTTTGCGCCACGGCCCACATTCGCCAGACGGTTTTCTTTTGGCCCTGCTTGCTGCACCATATCGCTGTCGCCAACGTCACGCACGCCCTGCCCGCCCATGAGCCGATCCACGCAAGCCAATGCCGCCGCGCGCGCCCGCCAGTACTGGCTGATGAAGTCGGAGCCCGACGAGGCCAGCATCGATACGCTAGCCGAACGCGGCACCTTGCCATGGACCGGCGTGCGCAACTACCAGGCCCGCAACTTCATGCGCGACGGCATGCAAATCGGCGACGGCGTGCTGTTCTATCACTCCTCCTGCCCGCAGCCCGGCATTGCTGGCCTGGCCGAGGTCAGCTCGCAGCCCTACCCCGATCCCACCCAGTTCGACCCGAAGAGCGATTACTACGACGCCGCCGCCAAGCCGGATGCACCGCGCTGGATGCTGGTTGACGTGCGCTTTGTCGGCAAGGGCCCGCTGATCTCGCTGGCCGACCTGCGCGCGCATGACGAACTGGCCGACATGGTCGTGCTACGCCGCGGCAACCGGTTGTCGATCACGCCGGTGACCCCGGCCGAATGGCGTTTCATCACCACGCGGCTGATGCGCTAGCCCGGCACCGGCGGTCACTGCAGCGGCATGACACAATGGCTGCCGACGACATAACTACAACGCCAACAAGGTCGATTCCGCGTCATGAGCTTTTCCCTGATTCCCGGGCTGCTGCTGCTCGGCGCCTTTACCGGCTTCTGCGCCGGCTTGCTTGGCGTAGGCGGCGGCATGATGATGGTGCCCTTTCTCACGCTGCTGTTCACCGCCCTGGCCTTCCCGCATGAGGCCATCGTCCATATGGCCATCGCCACCTCCATGGCGACCATCCTGTTCACCTCGCTGTCCTCGGTGCGCGCCCACCACAAGCGTGGCATGGTGCGATGGAAGCTGGTGCTGGCCCTGGCGCCCGGCATCCTGATTGGCGGCATGATCGGCGGCGGCAAGGTCTTTGCGGCGCTCAAGACCAGCTGGTTGTCGCTGCTGTTCGCTGTCTTCGTGGGCTTTTCGGCGTGGCAGATGCTGCGCAACCGCAAGCCCGCCCCGCACCGGCAACTGCCGGGCACGCCGGGCATGCTGGGCGCGGGCGGCATGATCGGCTTCCTGTCCAGCCTGGTGGGCGCGGGCGGCGGCTTTGTCTCGGTGCCGTTCATGACCTGGTGCAACGTGCCCATTCACAATGCCGTGGCCACCTCGGCCGCACTCGGGTTTCCCATCGCGGTGGCGAGCGTGATCGGCTATGTGTGGAGCGGGCTGGGCCAGACCGGGCTGCCGGCCGGCTCGCTCGGCTACATTTACCTGCCAGCGCTGGCGGTGATCGCGGTTGCCAGCGTGCTGACCGCGCCGCTGGGCGCGCGCACCGCGCACCGCATGGATGTCGCACAGTTGAAGAAAGTCTTCGCCTGCCTGCTGTTCAGCCTGTCGGCCTACATGATGTGGAAGGCCTGGCACGCATTCTGAGGCCGCAGGTGCCGGCGACGCATGCCGCGGATACAAGTAGATACAAGGTCGCACGCGACGTAGCGGAACGATCACCTGGGCGGCGCGTCTGATACCCATCGTCTGACAAGGGAGAATCCAATGAAACATCTGCTTGCCGCCACGCTGCTCGGTACTACCGCCATGGTTGCCTCCGCCCAGGGCGGCGGCCCGACCCACGAGCCGGCCCCTGCCGGCGTGCTGTCGCTGTCCGCCCAGGCCGCCACCGAAGTACCGACCGACGTGGTGCACCTGACGCTCGCCGCCGAGCAGGAAGGCGCGGAACCGGGCGCAATCTCCTCGGCGCTGTCGGCCAGGACGGCGGATGTGATCGCGCAGGCCAAGCGTACCAATGGCGTGCAGGCGCAATCGGGCGGCTTCACTATCTATCCGTCCAACGACAAGAACGGGCGCATCAGCACCTGGCGCGGCCGCGCCGAGGTGATTCTGGAATCGCGCGATTTCACCGCCGTGTCCAAGCTCGCGGGGCAGCTCGCCAGCCAGATGCAGGTGCAGAACATCAGTTTCTCGCTTTCGCGCGAAGCCCGCCAGGCGGCCGAGGCCAAGCTGACCGAGCAGGCCGTGGCCTCGTTCCGCGACAAGGCCCAGGCCACCACCAAGCTGTTCGGCTACGGCAGCTACACCATCCGTGAAGTGCAGGTGGGCGAGGTTGGCGCGGTGCAGCCGATGCCGCGCATGTACGCGGCCAAGGCCATGATGGCTGATTCCGCGCCGGTGCCGGTCGAGGGCGGCAAGGCCCAGGTCACCGTGACGGTGAACGGCTCGGTGCAGATGCTGAAATAAGCGCCCTCCAAAGCCACAGGCCAAGGGTCAAGGCAGAAGGCAGAAGGCACGGAACAAGGCCCCTGCCGCGCAAGCGGCAGGGGCCTTGTCTTTGATGCATGAGCCATCAAGGAGCGGCGGTGCTTACAGCGCCCCGAACTGCTGGCGCAGCACGTTCTTCTGCACCTTGCCCATGGTGTTGCGCGGCAACTCCTCCACCACGTGCACGCGCTTAGGCACCTTGAAATTGGCAATACGACCCTTGAGCCCGCCGATCAGGCTCAGCGCATCCAGCGAGGCACCTGGCTTGCCAACCACCACCGCCACCACCGCCTCGCCGAAGTCGGCATGCGGCACGCCAATCACGGCGCTTTCCGCCACGCCCGGCATCTCGTCGATAAAGCTCTCGATCTCCTTGGGGTAGACGTTGTAGCCACCGGAGATGATCAGGTCCTTGCTGCGGCCGACGATGGTCAGGTAGTCCTCAGGCACCTTGCGCTCGCCAGCCTGGCTGACGATGGCACCGCCAAAGCGGCCCACGTCGCCGGTCTTGAACCAGCCGTCGGCGGTGAACTCTTCCTGCGTCTTCTCCGGCATGCGCCAGTAGCCCTTGAACACATTCGGGCCACGCACTTCCACATTGCCGATCTCGCCCGCCGCGCAAGGCTTGCCGTCGCCATCCACCACGCGCACCGAAACACCCGGCAGCGCCTTGCCAACGGTGCCGCCGATACGCTCGCCGTCTTGCGCGTCGTACGGGTTGGAGACCAGCATCACCGTCTCGCTCATGCCGTAGCGCTCCAGGATGGTGTGGCCCGTGCGCTCGCGGAAGGCATCGAAGGTTTCCATCAGCAGCGGCGCGGAGCCAGACACGAACAGGCGCATGCGGCGGCAGGTATCGTCGTCAAAGCGCGGCTCCTGCACCATGCGCACGTAATACGTGGGCACGCCCATCATCACGGTGCAACGCGGCAGGAATTTGAGGATCTGCGCCATGTCGAGCTTGGGCGCCCAGATCATCTTGGCACCGGCCAAGAGCGCGCCGTGCGACGCGACGAACAGGCCATGCACGTGGAAGATCGGCAGCATGTGCAGCAGCACGTCGTCGCTGCGCCAGCCCCAATACGCATGCAGCGTCTTGGCGTTGGAGGCCAGGTTGCCGTGCGTGAGCATGGCGCCCTTGCTGCGGCCCGTGGTGCCCGAGGTGTAGAGAATGGCGGCGAGCTCGTCGGCGCCGCGCGCCACCGTGGCGAAGCGGTCCGGTTGCGCAGCGGCGCGGGACAACAGCGAGCCTGAGCGGTCGTCGTCCAGCGTGAAGACGTGCTTGGTGCCGTGGCGGAACGCCACCTTGGACACCCAGCCGAAGTTAGCGCTGCTGCACACCACCACCGCCGGCTCCGCGTTGCCGACAAAGTAATCGATCTCGGCTTCCTGGTAGGCGGTATTGAGCGGCAGGTAGATGTAGCCCGCACGCAGCGTGGCAAGGTACAGGAACAGCGCCTCCGGCGATTTTTCCACCTGCACCGCCACGCGCGCGCCCTCGGGCAGCTTGAGCGCAGCCAGCAGGTTGGCCATCTTGGCAGTGGCGCGGTCCAGGTCGTCCCAGCTGTAGTAGAGGCCGTCGTGGGTTTCAATGCAGCAGGCACTGCGGTCCGCCGGGAAGCGGGATTCGAATAGGGCGAACAGGTTGGCGTTCATATTGCGGAAGATGAAAAACGGAATCGGCAATAGCATGGGCAATCCGCATGGGCAATCCGATCAATAGCCGGCAATGATACCTAAAGCGATTGCCCGTGCTTTTGCCTGTGCTATTGACCGCTAAAACGCGGCGGCCGGCGTGCCAGGAATGCCGCCACGCCTTCGGCATGGTCGGCGCTATCGCCATAGCGGAAATGGGCGTCGAGCTCCGCCGCGGTGAGCGGCGCGGGCGCCGGCGCCAGGCGGCGGATGCTCTGCTTGTTGATGCGGGCGGCCAACGGCGCACCGGCCACGATGCGCTTGACGGCCGCGGCGACTTCCTCGCCGAGTGCCGCTGCCGGCACCACACGCGTCAGCAGCCCCTTCTCGCGCGCCTCGGCGGCGTCGAACACCCTGCCCTCCAGCAGGATCTCCAGCGTCACCGCGCGGCCCGCCAGGGCCAGCAGCCCGGTCAGCTCCCCGGGCGCCATGGGAAAGCCGAGGCGGTTGATCGGCACGCCGAAGCGGCTGTCGTCGGCGGCGATGCGCAGGTCGCAATGGCAGGCGATCTCCAGCCCGCCACCCACGCAAACCCCTTCGATCATGGCAAGCGTCGGATGCAGGCAGCCCGCGATGGCGGCCAGCGCCGGCGCAATCACCGCCTCGTGGTAACGGCGCAGCGCGGCGGCATCGCCCCGTTCCTCGGGGAACTCGGCAATGTCGGCGCCGGCGGCAAAGTTGCCATCGGCGCCGCGCACCACCACGCAGCGCAGCGAGGGATCGGCGGACAGGTCCGCAAAGCCCTGCGCCAGCGCGCGCCACATCGCCACGGAGATGGCATTGAGCTTGCCAGCGTGGGACAGCGTGACCGTGGCCACGTCGCCCTCACGCGCGAACGCTACCGTGCCGCTCATGCCTGCGCTCCACGCGCACGGGAAACATCGGAAACCATGCGGCTATCCTCCATCAGTCGATCTTGGCGCCGGACTGCTGCACCACCGTAGCCCAGCGCTTGATCTCGGCGCGCTGGAACTGCGCGAACTGCTCTTGCGTAAGGGCCGGCGTATCGGAGCCATTGGCAAGCCAGATCTGCTTCATCTCGGGCGTGTTCAGTGCCTTCTCCACTTCGGTGTAAAGCCGGTCGACGATGTCCTTGGGCGTGCCCTTGGGCACCCACATCGCGTACCAGGTGGAAACTTCGTAGTTAGGCACCCCGGCCTCGGCGGCCGTGGGCACATTCGGGAACGCGGCCGAGCGCTTGGTCGATGCCACCGCCAGCGCTTTGATGCGGCCGGCGCGGATGTGCTGGGCCGAAGAACCGAGACCGTCGAAATCCATATCCACCTGGCCCGCGATCAGGTCGGACAGCGCAGGGCCCGCACCCTTGTAGGGAATATGCGTGATGAAGGTCTTGGTCTGCAGCTTGAACAACTCACCCGCCAGATGGTGGGACGAGCCGTTGCCGGCCGAAGCGTAGTTCAGCTGGCCAGGGTTCTTCTTGGCATAGGCGATCAGCTCGCCCAGCGTGTTGGCGGCGACCTTGGTCGGGTTCACCACGATCACCTGCGGCGGCTGCGCGATCACCGTGATGGGGATGAAATCCTTCTCGATGTCGTAGTCGAGCTTCTTGTAGAACGACGGTGCGATGGCGTGGTGCGCCCCGCCGATGAAAACCGTATAGCCGTCCGGCGCGCCCTTGGCCGCGATGCTCGCGCCCACGGTGCCGCCGGCGCCGCCGCGGTTATCGATCACGAACTGCTTGCCGAGCTGCTTGGAAAGCTGCGCGGTCAGCGGGCGGGCGAAGGCATCGGTACCGCCGCCGGCCGGGAACGGCACGATCACGGTGATCGGCTTGGACGGCCAGGTGTCAGCCTGCGCCACGGGCGCTACCGCGCCCAAACCCGCGCCCAGCGCGCAAGCCAGCCCTGCCAGTTGAAACTGACGACGATTCATGACTCTGTCTCCTCTCTCTTCTGCTGTGGAAAGTCAAAACGAAGAACTGCTGGAATGGCCCGCGAACGCGGCCCGCGGCCTTATCTGTTACCTGACCAGGGTTACAACAGCTTGCTCACCGCGCGGCTCATGCGCGGGGATCCGTTGCCAAGGCGCACCAGATTGTCATCTAGCGCCTCGGGCACGTAAAGATAATTCACCATCATCCCGCACGACTGCGCGCGGCCCTTGCGCGACAGGTCGGCGGCCCAATTCAGGCGCTCCACGCAGGCGCCATTGCCCAGGTGAAAGCGCGCCACCGGATCGGCCGGCAGCGCCTGCTGGCGCTCGCGCACCAGGTAATGCGCGGCCAGCGCCAGCGCGATGTCGCGCACCATCGCGTCCTCGGAATCGGCAGGCAGCGCGGCCAGCCAGCCAGCGCCGTCGGCGGGTGGGGTGCCGTGGCGCTCGCTCCAGCGCGCCAGGCGCTTGTCACCCAGCACCTTGGCCACCGCGTCGCCATCACGCTTGCGCAGCCAGTCGGCAAACCCGGGAATGGGCGAGAGCGTGGCGAACTGCTTGAGCTTGGGAAACTCGCGCTGCAACTCCTCGATCACGCGCTTGAGCAGGAAGTTGCCAAAGCTCACGCCGCGCAGGCCTGCCTGCGTATTGGAGATGGAATAGAAGATCGCCCACTTCACGCGGCGCAGATCCTCCAGCGGCGCGGCTTCGTCCAGCAGCGCGTGGACGTTGGCGGCCATCTCGGGCACGAAGGCCACCTCGACAAAGATCAGCGGCTCGCGTGGCATGCGCGGGTGAAAGAACGCATAGCAGCGGCGATCGGAATCGAGCCGGTTGCGCAGGTCCGCCCAGGACGCGATCTCGTGCACCGCCTCGTAGCGGATCAGCTTTTCCAGCAACGATGCGGGCGAGTCCCACGTGATGGGCTGCAGTTCCAGCAGGCCCACGTCGAACCAGTTGGAGAACAGCGCCTCCAGATCGTCGTCAAGCGGGCGCAGGCCCGGCACGCGCTTGTGCCAGCGCAGCATGTCAGCACGCAGGCCGATCAGGAAATGCAGGCCGCAGACGCTTGCGCCCTCCTGCCCGTGTAGCGCGGCCAGCCGCTTGAAGAAGCGGATGCGCGCATTGGACGTGGCCTGCGGCGGGCCGGACACGGATTTGTCCGCCTTGCCGTCCTTGGCCTCATCATCCGCTTGCGCGCTGCCGCTGGCGGCGACTTCGGCCAGCACGCCGAGCATGGCCTGGCGTGCGTCATCGTCCGCGGCTTCGTACTCGGCCCGCCAGGTTTGCGCGGCGGCGTTGGCCGCGCTGTCGGTCAGGCGCGCATCGAAGCACTGGCGCAGCTGCTCGCGCTGCCGGCGCAGCACGCGAGCCGGCAGCGCCACGGCCTTGGCATGTGCCTTGGCATCGGCAACCGCATCCGGCTTGGCGTTGCCATCGCCCTTGCGGCCCCACCACCGGCCAAAGCGGGACAACAGGGTTGGCGCCGACGGCTCAAAGCCGCTCAGGGGCGCGCTGACTTTCTGTTCGCTATTGCTGAGGGAATCCATGGGCGTACCTGCTTTTGGCTGTCTGTGAGTGCGGTCCGTAGGGGCTATCCGTAACGGCTGTCCAAGCTGCTATCGATCAACGGATGATTTGCCGGCCAGGTGCAGGCGGCCGGGCGGTGCTTCGGGGATGGGGTCGCCACCGCTATCGTCAACCACGGCAACCTCGGCGGCGTCCAGTGCCCTGAGCGCGCCGCGCTGGCGCAGCAAGTGCGTCTTCATCAGGGTCTCGGCGCCCTCTGGGTCATGCGCCTTGAGCGCGGAGAACACCGACAGATGCTCGGCGCAGGATTCGCGGATGCGGCCCGGCAGCTTCAGGCTCTTGTGGCGCGACAGGCGCAGCACCTTGCGCAGGTCGCTGATCAGGCCGGACAGCCAGCGGTTGCCGGCGAGCCGCTGGATGGCTTCGTGGATCTGGTAGTTGGTTTCGTAGTAGGCGTCGATATTGCCGGCCTGCGCATACTGGGTCAGGTCGGCATGCAGGCTTTCGAGCGCGTCGAGGTCCTCGGCGGTGGCGTTGCGCGCCGCCTCATAGGCGCAGCGTCCTTCCAGCAGCGCCATCAGCGGGAAGATCTCGTCGAGGTCCTGCTCGGACAAGGCGTTGACGAAGCAGCCGCGGCGCGGCTCCAGCCGCACCAGGCCTTCGGCGGCCAGCACCTTGAGCGCCTCGCGCATCGGCGTGCGCGAGATCCCCATGGACTCGGCCACCGTGGCCTCATCGATCCAGGCGCCGGGCATCAGCGCGTGCTCGTCGATCATGGCGCGCAGGCGCTCCGCGACTTCGAGGTACAGGGCCTGCTGGATGATGCGCATGGTGCCTCCGGACGGAAGAATGCAATGGCATCGGGGTGGCTTGCGGCACGGTGAAATGTGTCTTGCCAGGCCCAATAATTCATAATTATGAATAACGGCGGCCAGATGACAAGACAAATCGATGTTGCGCAGCCGCATGCGCAGCATCTTCCAGCGCTCGCGCAACGCTTGCGCGCCAATCAACAGGAGGGTCAGTCTCACCATGGTCGCCAGCGCCAGGGGGCGGCGCGGACGAATGCAAGGCAGCGAACGCCATGGGGCGCCGCGTGCGGACTAGCCCGCCAAACCCCCTGCCGCGTGGACACCGAACCAGTGCGGCACGTGCGCAATGGCCTCATGCAGCGTGTCCAGTACCCGGAAACTGAATCCGGTCACGACCGGCGAAGGTGGCTTGATATCGGGCACCACCACCACCTGCGCCCCCGAGCGGTTCGCGGCCGTTGCGCCGTTCTCGCTGTCCTCGAAGGCCAGGCACGCCCGCGGCGCCACGCCGAGGCGCTCGGCGGCGAGCTGGTACAGCGCCGGGTCCGGCTTGCCGCGACGCACCTCATCACCACCCGAGACGGAAGAAAAGAAATCCAGCACGCCCACGCGCCCGAGCCGGTCCTTGATCTCCTCGACACGGGATGACGATGCCACCGCGCAGGGAATGCCCGCGCCGCGCAGCGCCGAGAGCAATTCCCTGGCGCCGGGCTTCAGCGGAAACCGGGGCCCGGTGGCCGGCGCATGCAATTGCGCGCCCGCCATCGCCTGCACCTGGCGGAAGGCATGCTCGTCGCCAAGCAGGGAAACCAGGAAGGCATCGGACTCCGGCTTGGCCTTGCCGATGACCTGCACGTAGTCGCTGGCCGCCAGCGTGATGCCGATCTCGCGCGCGGCGCCAATCCATGCCTGCATGATGGCGCGCTCGGAGTCGATCAGCAGGCCATCCATATCGAAGATGGCTGCGGTGAACGGGGTCAACTGCGGGGTCAACTGCGGGGTCATCCGCGCCAGCTTCAACGGATCGGGGCCTGCGCCGCCTGTCCGTGACGGTTCGCCCAGACCACCAAGGCAATGCCGGCCAGGATCATCGGCAGGCTCAGCCACTGGCCCATGGAGAAGTTCAGCGCCAGCAGGCCCAGGAAGTTATCCGGCTCGCGCGCGAACTCGGCGAGGAAACGGAATCCGCCGTAGCCGATCAGGAACACGCCCGAGACCGCGCCCATGGGGCGCGGCTTCCTGGCGAACAGCCACAGGATGATGAACAGCGCCACGCCTTCGCCGGCAAATTGATAAAGCTGCGAAGGATGGCGGGGAATGTTGTCGCCGGCCTGCGGGAAGATCATGCCCCACGGCAGGTCCGTGGGACGGCCCCACAGCTCGCCGTTGATGAAGTTGCCGATGCGCCCGGCCGCCAGCCCGCAAGGGATCATCGGTGCGATGAAATCGGTGACCTCCATCCAGTGCCGCCCGCGCAGCTTGGCGAACAGCCACATTGCCACGATCACGCCCAGAAAACCGCCGTGGAAGGCCATGCCGCCCTCCCACACCTTGAAGATCTCCAGCGGATGGCTCAGGTAGTAATCGGCCTTGTAGAAGAACACGTAGCCCAGCCGCCCGCCCAGGATCACGCCCAGCACGCCGAAGAACAGCATGTCGTCCAGGTCCTTGACCGTCCAGCCCTGGGCCGCGATATGCGGCTGGCGGATGCGCAGGCGCCCGAACCATAGGAACATGATGAACCCGGCGAGGTACATCAGCCCGTACCAGCGGATGGCGAGCGGGCCGAGATGAATCGCAACCGGGTCGAATTGGGGATGAATCAGCATGTGTGCCGTGGTTAGGGTTGTAGGTAGAGAGATCGCGCACGGGCAAACTGGCGTCCGGCGCGATATCAGGGTTCAGGCTGCGCCCGTCAGGTGCGTTGCCGCGGCGGCAGTGCCAAGCTCCGCGCCCGGCTCCGTGCCCGGTGTTATGCCAGCGTTTTGCGTCAGCGTCATGGCAGCGGCCAGCGCGCCGGCGATCTCGATAAACGATCTCAGCACGGGGCTCACGCCGTCGGCACCAGCCTCACGCCACACCAGCCCGGTCTCGATATCGGGCCCGGCGTCGCGCAACGGCAGGTAGGACACACCGGTACGGCGAAGGTTGCAAAGCGAGGCCGGCACCAGGGCCACCCCCATGCCGGCGGACACCAGGCTGACGATCGTCTGCATCTGGATGGCCTCCTGGGCGATCACCGGCGTGAGGCCTTCGCGCGCATAACAGCCCGTAATGATGTCATAAAACGCCGGCGCGCTTCGCCGGGGAAAGATGATAAGCGGCTCGTGCGCCGCTTCTTTCAGGGAAACGCCGGGCTCCGTTCCATCGGCCACCCCCGCCGAGCCATCCGGGCGCCAGCCCTGCGGCACGGCCAGCACCAGCGGCTCGCGCACCAGCGGCAGGTAGGCCACGCCATGCGGCATGGCCGGCAGTTGCGGGCGGATCACCAGCCCGGCGTCGATGCCGCCGTCCATCAGGGCCTCCAGCTGGATATCGCTGGTGGCCTCGCGCAGTTGCAGCTGCACGTTGGGGTGCCGCGCCCGGAAGCGCCGCAGCAGGTCGGGCAGGATGCCGTAGTCGGCCGTGCTGACAAAGGCCAGCGACAGCGTGCCAGCCTCCCCGCGCGCCAGCCGCTGGGCCAGGCCCGGCAGCGCGGCCGCATCGGCCAGCACGCGGCGCACCTCGGGCAGCCATTGCTGGCCGGCAGGGGTGAGCGCCACCGAGCGCCGCGTGCGGGCGAACAGCTGCACGCCAATCTCCTCCTCCAGCGCCTGGATCTGCTGGGACAGCGGTGGCTGCGTCATGGTGAGCCGCCGCGCGGCGCGGCCGAAATGTAGCTCCTCCGCCACGGTAACGAAGTAGCGCAACTGGCGCAGGTCCAAAGGCGCTCCTGATATGTTTTTCGACTCAATAAAGGTTGAATAATATATTTGACACGATAAAAGGCAAGCGGCATGCTCTCGTCCACAACATGGCAAGAGCCTGCCCGGTCCTCGGAACCCTGAGGCGCCCCGCGCAGGCCGGCACACTTCCCCCGGAGATTCCCATGGCATACAACAAACGCTCGCAGCACATCACGCAAGGCGTGGCGCGCTCCCCCAACCGCTCGATGTACTACGCGCTGGGCTACAAGAAGGAAGACTTCGACAAGCCGATGGTGGGCATCGCCAACGGCCACTCCACCATCACGCCGTGCAACTCCGGCCTGCAACGCCTGGCCGACGCCGCCGTGGCGGCCATCAAGGCCTCCGACGCCAACCCGCAGATCTTCGGCACCCCGACCATCTCGGACGGCATGTCGATGGGCACCGAAGGGATGAAGTACTCGCTGATCTCCCGCGAAGTCATCGCCGACTGTATCGAGACCGCGACCCAGGGCCAGTGGATGGACGGCGTGGTCGTGATCGGCGGCTGCGACAAGAACATGCCGGGCGGCATGATCGCGCTGGCGCGCACCAACGTGCCGGGCATCTATGTGTACGGCGGCACCATCAAGCCGGGCAACTGGAAGGGCAAGGACCTGACCATCGTGTCGTCGTTCGAGGCCGTGGGCGAATTCACCGCCGGCCGCCTGAGCCAGGAAGACTTCGAGGGCGTCGAGAAGAATGCCTGCCCGTCGTCGGGCTCGTGCGGTGGCATGTACACCGCCAACACCATGAGCTCCTCGTTCGAGGCGCTGGGCATGTCGCTGCTGTACTCGTCGACCATGGCCAACCCGGACCAGGAAAAGGTCGACAGCGCCGCCGAATCGGCACGCGTGCTGGTCGAGGCCATCAAGAAGGACATCAAGCCGCGCGACATCATCACGCGCAAGTCCATCGAGAACGCCGTTGCGCTGATCATGGCCACCGGCGGCTCCACCAACGCCGTGCTGCACTACCTGGCGATCGCCCACTCGGCCGAAGTGGAATGGAGCATCGACGACTTCGAGCGCATCCGCCGCAAGGTGCCGGTGATCTGCAACCTGAAGCCGTCGGGCCAGTACGTGGCAACCGACCTGCACCGCGCGGGCGGCATTCCCCAGGTCATGAAGATCCTGCTCAAGGCAGGCCTGATGCACGGCGACTGCCTGACCATCACCGGCCGCACCCTGGCCGAGGAACTGGAAAACGTGCCGGACACCCCGCGCGCCGACCAGGACGTGATCATGCCGATCGAAAAGGCGCTCTACAAGGAAGGCCACCTGGCCATCCTGAAGGGCAACCTGGCACAGGAAGGCGCCGTCGCCAAGATCACCGGCCTGAAGAACCCGGTCATCACCGGCCCGGCCCGCGTGTTCGAGGACGAGCAAAGCGCCATGGACGCCATCCTGGCCGACAAGATCAACGCCGGCGACATCCTGGTGCTGCGCTACCTGGGCCCCAAGGGCGGCCCCGGCATGCCTGAAATGCTGGCCCCCACCTCGGCCATCATCGGCAAGGGCCTGGGCGAATCGGTCGGCTTCATTACCGACGGCCGCTTCTCGGGCGGCACCTGGGGCATGGTGGTCGGCCACGTCGCGCCGGAAGCGCACGTGGGCGGCAACATCGCGCTGGTGCAGGAAGGCGACTCGGTCACCATCGACGCGCACAAGCTGCTACTGGAACTCAACGTGAGCGAAGAAGAGCTGGCCAAGCGCCGCGCCGCCTGGAAGCAGCCGGCACCGCGCTACACCCGTGGCGTGCTGGCCAAGTTCGCCAAGCTGGCTTCGACCGCCAGCAAGGGCGCTGTGACGGACTGAGGCTGCGGCTTCATCGCCAGAAGGACAAAAGCCCGCGAGCAATCGCGGGCTTTTTTTATGGTGCAGCGCAGACGCAAACACCCGCGCGATTGGATCCTTCACATTCCGCCCGGATCCCGCTCGATTTCTTCCAGCGTGGCGTCCAGCCATTCCACCAGCCGGGCCTCCATCGCCTGCGTCAGTTCCGCCGCCAGTTGCGCGGTCAGCGGGGCCAGGCGCGATTGCAGCGTGGCTTCGGTATGGGCCTCCACTACCTGCGGCCATTCGGTGCGAAACCGCATCATCACGCGGGTCAGCAGCTCGCTGCGCACGGCGCGCAGCTCGTCCGGGCTGGGCGGCGGGCTGGCGTGGTGCGTGGCGTGCGAGACCGAGTAGGCGCCATCCTGGGTCGACGGGGTTGGCTGGTGCAGCGCCGGGATCTCGGGCGCGGGAATGCCGTCGCCGGTCTCACGGGGCATGACGACATGGGTGACCGGGCCAGGCCAGGTCATGTCATGCACGGGCTGGGCATGGCCTGGGCCGCCAGCGCCGGAATCCGACCACGCGACCGCTTGCGTGGCCGCGGTCGGCGTCGCATCCGGCGCCGTTTGCCTGGCACCGTCGGTGGGCAGGTCGATCACCTCCGTCAGCAGTGGAATGCTGTCGTTGGGCCCGATGCGCGGGATCACCCGCGAGGTGGTGCGTTCGGTCATGCGGCATCCCCCTTACCCTGTGTTGCCTGGCCGGCCTGGGCGATATCGTGGTGCGCCAGCGGATAGCCGCGCTCGCGGTACAGGCGAAAGCGCTCGCGCCCGGCGGCACGGTCGTCGGCGTCGCTGCCGACCACCTCGATCATGCGCTCGAAGCTGGCGAACTGCGCCGGCGGCTCGGCGCTAAGATTGATCAGCAGCTGATGGTGCGGAGCCTGGTCCAGCGCGGCCGCCAACACGATCGGCGTCACCCCGGCGTTCGGGCTGTCCACGCCGCAATGCGGCAGGAAATCCAGCGCGGAGAACGTCCACAAGCGCGCATCGAGCTGCGCCAGCTGCTCCGGCGCGCCATGCACCACCAGTTTCTGGCCGGCGCCGTACGCCTTGCGGATCAGCCGGCAAGCGTAGCCGAGCTTGTCGGGCACGTTGCTGTGGAAATCGATACGCGTCATGGTTGAAAGCAATCCTGTGAGAATGAAGCTAAACAGGGACGGACCCGCGCAGATGCCGGCGCCGGCCCGTCCCTGCTGTCAAGCATCAAGCTTAACCATCCAGCTTCAGCCAGCGCGGTCCATCAGGAACTGCGCCAGCAGGGGCACCGGGCGGCCGGTGGCGCCCTTGGCGGCGCCGCTCTTCCAGGCCGTGCCGGCGATGTCCAGGTGGGCCCAGTCGTACTTCTCGGTATAGCGCGCCAGGAAGCAGGCGGCGGTCACGCTGCCGGCCGGGCGGCCACCGATATTGGCCATATCCGCAAAGTTGGACTTCAGCTGGTCCTGGTAGTCATCGTCCAGCGGCATGCGCCAGGCGGTGTCCATGGCCTTGCGGCCGGCTTGCAGCAGTTGGTCCGCGAGGCCATCGTTGCGCGCGTACAGGCCGCTGTTGACGTGGCCCAGCGCGATGATGCAGGCGCCGGTCAGGGTTGCCACATCCACCACGGCGGCCGGCTTGAAGCGCTCCACATAGGTCAGCGCGTCGCACAGGACCAGGCGGCCTTCGGCGTCGGTGTTGAGGATCTCGATGGTCTGGCCGGACATGCTGGTGACCACGTCGCCGGGCTTGGTGGCGTTGCCGGATGGCATGTTCTCGCAGGTGGGAACCACCGCGATCACGTTCAGCTTGAGGCCCATCTCGGCCACCGCCTGCAGCGTGCCCAGCACCGAGGCGGCGCCGCACATGTCGTACTTCATCTCATCCATGCCCTCGCCGGGCTTGAGCGAGATGCCGCCGGTATCGAAGGTGATGCCCTTGCCCACCAGCACCACCGGCGCCTGCTTGGCCGAGGCGCCGTCGTAGCGCAGCACGATGAACTGGGGCGGCTCCACCGCGCCCTTGGTGACCGCCAGGAAGGCGCCCATCTTCAGGGCCTCGAGCTGCTTGCGGCCCAGCACTTCCACCTTGAGCTTGTGGCGCTTGGCGATGCTGCGCGCGGTATTGGCCAGGTAGGTCGGCGTGCAGATGTTGGACGGCAGGTTGCCCAGGTCCTTGGTCAGCTCCATGCCGTTGGCGATGGCCGCGCCGCGGACCACGGCCTGGGCGGCCGGCTTGGCGTCAGCAGCGTCCACGGTAAGCACCACCTTGCGCAGGCCGGTGAGCTTGTCGGCGCCGTTGCCGTTGCCCTTGGTACTGGCGTTGGCGCGCTTGAGGCCCGGATGGCGCTCCAGCAGGCGGTAGCCCGCCTCGCGGATCAGGGTGACGGTGGTGATCAGGCGCCAGGCCAGGTCGCGGGCGTTGCCAGCTTGCTGCGGGGCCTGCTGCTGGGCCAGGCACCACAGCACATTGGCGGCGCGCGTGCCGGACAAGGCACGCAGCGCGGTGCGCACCGCCTCGGCGAACGCCTTGTCGCCGAACTCGGCTTCCTTGCCAAAGCCCACCAGCAGCACGCGGGCAGCACCCACGCCGGCCACTTCGTGCAGCATCAGCTGGGTACCGCGCTTGCCTTCGAAATCGCCCAGCTTGACGAGCCGGGAGACCAAACCCTTGGTTGCCACGTCGAGCGCCTTGGCCACACCGGCCAGGCTCTGTCCTTCAAACAGGCCCACCACCAGACAATCGGTCTTGGTTGCCAGGAAACCATTTTGGCCCGCTTTGCTCCAATCCAAGGCTTTTGTGCTAAATTCCATCGCGCTTCCTTCCAGGGGCTTGTCCACCACGAAAGCTCCTATTATCCGCGATTTGCCGCCGCCGGTCCGCTATGCTTGCTAGCAAGCCCCCCGGCACCGACATCGCCCGCGCCGGCCGGCAGCCCGGAACCGACTCCGCATGATCTTTCAACAAGCCTTGCGTCGCGAGCTCGCATACACCGCCGGCGCGGTGTTTCTGGTCATGCTGACCTTCATGCTGACCTCGCTCGTGATCCGTATTCTCGGCATGGCCGCCAATGGCCAGGCCAGCCCCAATGACGTCCTGATGCTGATCGGCCTGGCCACCATCGGCTACCTGTCGATCCTGCTGTCCGCCACCCTGTTCATCTCCACCCTGATCGTGCTCACGCGCTGGTACAAGGACTCGGAGATGGTGGTGTGGTTCTCGGCCGGCATCTCGCTGCGCGACCTGGTCAAGCCGGTGCTGCAATTTGCCGCGCCCTTCATCATCATGTCGCTGCTGCTGGGCATGTTCGCCTGGCCGTGGGCCAACCAGCAAAGCGCGCTGTTCCGCGACCGCTTCGAGCAGCGCGGCGTGCTGTCCATGATTGCCGCCGGCCGCTTCATCGAGCCGGCCAAGGGCAATTACGTCCTGTTCATCGAAGGCATCGACGCCGACATGAAGCACGCGCGCAACGTCTTCGTGGCCAACGCCGAGGCCGACAAGATCGGCGTGGCGCTGGCCCACCAGGGCCAGTTCCAAACCATGCCCAACGGCGACCGCATGGTGGTGATGGAAAACGGCCGCCGCTATGCCGGCACGCCGGGCAAGATCGACTACCGCATCGTCGAATTCGACCAGTACGCGGTCAAGGTGGACAACAAACCACCTGAATCGGACGCCAACCTGCCGACCAAGAGCCGCGACACCATCGACCTGCTGCGCAACCGCACCAACGAGAACCTGGGCGAGTTGCTGTGGCGCCTGTCGCTGCCGCTGCTGGCCTTCAACTTTGTGCTGATCGCCATCCCGCTTGCCTACGTCAACCCGCGCCTGGGCCGCTACACGCCCCTGGTCTTCGCGGTGCTGATCTACCTCACCTACAGTAACGTGATCAATCTCTCGCAGGCCTGGGTGCGCTCCGGCTCCATCCCGTTCGCGTTGGCCTGGTGGCCGTTCCACCTGATCGCCCTGCTGGGCGCGGTGATGCTGTTCCGCTACCGCCAGAACCGCAGCCTGGGTGGCTGGCGTGCGGTCTTCGGCCTGCCCCGCAAGGGTGGCGCCCGGGAGAACCAGGCATGAAGGTATTGCGCGTCTACGAGCGTTATTTCGCGCGGCTGATCTACGGCGTCTTTGCCTTCATCCTGTTTGCGGTGCTGGCGCTGTTCGTGTTCTTCGACATGCTCAGCGAGCTGGAGAGCGTGGCCGGCCGCTACACCTCGCTGGTGGCGTTCTTCCACGTCATCCTGCAGGCGCCCACCCGCATCTATGAGGTGCTGCCGATCGCCGTGCTGATCAGCGCCATCTATGTGTTCTCGCAACTGGCCAGCCAGTCCGAGTACACCATTTTCCGGGTGGCCGGCCTGAATACGCGCCAGGCGCTGTTCTCGCTGTTCAAGCTGGCGATTCCGCTGGCCATCGCCACGTTTATCTTCGGCGAGTTCATCGGCCCCAAGGCCGAGCAGTACGCGCAGAAGGTCAAGCTCGAAGCACTGGGCGCCACGGTGTCGGCGGGCTTTCGCTCCGGCGTGTGGGTCAAGGACCGCGACCGCGATGCCTCCAAGGGCCATGAGGTCACGCGCTTCGTCAACGTGGCCGGCCTGCGGCCCGACCAGAGCATCACCGGCGTCACCATTTACGAGTTCGACGACCAATACCGCCTGAGCGTGATCCGCGTGGCCAAGGAAGGCCGCTACGAGGGAGGCCAGTCCTGGCAGCTCACCGGCGTGACCGAGACCCACTTCCTGGAGCTGCCCAAGGGCGAGCCCGGCAAGGCGGACGCCCTGGCACCGGCCTTCCGCGGCGAGCAGCAAAGCGTGCCCACCATGGCCATGCGCTCCGAGCTGACGCCGCAGATCCTGTCGGTGCTGCTGGTGGAGCCGGAGCGGATGTCCACGGTGGACCTGTTCCGCTATATCCGCCACCTGCGCGACAACAAGCAGGACACCCAGCGCTACGAGATCGCCTTCTGGAAGAAAGTGATCTACCCGCTGACCCTGTTCGTGATGGTGGCGCTGGCCCTGCCCTTTGCCTACCTGCACGCGCGAGCCGGCGCGGTGGGTGTGAAGGTGTTCGGCGGCATCATGCTGGGGCTGTCCTTCCACTTGTCCAACACCCTGTTCTCGCACGTTGGGCTGCTGCATACCTGGCCGCCCATCGTCTCGGCGCTGATCCCCGGCACGCTGTACCTGCTGGTGGCGCTTGGCGCGTTGCGCTGGGTGGACCGGCATTAAGCAGCCAGCCAGCGCAAGCATTAAGGCTCGAAGATGAATACCACGCCCCTTCCCCGCCAGGCCATGGTGCTGTTCGGCCATGGCGCGCGCGATGCGCGCTGGCGCGAGCCGTTTGACCGGCTGCACGCCAGGCTGACAGCCATGCTGCCGGATTGCGCGGTGCGCCTGGCCTTCCTGGAACTGATGACGCCTTCGCTGCCGGATACGCTGGCGGCGCTGGCCGCCGGGGGCGTTACCGACATCAATGTGGTGCCGGTGTTCTTTGGCCAGGGCGGGCATCTGCGGCGGGACCTGCCGGCCTTGCTGGATGATTGCCGGGGCAAGCTTCCGGGGGTGACGATCCGCTGCGCGGCGGCTGTCGGCGAGGATGACAGCGTGCTGGATGCGATTGCGGCTTATTGCGCGGCGACGCTCAGCAGCGCGGAACAGCGCACCTGAGACATCGAACGAAGCCGAAGAACGGGCCAAAGCCGCGCGCCATGACGCCGGCTTTCACTCCCTCGCCCCTCAGGGGGAGAGGGCCGGGGAGAGGGGTGGCTTAGCTAGGAGCCACTTGAAACGAAGCCCGCGGTGTTTTCCAGCACGACGGCGTAACGAGCGCCCGCCCTCTCCCCCGGCCCCTCTCCCGCAAGCGGGAGAGGGGAGCAAACCAGCGCAGCCCGAAAGCTCACAAGCGCACAAGCACACAAGCACAAAGAAAAAGCCGGGCAACGCAACGTTGCCCGGCTTTTTCATTTGGCGCACCCAGCACTTCAGGCCGCGCGAGTCCGCGCGTATGCAACGTCGCCATCCACATCCTGCGGCACCACCTCGCTAGCCCGCGAGGCCAGCGCTTCGCCGATCATCAGCAGGCTGGGATGCACCGGATTGATCCAGGCCGCCGCCTCGCCCGCCGCCATCTGCCGCAGCGTGAACTGGCGGCTGCGCTGGTGCGCCGAGGTAGCGGCCTCGACCACCCAGGCGGGCGTGGACGCCGGCTTGCCGTGCGCGATCAACTGCGCGRCGATGGATGCCGCCTGGTCGCGACCCATGTAATACACCACCGTATCGGCCTTGACATCCGCCTCCACGTCGATCGTGTCGGCCGCCTTGGATTGCGTCGCAAACGCCACGCTGCGCGACACGCCGCGCTTGGTGAGCGGCTTGCGGATCGCGGAAGCGGCCGCCAGCGCGGCGGTGATGCCCGGCACGACCTCGTACTCGATGCCGGCTTCTTCCAGCGCCTGCAGCTCCTCGTCGGCGCGGCCGAACAGCATCGGATCCCCGCCCTTCAAGCGCACCACGCGCTCGAACTTGCTGGCCTGGTCCACGATCTGGCGGTTGATGAACAACTGCGCGGTGGAGCGTTGGCCGCAGCGCTTGCCCACCTCGATCAGCTGCGCCTGCGGACACCATGCCAGCATCTCGGGCGAAACCAGCGCATCGTGCAGCACCACCTGGGCTTCGCCCAAAAGCCGTGCACCGCGCACCGTAATGAGGTCCGCGGCGCCGGGACCCGCGCCGATCAGATAGACCTTGCCCATGCCATGCTCCTTCGCGCTCACTGGATCGATTTGTCTATGCACTCGCCTTAAGCGAACGCACGGATCATGCCAGCGGCCACGGTGTGGTTGGTGGCTTCGTCGATCAGCACGAACGCGCCGGTTGCCGGGTTGTCGCCATAGTTGTCGCAGACGATGGGCTTTTGCAGCGAGATCTGCACCGAGCCGATATCGTTCAGGCCGATCTCGTGGCGGTCGGTCTCGTGCAGCAGCGTATGCACGTCCAGCACGCGATCCACCGACGACACGCGCGCGAACACGCTAGCCGTGGTGTGCTTGAGCACATATTTGCGGGCCGGATTGAGCGATTCATCGTCGAACCAGCACAGGTCGGCGGTCAGCTTCTTGGCCGAAACGCTGTCCGCGGCGGCAGCCACGAACATATCACCGCGTGACACATCCACGTCTTCCGACAAACGCACCGTCACCGTCTCGCCCACACTGGCCGATTCGGCCACGCCGTTGGGCGTCAGCACTTCCGCCACCAGCGCATCGCGGTTGGCCGGCAGCACGCGCAGCTTCTGGCCCACGCGCACGGTGCCTGCCTCGACCCGGCCGGCATAGCCGCGGAAGTCGTCAGCCTGGGCGCCGTCCTGGCGGATCACCAGCTGCACCGGGAAACGCAGCGCGGCGTCGCCTTCGGGTGCGGGTTCTTCCACCGGCAGGGCTTCCAGCAGCGGCAGCAGCGGCTCGCCCTGGTACCACGGCATGGCCTGGCTGGCGTTGACGATATTGTCGCCACGCAGCGCCGACACCGGCACGTAGCGCACATCCTTCAAACCCAGCTGGCTGGCCAGCTCGGTGTAGGCGGCGCGGATCTGGTTGAAGCGCTCCTCGCTGAACTCCACCAGGTCCATCTTGTTGATAGCCACGATCACGTGTTGCAGTTCCAGCAGCTTCAGGATGGCCGAATGGCGCTTGGTCTGCGCCAGCAGCTCGGCGCGGCCGTCGGTCACGGTCACGCGGGTGGCGTCGACCAGCACGATGGCGGCGTGCGCTGTGGACGCGCCCGTCACCATGTTGCGGGTGTACTGCTCATGCCCCGGCGTGTCCGCGATGATGAACTTGCGGCGTGCGGTGGAGAAATAGCGGTAAGCCACGTCGATGGTGATGCCCTGCTCGCGCTCGGCTTCCAGGCCATCGGTCAGCAGCGAGAAATCGATCTGCTCGCCGGCGGTACGCTTGTTCTTGGCGTTGGTCAGCGCGGTCAGCTGATCGGACAGCACAGCCTTGCTGTCGTACAGCAGGCGGCCAATCAGGGTGCTCTTGCCATCGTCGACCGAACCCGCGGTGATAAAACGCAGCAGGCCTTGGTGTGTTGCTTGGGTGCTCATTTCAAATCCTATCTTCGTCCCTCTCGCAGCGCTCGCTCCGGCGCATAGGCGGGAGGCAGCGCTAGGCGCGTGAGGGCGACGTGTACATTGGTACACGAGCACTCTCGCAACGACGCGATGTGCCCGCCTATGCGTCCGGGTTAGAAGTAGCCTTCTTTTTTGCGGCGTTCCATCGACGCTTCGCTGGTCTGGTCGTCCATCCGCGTCGCACCGCGCTCGGTGATCTCCGTCACCGCCGTCTCGGCGATGATCTCGATCGGCGAGGCCGCAACGCTGGCCACCGGGCAGGTGCAGCTGATGTCGCCCACGGTGCGGAAGCGCACCGAGATCACTTCGCTGACGTCGCCGTCTTGCTTCGGCGTGATCGGCGTGACCGGTACCAGCAGGCCGTTCTTCTTCACCACTTCGCGCTGGTGCGCGTAGTAGATCGGGGGCAGCTCAAGCTCTTCGCGGGCGATGTATTGCCACACGTCCAGCTCGGTCCAGTTGGAGATCGGGAACACGCGCATCTGCTCGCCGGCCGCCATGCGGGCGTTGTACAGGCTCCACAGTTCCGGGCGCTGGGCCTTCGGGTCCCATTGGCCGAACTCGTCGCGGAAGGAGAAGATGCGTTCCTTGGCACGCGCCTTTTCTTCGTCGCGGCGGGCGCCGCCCATCAGGGCGTCGTACTTGTTGGCTTCGATGGTTTCCAGCAGCGTCACGGCTTGCGCGGCATTGCGCGAGTCGGTTTCCTTGCGCAGGCGCACGGTGCCGCGCTTGATGGAATCTTCCACACGGCCCACCACCAGGCGCGCGCCAAGCTCGGCCACGCGCTGGTCACGGAAGCGGATCACTTCCGGGTAGTTGTGGCCGGTGTCGATATGCACCAGCGGGAACGGCAGTTCGGTCTTGCGGTCGCCCAGGCGGAAGGCCTTGAGCGCCAGGTGCAGCATGACGATGGAGTCCTTGCCGCCCGAGAACAGCAGCGCCGGGTTGCGGCACTCCGCCACCACCTCGCGGATGATGTAGATGGATTCCGCCTCGAGCTTGTCGAGGTGATCGTTTTGCACTTGCAGCAGGTGCGCCACTTCCGGCGCGCCGGTCAGTTCGTTCATGATGCCCATTTCGTCTGGCCTCAATGCTTGATGTTCTGTTCGTGAAGCCCGCACTCTTTCGAGTCCTTGCTCTCCCACCACCACCGGCCGGCGCGTACATCCTCGCCAGCGCGCACGGCACGCGTACAAGGCTCGCAGCCGATGCTGGGGTAACCCTTGGCATGCAGCGCGTTGACCGGCACGTTGTGGCGCTTCAGGTAAGCCCACACCTCGGCCTCGCTCCAGTCGGCGAGCGGGTTGAACTTGGGAATGCCGCGTGCCTCGTCCATTTCCTCGAACGGCAGCTCCGAGCGCGTCACCGCCTGCTCGCGGCGCTGGCCGGTCAGCCAGGCGTCCGCGTGGGACAGCGCGCGGTTCAGCGGCTCCACCTTGCGGATGCCGCAGCAGTTCTTGCGCAGGTCCACGCTGTCGTAGAACGCGTTCAGGCCATGGTTCTTCAGGTAGTTCTCCACCGCCTCGGGGTCCGGCGTGAAGCGCTCGATGTCGTAGCCGTAGTGCGCCTTGACCTCATCGAGCACCGCCAGCGTCTCGGCATGCAGGCGCCCGGTTTGCAGCGTGAACACGCGGATGCCGGCGCGCACGGCCTCGGTGCCACGCAGGATGGCATCGGTCACCACCATGTCTTCGGCCGCCAGGCTGGACGCAAAGCGGGCACGGAAAAAGCGGCCGGCGATCTGCGCCAGGCGCAGGCCCAGCTCACGCTCCTTGGCCTCCAGATCCGCCACGCTGCCGGTGTACGCCGGCGCGGTCCACAGCGCCGGGGGGCGCAGTGACGAGACCGGAGCCTCGACGATTGCAATCTCGCTCATGCCGTTTCCTTGCCCAGCGCTTCGGCGCGGTTGCGGCGGAACAGCGGCAGCGGCTCATCCACCGATGCCTGGTAGGCCACGGTGAACTCGGTGAAGCCCTTGATGGCATCGTCGATGTTCTTGTCCGCGCGCACCGCGAAGGCGTCAAAGCCGCAGCGCTTCATGAAGTTCAGCTGGTCGCGCAGCACGTCGCCAATGGCGCGCAGCTGGCCGGTCCAGTTGTAGCGGGTGCGCAGCAGGTAGGCCGTGGAAAAACCACGGCCATCGCGGAACACGGGGAAATCCACCGCCACCACGGCCACGCTGGCAAACGCAGCCTGCGCGTCGGCCGGCTCGTCTTCCGGCGCCAGCCAGATGCCGGTGATGTCGGCAGCGCGGCCAGCCAGCACGCCGTCCTTGTGCGCCAGCCATGCGGTCAGCGGGAACAGCACAGCGTCCTTGCCTTGCGCGGCGGCGACGATCTGCTCTTCCGTCAGGGCCGCGCCCTCGGCACCGCGCAGCACCGTCCATGCGTCGTCGATGATGACCGGAACCGGGTTGGCGCCTTCGCCGCGTTGCAGTTGAATAATCTTTGCCATGTCGTTATCTCCGGTGCTCAGGCTTCGGCGCGTTCGCGTTGTTTGTCGGCGTAGACGCGTTCCTTGAACGGGGCGATGCCGATACGGCCCAGCACGTCGATGAAGCGTTCGTCGTCATGGCGGTTGGCCACATAGGTGTCGATGATGTGCGACACCACGTCCGGCATTTCCTCAGCCTTGAACGACGGGCCAATCACCTTGCCGATGGCGCTCTTGTTGCCTTGCGCGCCACCCAGCGTGACCTGGTACCACTCCTCGCCGTCCTTATCCACGCCCAGCACGCCGATGTTGCCAACGTGGTGGTGGCCGCAAGCGTTGATGCAACCCGAGATATTGAGCGAGATCTCGCCCAGGTCGTGCACGTAGTCCAGGTTGTCGAAACGCTCCTGGATAGCCAGCGCGATGGGGATCGACTTGGCATTGGCCAGCGAGCAGAAATCGCCGCCCGGGCAGGCGATGATGTCGGTCAGCAGGCCGATGTTGGCGGTAGCCAGGCCGCCCTTCTTGGCCTCTTGCCACAGCGCGTACAGGTCGCGCTTCTTCACGTCCGGCAGCACCAGGTTCTGCTCGTGCGCCACGCGCAGCTCGCCGTAGCCGTAGCGGTCGGCCAGGTCAGCCACCAGGTCGATCTGCGCATCGGTGGCATCTCCCGGGGGCGATGCCGGGCCGGGCTTGGTCGACAGCGTGATCGCCGCGTAGCCCGGCACCTTGTGCGCATGCACGCTGCGGCTCACCCAGCGGGCAAAAGCCTTGTCTTCCAGCAGGTGCTTTTCATACGAAGCGTCGGTGTCCGGCAGCTTGTCGTAGGCCGGGGGTGCGAAGTACTGCGCCACGCGGTCGAACTCGGCCTGCGTGATGGTGGCGGGACCATCCTTGCTGTGCTGCCATTCTTCCTCGACTTCCTGCGCGAACTTCTCCGCGCCGATGGCCTTCACCAGGATCTTGATACGCGCCTTGTACTTGTTGTCGCGGCGTCCATAGCGGTTGTACACGCGAATGGCCGATTCCACGTACGACAGCAGATGCTGCCAAGGCAGGTCTTCCTTGATCACCGAACCCAGGATCGGGGTGCGGCCCAGGCCGCCGCCGGCCAGGATGCGCAGGCGCGTTTCGCCCTCGGCGTTGCGGTAAGCGTAGATGCCGATATCGTGCATCTGCACCACGGCACGGTCATCGGCCGAAGCGGAGATGGCGATCTTGAACTTACGCGGCAGGAACGCAAATTCCGGCTGGAACGTGCTCCACTGGCGCAGCAGCTCAGCCAGCACGCGCGGGTCCACGGACTCATCGGGCGTGACGCCAGCGAAGTGATCGGTGGTGATGTTGCGCACGCAGTTGCCGGAGGTCTGGATGCCGTGCATCTCGACGCTGGCGAGTTCGGCCAGCACGTCGGGCACGCGCTCCAGCTCCATCCAGTTGTACTGGATGTTCTGGCGGGTGGAGAAGTGGCCATAGCCGCGGTCATACTCGCGCGCGATATGGCCCAGCATGCGCATCTGCTTGCTCGACAGCAAACCGTACGGAATCGCCACGCGCAGCATGTAGGCATGGCGCTGCATGTACAGGCCGTTTTGCAGGCGCAGCGGCAGGAACTCTTCCTCGGTCAGTTCGTCGGACAGGCGGCGGCGCACCTGGTCACGGAACTGGGCTACGCGTTCGTTGACGATGCGCTGGTCGTATTGGTCGTACTGATACATGGTGTGGGTCCGTTCAGTATTCGTTAAATTCAGGAGACGAGCTTGATGGCCACCAGCGTCAGCGTGGTAGCCAGCGCGGCACGCACCAGCCGCTCGGGCAACGCCCGCGACAGTTGCGCGCCCAGCCAGATGCCGGGGATCGAGCCCACCAGCAAGGCCAGCAAAAGGGTCCAGTTCACCGTGCCCAGCCACACATGGCCCAGGCCGGCAAGCGCCGTCAGCGGGACGGCGTAGGCGATATCGGTGCCCGCCACTTCGGCAGGCTTCATGCGGGGATAGAGCAGCAGGATCAAGGTGGCGCCCACCGCACCGGCGCCGATCGAGGACACCGTCACCAGCACGCCGATCACGGCGCCCACCACGATGGTGGCAATGGTCTGGGCACGGCCTTCAAGCTGGAATTTGGGGTTGCGGGACAGCCACGCCAGCATCTGCTTGCGGAACAGCAGCGACAAGACCGTCAGGATCACCGACACGCCGATGGTCATGCGGATGGCGTGCAGCCACTGCGCGTTAAGCTCGCCGGCGCTCTTGAGCACCAGGATGGCCACCACCGCGGCCGGCAGGCTGCCAATGCACAGGCGGCGCACCACCTGCCACTGCACGTGGCCGTGGGCGCGGTGCGCCAGCGTGCCGAAACCCTTGGTGATGGCGGCAAAAGCCAGGTCCGTGCCAACCGCCGTGGCCGGCGAAAAGCCGAACAGCAGCGTCAGCAGCGGCGTCATGAGCGAACCCCCGCCTACCCCGGTCAGACCGACGAGGACGCCTACTAGCAGACCGGAAACGGTATAGGCAAGAGACATTGGGGTTCACCGGGCCGGTAAGCGCCCGTTGCTGCCTAAAAGTGAGGCAAGCACACGGAGGTTCCGACCGTTCATTAACAAAGTTCGAGAATCGTAATAAACTGCCCTCATATCTCAAACTAATAAGAAGTTGTTTGTTTATACGAACACAGTTATATGAACCTGCATCAGTTCCGCTTTGTGCGCGAAGCCGTACGTCAGAACTACAACCTGACCGAAGCCGCTAAAGCGCTCTACACGTCACAACCCGGTGTCTCCAAGGCCATCATCGAGCTGGAAGAAGAGCTCGGCGTGGACATCTTTACCCGCCACGGCAAGCGCATCCGCAGCCTGACGGAGCCCGGCCGCCGCATCCTGGAGTCGGTAGAAAAGATCCTGCAAGAAGTGGAAAGCCTGAAACGCGTAGGCAAGGACTACGCCGCCCAGGACCAGGGCAACTTCACCATCGCCACCACTCACACGCAGGCGCGCTACGCCCTGCCCCGGGTGATCGCGGAGTTTACCAAGCGCTACCCCAAGGTGCGCCTGTCCATACAACAGGGCAATCCCGCCCAGATCGCCGACATGGTGCTGCACGACCACGCCGACATCGGCATCGCCACCGAAGGCATCTCGGCCGACAAAAACCTGATCTCCCTGCCCGGCTACCAATGGCAGCACGTGGTCGTCATGCCCCCCGACCACCCCCTGCTAGAAAAGAAGCACCTGGCGCTGGAAGACCTGATGGGTTACCCACTCATCACTTATGATCCCAACTTCGCCGGCCGCCCCAAGATCGATAAAGCCTTCGAGCTGCGCCACCTCAAGCCCGACATCATCCTGGAAGCCATCGACGCCGACGTCATCAAGACCTATGTGGAAATCGGCCTGGGCGTGGGCATCGTCGCCGGCGTCGCCTTTGACGCCGAGCGCGACCGCAACCTGCGCGGCATCCCCGCCGGGCACCTGTTCGGCACCAATGTGACGCACCTGGCTGTAAAGCAAGGCGCCTACCTGCGCAGCTTTGTGTATACCTTTATTGAGCTGTTCTCCCCAACGCTCAACCGCAAGCTGGTAGAACAAGCCATGTCGGGCGACCACGAAGCCTACGAACTCTGACGCACTACCCCTACCCAATCCTGCGCGGCTGACCATATAGAGACAGAGAGACAGCCATCAGCCGCGCCATGCCAGCCCCGCCACGGCGCCCCGGATGCAACCGGCGCGCGGCAGGGACGGATCACCTTGAATGGCCAACCCCGGTTGACCAGACTTATCAGCACAACGCAGCACAACCCATTGGCCGCCCCAGGCAGCCAGAAAGACCCTATGACAGAGCAAGCCACCATCCACTGGACCGAAAACGGCGAAGAACGCAGCGCAAACTGGCAATCCGAAGCCGGCACGCCCCCGCCCAAGCGCGTCGTCATCGCTGACGACACCACCACCGGCGACACCGCCTACCGCCTCGCCTGCGAAGGCACCGCCATGCTCTGGCGCGGCGACTTCCAAAACGCCCGCCAGCTGCTCCAGGCCCTGGCCCGCCGCGCCGACAAGCCCAAGAAAGCCGCCAAGGCATCCAAGGTGCCCAAGGCCAAGCCCACCCCCACCGAAGCCTTCCACCTGCACCGCCAGGCCCAGTCCCAGCGCGCCCGCACGCTCTCCATGCTGCTGCTGCCCTTTGACGCCGACCACCTCGTACCCCTGCGCCGCTCCCCCGACGTGCGCGAAGCCTGCCTCGAAGCCTACGGCGAGGTCGACGCCCCCTACGTGGCATCCATGCGCGAACTACTCGGCCTGATCGGCGCCCACGAGTGGCGTAAAAAAGGCGTGGAAATCCCCGCCCTGGCCGAACGCATCCACCCCTACTACGGCGTGTTCTCCCCCGTGCGCGGCGAATACATCGACCTGGTGGCCAAAGCCCAGCTACCCGCCGGCGCCCTCAACCTCGCCTTCGACATCGGCACCGGCACCGGCGTGCTGGCCGCCCTGCTAGCCCAGCGCGGCGTCAAGCGCGTGATCGCCACCGACATGGACCCGCGCGCACTCGCCTGCGCCAGTGACAACATCCACCGACTGAAGGCCGCTGCCCAGGTCGAAGTGGTGGAAGCCGACCTCTTCCCCGAAGGCCGCGCCCCGCTGGTGGTGTGCAACCCGCCGTGGGTGCCGGCACGCCCCAACTCGCCGATTGAACGCGCGGTGTATGACCCGGACTGCCAGATGCTGAAGGGCTTCATCGCCGGGCTGGCCGATCACCTGGAGCCCAAGGGCGAAGGCTGGCTGCTGCTGTCGGACCTGGCTGAACACCTGGGCCTGCGCACGCGGGACCAGTTGCTGGGCTGGATCGATGCGGCCGGGCTGAAGGTGCTGGGGCGGCTGGAGGTAAAGCCCAACCACCCGAAGGCTGCGGACATGACCGACCCGCTGCATGCTGCGCGTGCGGCTGAGGTGACTTCGTTGTGGCGCTTGGGTATCAAGTAAGCTGCGGCCGATAAACCGGGCGACGCTCGTCGCCTGGGTTCAAAGACACCAGAGCCGTTTCACCCTCCGCTCTGTTGTCTCCCCTCTCCCGCCTGCGGGAGGGGCGGGGGAGAGGGCGCGAGCCAGCAAGCGCGACACCCATCCAACCTGCGAAGGCCCCTCCCCGGCCCCTCCACACGGCGCGCGCACTCAAAACGCGATAGGCGGATCAAAGGCATCGATCTCCGTCACCCAGCCCTCCCTCTCCCCACATCGGACGCGTGAAGCCGGTATCGCCTTCGCAGCCTGCTGGACAAGCACGCACCTTTCCCCCGGCAGAAGGTATCCGATGGATGGACGCTCCGGAAGCATCATGTCTTCCATTCCGCCATACAAAGGCATGCGCTGAGACACGGTATGGACCGTTAGTCCCAGTCTGTATCCGCCGAACGTGAAAAGCAGAAGGCCGGCTGCGGCAAGAATAGATAAGAGGCCCAGGATACGTTTCATACCGACTCCTACCAGTCGGCAGAGGCGCCACCCTGATGCCCTTCCTTATAGAACCGCTTCTTAACGAATCGATTCGATTTACTGAGAACCGCCAGCAAATCGGCTGGCGAAACCGGAGTCGGCAATCCACGAGGATCGTGAGCCAGGATACCAACCAGTTCCAGCACGTCTGCGACGTTCGTACTGCAAGAATTGGAAAATAGACTGTATTTCGCATCTTCCAAAACCCGTCGCTCCAACTCATCTCGGATAATCAGCTTCTCTCGTTCGGATACCCATAGCAGGACTCCTACGGCATCACGAATCTTTGCGTTGCCTCGCAGATACGCCATCATGGAACCTTTGAAGTACTTGCTATGCGCACGACTGTAAGCCACGCCGTCGATTTCGATCGCGGCATGACCAAACTGCGATCCGATTCGATGCAACATGCTATCAAAGATCACAACTTCAACAAACTCGCGGTCAACGTGAATCGGCTTTACTGCATTGGCGGCCGAAGGCGTCGTCGTGCGGCTTGCTACTGGAATGAGTGTCTTGCCGCTGGAGGGAGAAACCAGTCTATCTGCCATTCCTCAGCCCTCCACATAGATCTTTACTGCTTCGGCTTGCGCGGCGGTTGACAAGAGATGCGTGCGGCCGCTGGAATCTGTTCGTCCGAACTCGATTGCGCCTCCTTCTCGAACAATTGCGTACTCGGTGTTCTGTAGGGGTTCGCCGGAGCTTCTATCGAGCAACAGATACAAATCATCGCGCTCTCCATTCGAAAACGAAGGCACCATCGCGCCATCTTTCCCGGCACAAACCGATGCCGCATCGCATTGCTCTACATCGGCGAATCCCCCCACCGAAGAAATGAGGATCGCACCACAGGCAGTTCTCATGCCGTGCAGCGCAACAGGAGTTCCAGCGTCGCCAATTGCGAATGAAATATCCCCCTCGATAATCGGAAACGCTCCGCCACATCTCGGACATTCGACAAGATGTCCAAGACCAGCGACCGGAACACCGTCGATTTTGAAATCAAGAAACCCCTAGATCACCGTGCCGTTATGATTGGTCCTGTCGCCTACGCGAATAATTCCACTGTACATTTTAATCCACTCCTTATCCAGTAATGATTGGCGCCCACAGATCGCATCACCCATATAATGGCAATAGCACAACGAAAAATTCCTAGGAAATCTCTGCAAAATAGTTGAGAAATTTCCCAATCTTGATGGATGGCGTTCGCTCCTCAATCCACCCAATTTAAGCGCCCCCCCAAAAAGCCGCGATTGATCGGCGCAAGGTATTGACAGGCAAGGAGATTTGAGAGGCCGCCGCCCTGCTTGCGCAAGCAGGGCGGCGGCCAATAGAGGATCGTTTCTCGATCTTCGCTTGGCTCTCATGCTCCTGCCCAATGTGTTCGCTGCGCTTTCCCAATACCTGCATACCAAGGTCTTTCAAGACCATGCCCGCCATCCTGAATGTCCCGCCGCTTTCACCCGTCATCGCAAGCTCACCCTGCCCCACCGCTTGGCAACTTGCGCATGGGCATGCAAGCCGAACTCGAAACGTGCACGAGAACGAAGAACGCCAGATCCTGTTCGAGTATCTGGACCGCCTGCAATCCGACGACTTGCTCTTGCTCGACCTCGGCTACCCCGCTCGCTAGCTGGTGGCCGTGCTCAACGAACGAAAAATCCCTTTCTGCATGCGCGCCGACGGCAGCGGTTTTACCGCCGTGCGACACTTCGTCCGCTCCAGCCGCGACGAGGCCATCGTCACGCTCCCGACTCCAGCCCACAATGACGCGCACTACTATGAGTGTGCGGCTACCAGCAGACCATCCGGCTGATCCGGCAGATTTCGCCAGCCGGTAAGGTGCGCGTGCTGAACACCAATCTGCTCGACATGCACCGCTATCCGGCTGCCACCTTCCGCGATCTCTATCACCGGCGCTGGCGCCTGGAGGAGGCGTTTAAACGTCTCAAACACCGCATGGCACTCGAACACCTGTCCGGCCTCTCACAGTTGGTCGCTAGGCACGACTTCGATGCCAAAATCCTGATCGACAACCTCCACACCCTCTGCTGCCCTGGCGCCACACAGGAACATGACGTCGAGGCGAACGATCGGATCAACCGTTCCTACGCCATCACCGCCCCCAAGCCTGTCCTGTCAGCGGCGCTGCTCGGCTTGCGCTGGGCCAAGGCTGCTCTGAACGGGACCTTGCACTTGGTTGCACACGTACCCATCGCGTGCGACCGGATCGCCCTAAGCCACGTCCGCCTCGCCACAAACCTCATCGACATGCCGCCTACAAGGCTTGTTGAGGCTTAACTTGGGTGGATTGAGGATGGGCCCCGCATCAAGGGCGCCAACCTCCGCGCACCAGGTGCAGATCTACGGCAATTTCGCCCTTACGCGATCCAGCCAGGTCGGCGGTAGGTCCACGACGCCATTATTTTCGGTCGCCCCCAAATCGTATTGCACGAAAATTGGCTTCCAAATCAGATTCCTATGCGGTTCAGGTTCAATATATGTGCGCTCGGCCAGTAACTCCCCAGTGCGCGCCTCATACAGGCGAAATAGCGCGCCGTACTCGCGTGGCAGAAAGCAGGTTTCACCTATGTACTGGCCTGTAGGGGAACGTTCTCGCTCGCATTGATACCGGGCTGATCGGTTCATTGCGTTGCAGCCATAAATCAGCGAGCTGACCAGAGCTACGAGAATGACCAGCAACTTAGCCAGAAATTTAACGAGGCGCATCATAGCTCAAACTCCACTATGATCGGATTTAGAAGATGCAAGACCATCCGGTCTGAATACAGGATCGGGTCGCCCAAGGATTTCAGGCATGCCCGGACCCGCCACGCGGACAGTACCATTGGAAGCCGATGGCAAACGAATACCCATGCGAAAACGCTCCGCCGCAGGTGAAGTTGCAAGATCCGCAAGGCCATGAGGCTTGAACCTGATGTACCTTGCGCCAGTGCTGGCGCATAGATCCGCAAGTGATTTTCACAAGTACCAGGAAGGTATCCTGCAGCGAGAAGCGCTATGCCGCAATCGGACAAGTACGAAATTCGATGAGAAATTTGGCGTTGAAGGCGGCTATGAAACGATCAGAAAAGCGGCTACCGTTCAGTTAATTCAGCACACTGCGGGTGCTCAGGCGCGAGCCGCGCATGCTGCACCATTGAGGATGTGGAAGCGTTCTAGCTTCCTACGGAACACCCTGCCACCCTCCTCCGCGACCGCGCCATCGCCGCCCACACCGCCACAACCGAAGGCGCCTGTGCACCCGCCGACATCGCGCATCGAAAGACGCTTCCGGCGTTTCGCGAATGGCTGAACGCGCCCGTCAAGATTCGCTTGTTGTGGAGTTCGATCTATGAAAACAGGCACCAAAATCAAGGCCGAACCTCGCAAAGCCGAACCTCGGCTACGTTCGGCGATCAGGCTGGCGGCGCTCGCCGCCGCTGCTGTATGTCTTGTTCTCTATGGCTTGGATGTTAGAGACAGATCCACTGCGCACGAATGCAAGCGGGAGAATTCTGGCGACTACATCGGTGAAACCTGCTATCTAGCGCGAGAGTACGGCACTTTGTTTCGCCTTTATGCTGCGCGTAGCGATGAATTACTCGCAGAACGCACGTACCTTGACCCCGACGCTCCGCGCCTACTTTGGTTTCACGATCATGTGCTGTATGACATCGGCGCGCGCGATGGCAAGGGCTATGTGACATTGCCCCCGACGCGTTGGGACTGGCTACGGGCTAGACTCCCGTAGCGAACGAAGGCGCCTGCTTCCGTTCGTGGAATGACAGCCGTGAACCGACTGTTTGGGAGGGGGCACAGGAGCGACACGCGCCGAACCTATGCAGCCCCTCCTCCCCCTACCTCAAAGCAACCCCTGCACCCGATTCAAAGCCGCATCCAACTGCTGCTTCAACGGCGTCAGCAAGCAATGCAGGCCGTGACTGTCTTCCACCTCGTCACTGTCGTAATCCAGCAATCTCAGAACGGAGCCAAGGCCTGCGCTAACGCGTAGCAAGTCGGCACAGCTTTCCTGCGCGATGCCTTGGGCGTCGTTGCGCAGGGCATCTAGTTGATAGGCTAGTTCCTGGACGCTTAGCTTTGTGGGGGTGTCTGCTGGGAAGGTGATGCGCATCAGGTCGGCGAGCAGGTCGGATTGCCGGGAGAGGGTGAGCGTGCGCTCGGGGTACTGCGAGGGGCTGGACTGATCGATGTGAGCGGAGGAGTTGGACATTGCGGTTCCATAGAAAAATTAGCCGCGTGCGGCGGCTGGTCGCCTATGCTTTCGCAGGTTTCCACTCCTGGTCACCTTTGTTTGAGGTGAGTAAGGATTGTCGGGGAGGTTTGGGGAGGATGTCAATCCGGAGTGGACTTGCGCCGTGGGCGGCTTCTGCTATCCGGTAATGTGATCGCGCGATGGCGTTTGTAGCAGTCGCTCGCCAGCCCCGTGCTGATGCCTGTTCTTAATCGAAGGGAAGCAACGAGTCAACGTCCGGATTCGACTTGGCGACCGTTCCCGTCGCGATTATCGAATGATCTTTGTTCGCTGCAACGCTGTCATCGCTCCCAGTTTGGTGGGAGGAGTCTTGCTCGATGATTGGACAGACCGATCTTGTGGCCACCAGCAATTTCGGAAGATCAGATGCGTTGACCGATTGAACCCACAGCAGATCGCCGGCAATGTACGCCAACTGTCGAGTACTCAGCGGTTTGCGCATGATTTCTATCAGCCCCCCTAAATCCGGGTTGACTCGTTTGCTTCCAAATGCCAGTGTCTTGGCTAAATCTGTTTCCTAGAGAGCACGAATGCGATTGCAATCCATTTCGATCCGAAATTTTCGCTGCTACCGTGACGAAATCACGGTGGCCCTGTCCGATCTGACGACTTTCGTTGGAAAAAACGACATCGGGAAGTCTACCGTCCTTGAAGCACTCGAAATTTTCTTCAACAACGAGACAGTAAAGATCGATGGCAACGATGCCAACGTCTACACCGGCGACAAGACAGTCGCCATCACTTGCGAGTTTTCCGAGCTACCCGCTACCTTGACCCTCGATGCCGGCGCGGAGACGACACTGGCTGCAGAATATCTGCTCACTGCCAATGGAACGCTGAAGATCCGCAAGGCCTTTGACTGCAGCAAGAAAGCGGTCTCCGCCGAAGTCTCAATCCTAGCGACCCACCCGACCGCTTCGGGCGTCGCAGATCTGCTCGATCTGAAGGAACGCGACCTACAACGGCGCGTGGAAGATCAAAAACTATCTGTTGCACGCAAGGGCAATCCCGGTATGCGCCAAGCGCTCTGGGCAGCGGCCGGTGACCTAAAATTAGCTGAGGTCGAGATCCACGTCACGAAACCGAAGGAGGACAGCAAGCGCATCTGGGACCAGATCGAACCGCATCTGCCTCTCTTCGCGCTCTTTCAGAGCGATCGCAGCAGCCGGGATTCCGATGGCGAGGTGCAGAATCCAATGAAAGCGGCTGTCGCCGCTGCAATTGCGGAAGTGCAGGATGACATCGAACGCATTCAGTTGAAGGTTCGTGAAAAAGCGGAACAAATCGCCAGAACCACACACGAAGCACTGAAGACCATCGATCCGAATCTCGCCAGCGAATTGACACCTCAATTTGCACCACCGACGGCATCCAAATGGACCGGTCTCTTCTCTGTAAGTCTCGATACTGACGACGGCATTGCGCTGAATAAGCGTGGCAGCGGGGTTCGCCGCCTCATTCTGGTTAGCTTCTTCAAAGCCGAGGCAGAACGCAGACTGCGCAGCGGCACCACCCGCAACATCATTTATGCAATCGAGGAGCCTGAGACGGCCCAGCACCCCAACAATCAGCGCATTCTCATCGAGTCGTTCAAGGCCCTAGCAAGTGAACCGGGGTGCCAGATCATTCTTACCACCCATAGCCCCGGTTTTGCTTCCGAACTGCCCACGGAAAGTATCCGTTTCGTGACGCGCGGCGACGGCTTGAATCCGCAGATCCAGGCGGGTGCGGACGTCTTTGGCAATGTAGCAGAGACGCTCGGTGTCGTCCCAGACAGCCGCGTGAAGGTACTGCTCTGTGTCGAGGGCCCGACAGATATCGTTGCGCTGAAATGCCTAAGCCGCGCGCTGCATGCAGCCGACCGAAACCTGCCGAATCTCGAGACCGATCCGCGTGTGGCATTCGTACTCCTAGGCGGCTCAACCCTAAAGCACTGGGTCGCGGCACACTACCTGCGCCGGCTCAACCGTCCTGAAGTTCATATCTACGACAGCGACGTCGCCAGCTATGCCGAGTCAATCAATGCCGTTAACCAACGCAAAGATGGCTCCTGGGGAGTGCTGACCGCCGAGCACGAGATCGAGTGCTACCTCCATCCCGACGCGATCCGAGAGGCCTTCGGGGTCGATGTAGCCGTTGCAGATCAGCCCGATGCTGCCGGCAAAGCAGTGCCCAAGTTGTTTGCGGAAGTATTCTCCGCCCAGCAAAAGTTCGACGGGGTGATGAAGGACTCGCAAGCGAAGATTCGCTTGGCCGACAAGGCGTTCCCGCTGATGACAGCGGAGCGACTGGCGGCCCGCGATCCGGCTGGGGAAGTGCTCGGCTGGTTACGCAGACTTGGCGCCATGCTTTGACACATCCCAATGACGACATCCAGACCGGCAGTCGCTTTCCGGCCATCAGCGGTCATCGGCTTTAGATTGTGTGACAATTTTTCCCATTGCCTTTGAAGAGAGAGACCTGTGCTCGAACTATCTGTCGACATTTACGCTGAGATAACGCAACGCTGCAGGAAAGGAGATGAGCTTGCCGAGACTGGAAAATTTGTCGAGGCTAAAGACGAGTATATTGCCGCACTCAAACTGCTACCTTCCGACCCCAGAGAGTGGGAGGCGGCCACCTGGATATATGTGGCAATTGGGGACGTTCACTTGCAGATGCACAACTTCGACAAGGCATTCAAATGCTTTTTCAATGCCGTTCAATGTCCGCAAGGCCTAGGTAACCCCTACATCCACCTTCGGCTCGGACAGATGTATTACGAAGAGGAACAGTTTGATAAGGCGGCAGACGAACTGGCACGCGCGTATATGGGCGCTGGCATGGATATCTTCATGGAAGATGACCCGAAGTATCTTGCTTTTCTAGAGACTCGCATCGAGCTCTGAAAGAACGCACAACGCGCCAGGATTGCCGGGAAGCTCCTAGACAAGGTATTACGCAGAGCCGCGCACAACCGGACGGAAAGAGCTTCCAAATTGCCTCCATTGATAGCTCGCAGGTACGGTTTTTGTTCGTCCGTTAAGTCGACAAGAGCCGTCCAGCCCCCAACTGGCGAAGGTCGCCTGCCGGCCGTGGATTCAACGGGTCGATGCAACACTAGACGCTGCGTGAGCAGTGGAGGTGTTGCAAATGAAACAGAGGCGCAGGATCTACTACACCGAGACTCAAAAGGCACTAATGTGGGAGCGGTGGCGCAAAGGTGACACGCTTGCGCAGATT
>NZ_JBFTOQ010000051.1:0-48016 GCF_056398045.1 Cupriavidus sp. 05L411 | reverse complement strand
GTCCATGGGTTTCAGCTCGCTCCAGGGCATGGGCATCTCCTTTCAGGGTCGCCCATGCAGCGTAGAAAACTGTTACCTATGTGCTTGAACTCAAGTGTTACCTATGTGAGTGAGTCGTACCTCGGCTTTCTTCTCGTTAGTCTTCTTTGCCGACGCAAAGAAGAGTGACCGGCAGCCCCCGCAGGGGGATGTCGTATGGCTCTTGGGTGCAAGCGCCATCGCCGATGAAATAAACAGCGAAACCCCCTGCTGGGCGGTGTCGTATGGCCCCAAAATCCAACACCAACAAGAAAATCACAAATCCGCCTCAGCGGCCAACCCCACCCCCACCCGCACCGCAGGTCCACTCCCACTCCCACTCCGCAACCGGCTAAAACTAACCACGGCCCCCACCAAAGCCACCCCCGCGGCAACAAAAAGCGCCACCCGGGCCGCCCCGCTGGCATCAACACTAAACAACAACGCCACAACAGCTGTCCCGGTAGTCTGCCCCAGCAACCGCGTGGTCGCCTGCGCCCCGCTAGCGCCGCCACTGCGCGCCGGCGGCGTAGCGCCAATCATCGCGCGGTTGTTCGGCGACTGGAATAACCCGAATCCCAATCCGCACATGGCCATGCGCCAGCACACGGCAAAGCTGGACGCTTCCGGCCCCAGTGTCGCCAGGCCGATCAGCCCGGTCCCAAGCAAGGCCAGCCCGATGCCGGCCAGGATGCTGGCGGGATAGCGATCGGACAGGCGTCCCGAGATGGGCGCCATGATGGCCACCATCAGCGGCCACGGCGTGATCAGCAGCCCGGTCTCGTGCAGCGTGCGGCCAAGCTGGTATTCCAGGTAGAAAGGCAACGCCACGAAGGCCAGCATCTGTGCCATGAAGGAGCAGAAGGATGTGCCCACCGCCAGCGTGAAGGCGCGGCTGGCGAACAGGTCCACCGGCACCAGCGGCGCATGCTTGCCGCGCTGCATGCGTACCAGCCACCATCCCAGCAACGCTGCCACCACCAGGCCGGCGGCGGCGGCGGGGCGCCATTGCGCGTGGCCCGCGCCGTCCACGCCCAGGATGAACAAGGCAAAGACCACGGCCGAGAGCAGCGCGCTGCGATAGTCGAAGCTGCGCGGCTGGGGCGGCGTCGCCGGCAGCGCGGTGCGGGCCAGTGCCAGCGCGAAGATCGCCACCGGCACGTTGATGGCGAACAGCCACGGCCAGCTCGCCACCGACAGGATCAGCGCGCCCACCGAGGGCCCCACGGCAATGGTGATGCCCACCACCAGCGCGTTCAGCCCGATGCCCCGGCCCAGCTTGGTGGGCGGATAGATAAAGCGCACCAGTGCCGTGTTCACGCTCATGATGCCGGCGCCGCCGATGCCCTGCAGCACCCGCGCGGCCACCAGCACCGGCAGGTTGGGCGACAGCGCGCACAACAGCGAGCCCGCCAGGAATATCGCCAGGCCGCTGCGGTACACGCGCTTGTAGCCAAGGATGTCGCCCAGCGAGGACAGTGGCAGCAGGCACACCGTGACGGTGAGCTGGTAGGCGTTGACCACCCAGATGGTGCTGGACGGGTCCGCCGCCAGCTCGCGCGAGATCGAGGGCAGCGCGATATTGGCGATCGAGCCATCGAGCACGGCCATGATCAGGCCGCAAAACACGGTGAGGATGGCCCAGGAGCGTTGGGGATAGGGTAGGCCTTGGTGTGGCTGCATGAGGGAGGGCGGCGGCTGAAGGAGTGGCGCGAGCAATGCTTGAGATGCTTGACGACACAATTATCGTCTCGCGGAGCGGCGCTTGCAAATGATCGGAATGTGGTAAGGCGGCGCCGGCAGTGTTGTTTTTCGGTCGCAGAGAAATAGGGCGGAAAACCCGCCGTACTCCACCAAATGCCCTGCTGGCCCAGCGCTATGATCCCCGGCACGATGTCCCGGAAACCAGGTCGCGAACCGCACCTCCCATGGGGACGCAGCGTTTTCCGGACCGCCATTAGCCATGTCAACACCAACCACCCAGGGCAGCTGGCAGCCAGTCCCCACCAGTCTCGATCCCGTCGACTGGAGCGCGCTGAGGGCGCAGGGGCACAGCATGCTCGACGATATGCTGGACCACCTCCAGGGCATCCGCGCCCGCCCGGTCTGGCAGCCGATTCCCGACGCGGTGCGCGCCAGCTTCCGCGAGCCGCTGCCCCGTGCGGGCAGCGGGCTGGACCAGGTGCATGAGACCTTCATGGATAGCATCCTGCCGTTTGCCGTGGGCAATGCGCATCCCGGCTTCATGGGCTGGGTGCACGGCGGCGGCACGCCGGTCGGGATGCTGGCGGAAATGCTGGCGGCCGGGCTCAATGCCAACCTGGGCGGGCGCGACCATATCCCGGTGGAGGTGGAGTGGCAGGTGCTGCGCTGGGTGATCGAGCTGTTCGGCTTTCCCGAGGATGCCAGCGGCCTGTTCCTGACCGGCTCCTCCATGGCCAACCTGTCCGGCGTGCTGGTCGCCCGGACGCGGGCGCTCGGGTCGGGGGTGCGGTCAACCGGCATGGCGCAGGCTTCGCGGCGCCTGACGGCCTACACCTCCACCCGGGCGCATGGCTGCATCGCCCAAGGCATGGACCTGGCCGGCCTCGGTAAAGACAATCTGCGCTCGATTCCCGTTGACGAGATGGGGCGCATGGATATGGCGTGCCTTGCCGCCGCCATCGCTGTCGACCGCGCTGCCGGCTTCCAGCCGTTTCTCGTGGTGGGCACCGCCGGCACCGTGGATACGGGCGCCATCGACGACCTTGCCGAGATCGCGCGCATTGCCCGCCGGGAGCAACTGCATTTTCACGTCGACGGTGCCTTTGGCGCCCTGGCCATGCTGTGCCCCCAACTGGCGCCGCGCTTGCGCGGCATCGAGCAGGCGGATTCGATCGCCTTCGATTTCCACAAATGGCTGCAGGTCCCCTATGACGCCGGCTTCTTTGTGGTCCGCGACCGGCAATTGCACTTGCGCACCTTTGCCACGCACGAGGGCACGTACCTGAGCCGCGGCGAGCGCGGCATGGCGGCCGGCTCCCCCTGGCCTTGCGATTTCGGGCCGGACCTGTCGCGCGGCTTCCGCGCGCTGAAGACCTGGTTCACGATCAAGGTGTACGGCACCGAGCGGCTGGGCGGCATGATCGCCCACACCTGCACCCTGGCGCAGGAACTCGCGCGGCGCATCGAATCCGAGCCGGAGCTTGAGCTGCTGGCGCCGGTATCGCTCAACATCGTTTGCTTCCGCTTTATCGGCGCCAATGCCAATGTTGATGCCGATGCGAACGGCGCCATCGAACAGGTCAACCGCGATCTTGTCGTCGCCCTGCAGGAATCCGGCCTCGCCGCGCCTTCGTCGACCGTGCTCGACGCTCGCTTTGCGATCCGGGTTGCGCTCTTCAATCATCGCAGCGCGCTGCAGGATATCGATGTCCTGCTGAACGCCACTCTCGCGCTTGGCCGGTCGCTGAGCGCCATATCACCCGTCTCCGTTCCCGAAGCCAGCGGCCTACCACAATGAACGCAATCCTTGATCCCGCCAACATGATGCCGGCCCCTGACACCCTGATCGGCCTGCGCCACCTGCTGCGGGCGGCCCATCAGAACGAGGACCTGCGCCCGCTCGGCGCCGAGCTGATCAACCACCTGCAGTCGCAGCCTGACGATGCCAATGCGTTGATGGATCTCTCGCTGGTCCTGCAGCTCATCGGCGATCACGCGCTGGCCATGACCATGCAGGCCGAGGCGCTGCAGGCGCGCCAGCTCTATCACTTGCCGACCTTGCGCGATGGCGAAGCCCGCCTGCGCGTGCTGGCCATCATGGTGTCGGGCGACCTGATGGCCAACACGCCGCTGGAGTGCTTGCTGGGCAACTCCGACGTGGCGCTCGATGCGCTCTACGTCACGCCGGAAAACCCGCTGCCGCAGGCCGTGCCGGAGCACGACGTGTTGTTCATCGCCGTGGGCGAATCCGACCGCACCCAGCCCGTGCTGGAGCACCTGCGCGCGCTGGCGGCAATCTGGCCGCGCCCGGTGCTGAACCAGCCGGATCGCCTGCAACAGCTCTCGCGGGACCGGGCGGCGTTGTTGCTGGCCTCGGCGCCGGGCGTGTGCATGCCGCCGACGCTGCGCGTGGATCGCCAGGTGCTGGCAGGCATCGCCGCCGGGCAGGCAGCGATCTCGTCGGTGCTGGGCGAGGGCGCTTTCCCGATCATCGTCAGGCCGCTCGGCTCGCATGCCGGCAAGGGCCTGGAGAAGATCGGCGACGCGGCCGAACTCGCTGGCTACCTGGCGCAGACGGACGAGCCGGCTTTCTATGTCTCTTACTTCATCGATTACCGCAACGATGACGGCCAGTTTCGCAAGTACCGGCTGGTGCTGATCGAAGGGCGCGCGTACGTGTGCCACGTCGGTATCTCCGAGCACTGGATGATCCACTATCTCAATGCGGGCATGGCCGAGAGCGCGGCCAAGCGGGATGAAGAGGCCGCCATCATGCGCGACTTCGACGACACCTTCGCGCTGCGCCACAAGGATGCCCTCGCACTGATCCAGGCGCGGCTGGGCCTTGATTACGTGGGCCTGGATTGCGCCGAGACGCCGGATGGTGCGTTGCTGGTGTTCGAGGCCGATACGGCGATGGTGGTGCACGATATCGATCCGGTTGACCTCTTCCCGTACAAGCAGCCGCAGATGCACAAGATCTTCGCGGCGTTCCGGACCATGCTGATCAACGCCAGCCAGGCCCATGCCGACCGCGTGGACGCGCACGATGCCGCTGCCATCGACGGCTGACCTGCTGGTCAGCGGCGGGGACCACCGCATCGCGCTGGATCCGGAGACCGGCCGTAACAAGTACGGTTGCCAGCCGCTCGCCTCAACGGGGCTGGTTCCCTTTGGCTCTTCCACGTCCTCGGGGATTTCTCCCGCCGCGTTCGCCGAGGTGGACGCGCTGCGCAACCGGCTTGCCGCGGCGCTGCCGCACCAGAGCGCGCCCGAGCTGTACTGCCGCGAGCTGGACCGGCTGCGCGGCGAGTTGCTGGCGCTGTGCGGCATAGGCGATGCGCTCGGCACCGGGCTTGTCTTCTCGGCTTCCGGCACCGATGTGCACCTGCTCGCGGCGCGCGTTGCCGCGCGGGTGGCGGCCGATGGGGCCGGCAGCGATGCGGGCAACGCGGGCGTTCAGGGCGTTCCGGGCCGGCCGCTGGTGATCCTGGCCGGCGAGGCCGAGAGCGGCAGCGGCGTGGCCGCCGCGCTCGCCGGGCGCCACTTCAGCACCTATAACGCACTGGGCCGTACCACCATCCCGGGCGAGTCGCTGAGCCAGGCCTGCGCCAGCGACATCCTCGATGTGCCGATCCGCCATGCGGACGGCAGCTTGCGGGATGCGAGCGTGGTCGATGCGCAAATCGAGGCGCTCGTCAGCCAAGCCGTGCAAGACGGGCGCCAGGTGCTGCTGGTGCTGATCGACGTTTCCAAGACCGGATGCATTGCGCCGAGCATTGCGTGCGTGACGGCGTTGCATCGCCGCTGGCCCTCGGCGGTGCAGGTCCTGGTCGACGCCTGCCAGTTCCGCATTGAGCCGGGTACGCTCCAGGCCTACCTGCGCAACGGCTGCATGGTGGCGCTGACCGGCTCCAAGTTTGTGACCGGGCCTTCGTTTTCCGGCGCCTTGCTGCTGCCCGCGGCAATTGGCAAGACACTGCGCGAGCGCGGCGTTCCGGCGGAGCTGCGCCTGTACTCCGCGCGCGAGGAATGGCCGCAAGGCTGGGCAAGCGCGCAGGCGCTCGGCAGTTATGCGAACTTTGGCCTGCTGCTGCGCTGGCAGGCCGCGATCCACGAGCTGCGCGAATTCCTCGCGGTGCCGGCCGGGCAAGCCGCTGACATCCTGCGGCGTTTTGCCAGTGCCATCCAGCAAAGGCTGGGCAGCGATCCTGCCTTTGCCGCGCTGGCGGTGCCGGCGCTTGACCGCACCGCGCTGGACACGCCATCCCACTGGGACGAGATCCAGACCATTCACCCCTTTCTGCTGTACCGGTGCCAGCCGGCGGGCGGCAGGGCCGCACTCAGCCGGGAAGAGACGGCCGCCATCTTTCGCCGGGTCCAGGCGCCGGGGAGCGCCGACGCGGGCGTGGCCTACCAGCTTGGCCAGCCCGTGGACAGCGGCCACAGGGCAGGTGTCCCGGTCAGCGCCTTGCGGCTGTGCATGAGCGCCAGGCTGGTAGTCCAGGCAGCGCGAGACCCGGATCAGGAGCGGCACCTCATCGGCCAGGCCCTGGCATGCCTGGATATGGTCTGCGCGCTGGTGCACACCCCCACGCGCGACGTTGGTGTCGCGCCGGTGCTGGATACAGCCTTTTCATAAATGCAATCGCGTTTCCTCGCGGATTACGGCGTCACGATATTGAAGTCAGGCTTGAATGTGTCGAGCATGCCCGCGAGTTCGTCGAATTTCTCGCCAGCGCCTTCCACCTTCGCCCCTCCCGCCTGCGACAATTTGCTCAGTGTGGTGGCCCCGCCCAGCACGCTGGCCAGGCCGAGCTTGTTGGTTGTGATCGTGACATCCGCCTTGGGAAGCTGTTTCCCGAGGGTATAGATCAGGACCGAATTGCGCAGCTCGATCGCGTACTGCTCGTTGGTCTGCGGATTGATCCAGTTGACATTGAGCGTCTTCCCGGCTGCCTTCTTCCCATTCAGGCGGATGCCGGCGTAATCCAGGATCATGTCGGCGGTCATCGCGTTCACCGTATCCGCCGAGGCCACGCCGGCGCCCGGTAGCTTGACGGTGCCATGCCGCAATTCCAGGGCGCCCATCAGGAATTCGTTACGCCATGTGGGACTCTCGGTTTGATACGCAAGCTGCTCCAGCGCATCGGCGCCCAGTTCGCGCGCCTCCTTGTTATCCGGATCGGCAAAGACAACGTGGTTCATCACTTCCGCCACCCAGCGATAGTCGCCTTCCTTGAACGATTGCCGGGCCTTGTCGATCACGCTCTTCGCGCCGCCCATGAACGCCACGTAACGCACGGCTGCCTCGGTGGGCGGCAGCTTGTACAGGTTTGCGGGGTTGGAGTCATACCAGCCGAGGTAACGCTGGTAGACCGCCTTGGCGTTGTGATTGACCGTGCCATAGTAGTCCCGGTTGTACCATTGCTTGCCAATGCTGTCGGGGAGTTTCAGCATCTCGGCAATTTCTACCGACGTGTAGCCCTGGTTGGCAAGATTCAGCGTCTGGTCGTGAAGGTACTTGAACATGTCACGCTGGTTCTCCAGGAACGGCACGATGGCGTCACCCCAGGTCGGCCAATGGTGTTGGGCGATCACGGCCTTGGCGCGCACGCCATAGCGATTGGCCGCTTCGTTGACGGTCTTCCACCATTCCCTGGCATCGCGCACCTGGGCGCCGCGCAGCGTATAGAGGTTGTGGAGCGTGTGCGTGGCATCCTCGGCCATGTTGAGCACCTGGAACTGAGGCAGCCAGATCAGCATTTCCGCGGGCGCTTCGGTATTGGGCGCCATCAGGAACTCCATCTGCACGCCGTCAATCGTGCGGGTCTCGCCGGTCTTTGTCACCGAATCGGTGGGGGCGATCAAGGTGACCTCGCCAAGCGAGGTACTCTTGCCGAGTCCACCATCGACCTGGCCTTGCGGCCCGCGCGGCAGTAGCGACCCATACATATACGTGGCCCTGCGGCTCATCGCGGTACCGGCGTAGATATTCTCGCTGACCGCTTCTTCCAGGAAGCCCTCGGGCGCCAGGATCCTTACCTTGCCAGCCTTTACATCCGGCTCGTTCACGACGCCCTTGACGCCGCCATAGTGATCCACGTGGCTGTGGGTGTAGATCACTGCTACGACCGGCTTGCGCGGCCGGTGCTGGTAATACAGGTCAAGCGCGGCTTTCGCGGTTTCCCTGCTGATTAACGGATCGATCAGGATCAGTCCGGTGTCGCCTTCGATAATCGTCATGTTTGACAGATCGAAGCCGCGTACCTGGTAGACGCGGTCGACAACGGCGAACAGCCCGTTGAACATATTGAGCTGCGCCATACGGTACAGGCTGGGATTGATGGTGTCGGGCGCCGTCTCAGCCTTGAGAAAATCGTACGCCGGCAGGTTCCAGGCAGCGTGCTTGCCATTCCCCGCCTGAATGACAAGGTCAGGTGTGGTGCCGATAAACCCGCGTTGGGCCGATTCGAAGTCGGTCCGGTCGTTGAACGGAAGTGCCTTGAGCACCGCGGCGTTGGCTTGCCGGGTCCGGTCCGTGGCAGGTTTGCCAGGCGCCGGGGCGGATTGCGCGTAAAGGAGTGCCGGGGTGCTCGCCAGGGCGAACGCCATTGCCAGCAGGCGTCGCTGAGGACCAAGTCTGTTCTTCATGTTTATCGCTTCTTCTTGTTATGGGTATTCACAGCAAGGATGTCGACTACTACCACGCGTGGTTGTAGTTGATGGACAGGACCTTCACATTTGCGGCCCCTGCCGGCGTGCTGACGGTCTTGAGGAAGGAAGCCGCCACGGCATCCGTAGGGGTGAAATTGAAACTTCCGCTGACACCAAGCTTGAGCGTGTTCTGCGCATTGTCTTGCTTGATGCCGTTGATTCTGGTCTGCCCCCCGTTGCTGTAGACCATGTCCACCGCCGCCCACAGCGCGCGGTTGAAGCTGTAACTGTAGTGCGCTTCCAGCGTTCCTAACGGCGCTTGCTGTAGCTTTCCGTGACCATCCGGCTGGAAGTACTCGCCGTTCTCGGTGTAGAACGAGACATTGCCATTGACGGACAGCATTGACTTGCCAAAAGGGTAGTTGAATGCGAGCTGTGGCTTGACCACCCAACGATTTCCACCGAAGTTGACCGGCTTGCTCCGGTCATATTGCCCGATGGGGACGGTAAGGAAGACTGCCGAGGTGAGAAGCGTCTCTGGTGTGGCCTTTGCAAATGCCTCCCGAGTCAGTGCCGGTGCGCCAAACAGGTTGGCTGCGAGCACAACGGTCAGGTCACCCGTGCCGTTCTTGCTGAACTCCCGCGACGCCAGCGGGGCAATGGAACTATCGATGTTGGCGCTTGCCCAGCTGTAGGGCAGCAGGAACTGGATGCCACCGGTCTTGCCTGCCACCGGAAAGGAATATGCATAGCGGACCAACGCCATGTTCATGGTGGCGTTGACCCCCTGCACGGGAAGGGTCGTGTCCAGTTGCGTGTTGGACTGAACATGGTTGTAGTAGAGATAGACCAGATTCGTGTCGATCGGGAGATTCATCCAGTCCCGTGCGCCGTCGGCAGCCGCAATGCCAGGCAGCAGGCCAAACAATAACGCCGCGGCCGAGGGGTTCAACCGTACGGCGTCGAGATAGCCTTGCCATGCAGGCCTGCGCGAAGTGCGTGCGCTCGTTAAGTTCTTGCCGCATTTTATTGCTCGTTTTCCCAGCGCGCGGCGTACGGAACGAACGGCTGGGGTAATGCCTTTTCGCATGAATGCTCCCAATCTGATGCGAAGTGAAACGCAATAAATGATCATCGGTGGATGACCGGCTGATGTGTGACGGCGAGCTTGGATAAATGACTGCGAGCTTGAAGCCCGGAAGAGGGGCATTAAAGCGATGCCCCACGGCCGCCGGCGCATGGCTAGTCGGCCATTCTTTTTTCACCCGTGAGAAGATCCTCGGACCCAACGAAAGCGATGCTCGGCGCAAAGGCGATTGGGTAGGCGTCTCCCACAAATTGTGCGTAGGTGGCGAAATAGTAGTAGACGGTCTCGCATCTTTGTACGCGGATATCCTGCGATAGCGAGTGGATTGGTGCACGCCAGGTCTTGGGGGGCGCTTTGCAGTCGCCCCTATCTCCGGAGTCAGTGACTGCCATGCTCTCCGCCTTCGCCACCGCCTCGTCAAGCTGAGACCGGATCATGGATTCGGGCGTCAAAGCGCAGCCGGAACTGAGTGCAATCAGGGATAGCGATAGCGGAAGCAGGTACATTTTCTTGGGTAAGAGTTACAGGCGCAAAAGGCCGATCGGCTATGGCCCAGGGCAGCCGTTCATCAACGCGATTGAACGGATAATCAGCAGTGCGAGCGAGCCGGAGCCGCAGGCAGGCCTAGGGGGCGAACCCGTTGAACTTGCCAAGACGTTGATGCAGAAACCATTCGACGATGGTCGATGGTTTGCCACGGCGCATCCTCCGCTCAGGGCATCGTGGTCGTGAGGTCTTGTCCCACCCTCCACTCGCGCGCCAGCCGCTCGGACTCGGCCCGCTGTTTGGCGGTCAGTTCCGCAGCCATTCCGGTGCGCAGCGCCATGTCTTCCGAACCCGGCTCGGCCTCGCGGGTCGACAGCAGCACCCAGGCGTAGGCCAGCACCATGTTGCGCGCCACGCCCAAGCCATTCTCGTAGGCCGCCGCCAGGTTGTTCTGGCCGGTGGGGTGGCCTTGCATGGCGGACTTGCGCAGCCATTGCACGCCTTCGCGCTTGTTGCTCAGGACCACGCCTTCGCCTTTGATCAACATGCCGCCCAGGTTCGCCTGCGCATCCGCAAGGCCCTGCACGGCCGCCTTGCGCAGCCATTTGACCGTCTCGCGATCATCCACCGGGCCGCCTTCTCCGAAGTGGTACTGGAGCGCCAGGTTGTACTGGGCCGGCCCGTAGCCTTGCTCGGCCGCCAGGCGGAACCAGCGCCTCGCCTGCGCAAAGTCCTTGGGCACGCCGTTGCCCGTCGAATAGAGACTACCAAGCTCATTGCGCGAATCCGCGTCGCCCTGCTCGGCGGCCTTGCGCAGCCAAGCCACGCCCGCCTGCATGTCCTCCTTGACGCAGGCGCCGCGGACATAGGCAATGCCCAGATGGCCCTGGGCCGCGGCCACGCCAGCTTTGGCGCGCGCTTGCAAGGTGGTGGTGGCGGGCTCGCACTTGCCACTGATCATCGCCGCGTACAGGTCCTCGGCCTCGCCAGCCCAGGCGCTGCCCGCGGCCATGGAAATGGCCGCGAGTCCGAGCGTCAAGGTACGGCGTGTTTCGTTGTGCTTCATTTCGCTTCTCGGTAAGGCAAGGCGCCAGCTTACTGGTGGCATGCCGTCAATAGAATAGGACAAGTCCTAAAATGCAAGCGTCGGCTGCAACCGATCCCTTCGAGCGGAATCGATCGCTATTCCCCGGGCCAGTCACTGCACCGACATCAATGCGAGAGAGGTGGCGGTGCTCATGGAATTCGCCGCCCAAGCGATGCCTTATTGTAAGATCTATCTTCTAAATTTAGGATTTGTACTAAAAATGAGGGCCCCGGCCAGGATGCAGCAAGGCAAAGGGAACGCTCGCGAGACAAACACAAGATCATCGGGAAATCGACCTGGATTGCAGCGGTTGTAGTGCTGAAGGTGGGACCTGGACGCATGGCGGGCCTGGACGAGTACACATCAATCACACCGTAGCGCGGGCACGTCACCAGGTATGGGGTACCTAAACATGGCCCCCCGACTGCACGTCACGCGCAGGAGCATCGAACGTGCAGATCATCAAGCCTTGGCGTGAGCAATACTGGCACCTGGCAATCGTGCTGGCAGCCATGCTGATTCCCGCACTCGTCATGGTGCCGCTGGTATTCCTGCAGGGAAGGCAACGCGCCGACGGCGAAGCGTTGGTCACGGCGGTGGCGATCCAGAAGCAGATGGACAACATCCTCGGCGTGGTCACCGCCAATGTCGACAAATCCATGGCGCTGCTCGGCAAGCCATGCCAGGAGGTGATCGGCGAACTCACGCGGATGAGCACCCTGAGTCCGTATTTCCGCTCGCTCATCCTGGTCCATCAAGAGAAGCTCTACTGCTCGCCGGTCCTGGGCAAGGTCAATGACATCCCGCTCACCCTGGCATTCGACGCGATGACCAGCTTGCCATTGGGGCCGCGGATCACCCCGAGCGCGGGCACCTCCCTGGTCCCGGACCGGCCCGCGGTCATCGTCTCGCGAGGCATCGGCAACGGCTCGGGCGTGCTGGCCGTGATCGACGGGCAGTATCTGCTGGACATTCAGGCAGCCGCCTCGTACAGCGGCCAGTTCCAGGTCCAGATCCTGCTCAGCGACTCGCTGCGCCAGTTGCCGACCGGTGCGCCGTTGGCGACGCCAACCGGCCCGCGCTACCGGAACAGCATGAAGCTGGCCAAGTCTGCCGCTTTTCCCATCGAGGTGCGCGTCGCGGTCGCACCGGCGCTGATCACCGCTTACCGCCATGAACTGTGGCGTCACTACGCGCCTTTCCTGGTACTGGCGGCGCTGTTCTCGGGATACCTGGCACATCTGTTCTGCAGGCGGCGCTTGTCCCTGGTCAACGAGATCTACCGAGGCATGCGCCAGCGCGAGTTCCACATGGTCTACCAGCCGGTCATCCGGTTGGCCACGGGGGAGTGCAGCGGGCTCGAGGCCCTGGTCCGCTGGCACCGGCCCGGCCGGGGCAATATCCGGCCGGACATCTTCATCCCGCTGGCGGAAGACAATGGCGTCATCGGCGACCTGACTCGGCATATCTTCGATCTGGTGGCCGCCGACTTGCCACGCTTGGGGCTGGGGCCGCGTGACCACATTGGTGTCAATGTCAGCGCTTCCCACCTGGCGACGCCCGGATTCGTCGATGATGTGCAGCGGCTCCTGGGCAAGCTCGGCCCCGACGGGCCATTGCTGGTCCTGGAGGTGACCGAGCGCGAAGCGCTGCCGAACGACGAGCAGGTGCAACGCAATATCGCGCACCTGCGCGCGCTGGGTGTGCTCTGGGCGCTCGACGACTTCGGCACGGGGCAGAGTTCGCTGTCCTACCTTGAACAGCTCCATGCCGATTTCCTCAAGATCGATCGCTCGTTCGTCATGGGCATCGGCACGGACTCCGTCAACGCCGTGGTGCTCGACACCATCATCAGCCTGGGCCAGCGGCTGCATCTGGAGCTGACCGCCGAGGGGATCGAGAACGAGGTGCAGGCCGCCTACCTGCGACGGCACGGCGTGCATTGGGCGCAAGGCTATCTGTTCGCTGCGCCGTTGGGGGCGGGTGAGTTGGCTGCATGGCGCCACAACCGTCCCCGTGTCACCGAGGCCGCCCCGGAGACCATGCCGGCCCCATTGCCGGGTTGAGACCTGCGGATTCAACCGGCGGGTGGCACCACGCCGCTTGCTTGTTGAGACCTTAACGCTCCCCATTAACACCCGCTTGCGCAACGCAAAGCGGCCCCGGCGCTACTTGCGCCAAATTCCATAAAACCTGCCCCCTCTCCAGGAGGGGGGATATCTTCCGATTTCTTGCCGTTAGCCATTCTGCAGCATGGTTCCGTATGCATTCGGAATTGTGCTGTTTAGGCCATAACAAGACGGCGCGACGCGAAGACGATCGCCCAGATCATCACAAATAGGAAAGGCGGGAACGGGATTGCAGCGCAACGGTTCGCATTGGCGATTCAAGCCATGACGCATGGACCATTCCGCAGCGCCAACGTCCCAACGGGACAAGGGGATCAAATCGTGAACTTCAACAGCCTGACCATCAAGGGTAAGCTCGTGCTGAGCTTTAGCCTGCTAGCCCTCATCGCGCTATCCATTTCCGCTTTGTCGCTACGCGCGCTGAGCCAGGCCACGGACGGCTTTTCCCGCTACCTGCATGGCATCAACGCACGCGCCGAAGTCGCCGCGCAGGTGCGGACCGCTGTCGACCGGCGCGCCATCGCGGCGCGCAACCTGGTTCTTGTCACCAGGCCCGAGGACCTGGCCCTGGAGAAGGCGGCCGCATTGCGCGCGCATGACGATGTGCAGGCGCAGCTGGCAAAGCTCAAGGACATGGTGTCGGGCAACAGCGACGCCAGTGACACCGCGCGCAACCTGGTGCGCGAGATCGATCGCGTGGAGTCGCGCTATGGTCCCGTGGCCATCGCCATCGTGGACCTCGCGCTCGCCGCCAAGCGCGACGAGGCCATCCTCAAGATGAACGACGAATGCCGCCCCTTGCTGGGGGCGCTGGTCAAGGCGACCGATGCCTATACTGAGTTCACCAAAGGCCGCCAGGTCGATACGGTGCGCAAGCTGGAGGAGGACTATGCCGCGCAGCGCAACCTGCTGATCGTCATGTCCATTGCCGCCGTGGTGCTCGCCGCGGTGGGCGGCCTGCTGATCACGCGCTCCATCACCCGGCCCATGCAAACGGCCGTGGACGTGGCGCAAACGGTAGCGCGCGGTGATCTGGGCAGCCAGATTGCCGTAGTGGCGCGGGACGAGACAGGCCGCCTGCTGTCGGCCCTGCGCGACATGAACGAGCGCCTGACGGAGATCGTTTCCCGCGTGCGCCAGAGCAGCGCAAGCATCGCCGGCGCGTCGGCGGAGATCGCCGCGGGCAATGCGGACCTGAGCCAGCGCACCGAAGAGCAAGCGGCATCGCTCGAGGAAACCGCCGCTAGCATGGAAGAGCTGACCACCACCGTACGCCTGAGCAGCGAGAACGCCAGGCAAGCCAACGAACTGGCCCGGGAAGCCGCCGATATCGCGCAGAGCGGCAGCACGGCGGTTGGCCGCGTGGTCGATACGATGCAGGGCATCAGCGCCAGCTCTACCAAGATAGCCGACATCACCGGCATGATCGAAGGCATCGCCTTCCAGACCAATATCCTCGCGCTCAACGCCGCGGTGGAAGCTGCCCGCGCCGGTGAGCAAGGCCGCGGCTTTGCCGTGGTGGCCAGCGAGGTGCGCAGCCTCGCGCAGCGCTCGTCAAGCGCCGCCAAGGAGATCAAGGAACTGATCGCGGGCTCGCTCCAGCAGATCCAGGACGGCTCCACGCTGGCGGGCGAAGCCGGGCAGACCATGAACTCGGTGACCAAGGCGGTCGCGCGCGTGAGCAGCATCGTGGAAGACATTGCCAGCGCGTCGATGGAACAAAGCCGCGGCATCGAGCAGGTGAACCAGGCGATCTCGCAGATGGACCAGGTGACCCAGCAGAACGCTGCCATGGTGGAACAAGCCGCCAGCGCGTCGCGTGCGCTGCAGGAACAGGGCCAGGAGCTCAACGAGGTGGTGGCGTTCTTCCGCCTGCCGGGGGCCGGCGGCGCTGGGCGGCCGCATGCACCGGCGAGCGGCCGGGAAGCACGCCGCCAGCGCTCCGCAGCAGTGGCCTGAGCGCGCGCTTGCGTTCCCGGATGTGGCTGGCGTGGCCAGCGCCCCGGAGTCATTCCGGGTGCCGCTGGCACATTGATCGTTCTTGCCTTCCCGGGTCACGATCGATATTGCGTGCTCCGGCAGCCCGGGCGCGAGCTCATTGAGCACGCCGCTTAACCAGTCGTCATACGCCGGTGAGGTTTCGCCGTTGCCCACCGCCGTCATCCACTGGTCGATGCGCAAGGTGTGGCGAACAGTTAGCTGATGAGATTCCATGCCTCATGATGGCTTGGCGATGGCTGCCGCGAAAGAGTGGAATTACTCAGTTCACACACCCTGTATTCGCATCCGTTGCCAGGGGAAGGACTAGGGGAGGGGGAGAGTATTTTTACTCTTTCCGATCCAGCGGGAACCCATGACAATGCGGCCGTTGCTTCGATTCAGCGAAAGACGAGCCTCGATGCCCGCCCGGAGCGTGGTTAACGGCAGCGGATGCCAATACTTGATCCCCTCCGCAAGAGGGGGCTGAATTGCGGCGCAAGATGTCCGTTATGGCAAGACAGGGGCCGGGATGCGCCTGGGGTTGTTGCGTCCCGTGCAATCTGTGGCCTAGCCCGGGCGAAAAGCGAACCGGTGCGAGTAATCCGCTATGTCAACGCAATATGACGGTATGTCTTTCGAAGCGCGCCGGAAACGCCGTCATCTTGCCTGCCCGGCAAGTATCCCGACCTGAATCTCCCCATGCGCTCTGATAATTCCGACGCCCAGCCCACGATTCTTGTGGTGGATGATCTTCCAGAAAACATCGCGATGATGGCCGCGTTGCTTCAGGATCGCTATCGGGTGAAGGTGGCGACCTCGGGCAGTGCGGCGGTGCGCATCGCCACGGCGGCGCCGCCAAGCCTGATCTTGCTTGACGTGATGATGCCGGACATGGACGGCTACGAAGCGTGCCGGCAGCTCAAGGCGAACCCGGCCACCATGGACGTGCCGGTGATCTTCCTGACGTCCCGTACCGGCGAGCACGACGAGACGCGCGGGTTCCAGGTGGGCGCGGTGGACTACATCATGAAGCCGCTCAGCCCGTTGGTGATGCACGCGCGCATCGCCACCCATCTCACCCTCAAGAACGCCAGGGATTTTCTCCGGGACAAGTCGGCCTACCTGGAGCAGGAGGTGCAGCGGCGCCTGCGGGAGATCTCGGTGATCCAGGATGTCACCATCATGGCCATGGCATCCCTGGCGGAGACGCGCGACAACGAAACCGGCAACCACCTGCGGCGCACCCAGCACTACGTGCGCCGCCTGGCGCAGGCGCTGCGCCACCATCCTCGCTTTTGCGACGAGCTCAACGACGAGACCATCGAGCTGTTGTTCAAGTCGGCCCCGCTGCATGACATCGGCAAGGTCGGCATCCCCGATCGCATCCTGCTCAAGCCCGGCAAGCTGACCGCCGAAGAGTTCGAGGTCATGAAGACCCACACCACGCTGGGGCGTGATGCCATTGCGCATGCCGAGGCCCAGTGCGGCACCCCTAACTCCTTCCTGCGCTACGCRCGSGAGATTGCGCACTATCACCAGGAGAARTGGRAYGGCAGCGGCTACCCSGAMGGGTTGTCGGGMGATGCGATTCCKGTSTCCGCGCGCCTSATGGCGRTYGCCGATGTCTACGACGCGCTCATCAGCCGGCGTGTCTACAAGCCCGCATTTCCGCACGAGCAGGCGGTAAGGATGATCGGCGAAGGACGCGGCAGCCATTTCGATCCGGACATGGTGGACGCGTTCCTGGCCATCGCGCCTGAGTTCCTGGCCATATCCCAGCGCTACGCGGACACCGACGCGGACCATGCGCGCGAGGCAGCATTGCTGGCCGCCAACGGCTATCCCGCCACCACGCCGCAAGCATGATGGCCGCATCCGGCTCTGGATTGCTGGCGGCCTGGCGCAGGCGGGTGGCCACGCGCGCCGGTCTGCGGCGCTACGTCTATCCCGTGCTGCTGGTGGTGACAGTCTGCCTGCTGGCCGGCGGCGCCGCCCAGCTGGTGTACGAGAACGACCGGGCCAACCTGGGCATGCGCGTGGAGTCGATGCTGGCGACGAACGCGCGGCTGCTGGGGCTCTGGAGTGGCGAGCAACAGCGGCGCGCCGAGCGGATTGCGCGCCTGCCGGAGGCACTCAGCTTCGCGCGCCCGCTGCTCTTGGCGCCAGGCCAGCCGTTGCCGGATGGCGAGGCGGTGGCCAGGTTCGAACGCTGGGTGACCCCGGTCTTTCAGAGCGGCGGCTACCTCGGCTATGTCCTGGCTACGCCGGACCTCAAGATCGTGGCGTCGGAGCTGCCGGGGCGCACCGGCCGCCTGCTCTTGCCGGAACCTGCCCAGACGGCCCGGCGGGCGCTGGAAGAGGGCAGCGCGGCCTCGCCGCCTTATCCTGCGCCGGAGCGAACCCGGGACCCATGGGGCACGCTGGTGGACCTGCCGTTCCAGGTGGTGTGCGCCCGGCTGCTGGACGCGGGACGCGCCATTGGCGTGCTATGCCTGCGGCTGGATCCCGGTGCCGTGATGCTGCCGATCATTGCGGCCGGCCAGTTCGGCCGCACCGGTGAGCTTTACGCCATCGACGCCAGGGGCCGGCTGGTGTCTCCCAGCCGCTTCGGTCCGGAGCTCGAGGCCAAGGGCCGGCTGGCGCCGGGCACCGCATCCATGCTCAATGTATGGGCCCGGGTCCCTGGCCAAAGCGGCAAGGACGGGGGTAGCGCCCAGCCGGGCGGCCCGCTGACCCTGGTTGCCGAGCGCTTGCTGCGCGACCATGCCTCTGTGCTTGCCTACGACTATGCCGACTACCGTGGCCAGCGGGCCGCGGGCGCAGGCATCTGGGTCCCCGGCCTGGAGATGGGCTTGATCGTGGAGCAGGACATGGGCGAAGCGTTCGCCCCGTACCTGTTTACCCGCGACGTGCTGGCGGCACTGACGGCCATCATCCTGCTGCTGATCGGCACCGCCACGTGGATCGCGCGGCGGGACGGCAGGCGCCTGGCGGAGAGCCAGGAAAGGATGCGCGCGATGCTCGAGCACTCGCCCGCCATGATGTCGCTCAAGGACCGCGATCACGCCATGCTGGCCCTTAACCCGGCCATGCAGGCGCTGCTCGGCGCGAGCGAGGGCGAAGTCCTGGGCAGGTCCGATTGGGATTTCGGCTCCAATCCTGAAGTCGCACGGGCACGCCGGGACATGGAGGCGCGCGTGATGTCCTCGGGCAAGGCCGAAGAGCACATCTATGCGCTGGAGACGCCCCATGGCGAGCGCCATCTCCAGGTGACGCGTTTCCCGGTGCGTAACCCGGCTACCCATGAGGTGGTGGGGGTCGGCGCGGTGGGCATCGATATCACGGAGCAGGTCGAGGCCAACAACCGGCTGACCTCGCTGTCCCAGACGCTGGAGCGCCGCGTCGAGGAACGTACGCGCGAGCTCGCCGAGACCAATGCCGAACTGGTCGTGGCCAAGCAGGCCGCGGAGAGCGCCGCGCATGCCAAGGCCAGCTTCCTGGCCAATATGAGCCATGAGATCCGTACCCCGATGAACGCGGTGATCGGCATGGCGCATCTGGCGCTGCGCACGCGGCTCGACGACAAGCAGCGCGGCTACCTGGAAAAGATCCAGCATTCCGGCCAGCATCTGCTCGAGATCATCGATGACATCCTGGACCTGTCGAAGATCGAGGCCGGCAAGCTGGAGATCGAACGGATCGATTTTTCGCTGGAGCGGATGCTGCGCACGGTGAGCGACCTGGTGGCCGAGCGGGCCGTTGCCAAGCACCTCGAGCTGATCGTCGAAGTCGCCCCGGACGTGCCGGACTCGCTGCGCGGCGATCCGCTGCGCTTGCGCCAGATCCTGATCAACTTCGCCAACAACGCGGTGAAGTTCACGCACCAGGGTGAAATCGTCATACGCGTCGAGCGCCACGGCGACGGGCAATGCCAGCCCCGCATCCGCTTGCGCTTCGAGGTGCGCGACACCGGCATCGGCATCGACCCCGCGATCTGCGCGCGCCTGTTCCAGAGTTTCGAGCAGGCCGACGCCTCGACTACCCGGCGCTACGGCGGCAGCGGCCTGGGCCTGGCCATCTGCCGCCGTTTGGTGGAGTTGATGGGCGGCACCCTCGGGGTCGAAAGCACGCCGGGCAAGGGCAGCAACTTCTGGTTCGAGCTGGACCTGCTGGCGGGCAAGAAGCGGCCTGCCAGCGCCATGGTCGCGCCACAACTGGCGGGCTGCCGCCTGCTGGTGGCGGACGATCACGACTACGCCCGCCAGGTCATCATTGCCATGCTGCGCAACTTTGGTTTCCGCGTGGACGAGGCGGGTTCCGGCCGGGCCGCCCTGGCAAGGATCGCCCAGGCCGACGAAGCCGCCGATCCCTACCAGGCCGTGTTCATCGACTGGAAGATGCCTGGCCTTGACGGCATCGAGACCGCTCGCCATATCGATGCCATGCGCCTGCGCCACCCGCGCCCGCGCCGCGTCATGATTACCGCCCATGGCCGCGAGGAAGTCTTGCGCGAGGGCGAGCGATCGGGCTTTGACGCGACGTTGATCAAGCCGGTGAGCGCATCGCTGCTGCTGGAGGCGACGGTGCGCACGCTGTCCCCGGACAATGACGCGCCACCGGAGGCGGCTGAGCCGCATTCAGCGGCGCTCGACGCCATGCCGGAGCTGCCGAGCGCGCGCGTGCTGCTGGTAGAAGACAACGACATCAACCGCGAGGTCGCGGTTCACTTGCTGCAGGCCGCGGGCATCTATCCCGATACGGCCGAGAACGGCGCCGTGGCGCTGCACCTGCTCCAGTCCGGCGCTTACGACCTGGTCCTGATGGACGTGCAGATGCCCGTGATGGACGGGTTCGAAGCCACCCGGCACATCCGCGAGCAAGAGAAGTTCGCAAGCCTGCCGGTGGTGGCGATGACGGCTAACGCGTTGCCGGAAGACCGAGCGCGCTGCCTGGCGGCCGGCATGAACGACCATATCGCCAAGCCGATCAGCCCGCCGGCCTTCTATGCCATGCTGCGCCAGTGGCTGGCGGTGCCGGGCGGCGATGACGCGGCCCCGTCAGCCGGGTCCCGGCCGGCCTGGGTGGACGCGCTGGCAAGCTCACCGCATCTTGACGTCGGCGGCGGCCTGGGCCGCGTCAGCGGCCGCGCGGAAGTCTACCGGCAGTTGCTTGAGCGTTTTGCCAGCGGTTACGCCGACATGCCGGACCGGATCGGCGAGCGGCTGGCCTGCGGCGACCGCGACGGCGCATTGTCGCTCGCGCACTCGCTCAAGGGCCTGGCCGCCAATCTTGGTGCCATGCCGATCTCGTGCGCGGCGGCTACGCTGGAGGCGAGCCTGCAGCTTCCTCACGCGCCCGGGCGCCCCGACCCCGTCACGCTGCTGGCTGCCTTGCGCACCAGCTTCCCGCCATTGCTGGCGACCTTGCGCACGCACCTGCCAACCGGGCCCGCAGCGTTGGATGGCGGCGCGCCGGATACGTCCGGCCCCCATGCGGATCCCGATGTCACGCAGGAGGCCGTGCTCAAGCTACTGCGCGAACAGCTGGAAGAGGGCGACAGCGCGGCCAACAACACCTTTGCCCGCTACCGGGACGTCTTTACCCGCCTGCTGTCCGCCGATGGCTGCCAGCGGCTGCAGGCGCAAGTCGAGCGCTACGACTACGTGGCGGCGCTGGCCACGCTGGATGGCGTCGTCGCGCCCTAGGGGCGGCCTCGGCATCCCCGGATAGCGGGAATCGCTTCGGGGTACTTGCGGCGGTGCATGCCGTGAGGCGTTTCGATCGCAAGAAACGGAGTTCTTGCGATCGAATTGAGGAATATAGTGTCCTCATACCAAGCAGCTCTTGAACGCGATCATGCATAGAGATGCCAATACGCCAGGGGCTCCATCGCTCGATGACGAGCGATGGGCGGCCGTGGAAGCGCGAGATCCTTCGGCAGACGACAAATTCGTCTACGGAGTCAGGACGACGGGGATTTACTGTCGCCCGAGTTCCTCGGCCCGTCTCCCGAAACGGGAGAACGTCGAGTTCTTCGATTCCGCCGAAGCCGCGGAAGCTGCCGGTTACCGATCCAGTCGACGTGTCTCTTCGGACCGAAGTGCTGCGGCTGCCCAGCGTGCCGCCCTGGTCGCCGAAGCTTGCCGGCTTATTGACGTCTCGGCGGTCCAGCCCAATCTCGAAGCGCTGGCTCTGCAAGCTGGCATGAGCATGTTCCACTTCCACCGGATATTCAAAGCCGAGACTGGTTTGACGCCGAAAGCGTACGCGAGCGCGTCCCGTGCTCGGCGGCTGCGCGAGGAACTCGCCGGTGCCGAGACCATTACGAATGCAATCTACGAGGCCGGGTTCAATTCGAACAGTCGCTTCTACGAGGCATCCGCCGGCATGCTCGGCATGTGCGCACGTGACTATCGGGATGGCGGCCAAAACGCGGTCATCCGCTTCGCTGTCGGCCAGTGCTCACTGGGTGCCATCCTGGTCGCGCAAAGCCAACGGGGCATCTGCGCGATCTTGTTGGGAGATGACCCCGACCTTCTCGTGCGTGATCTGCAGGATCTGTTCCGCAAAGCAAGTCTCGTCGGCGGGGACGCGGATTTCGAGCGACTGGTCGCGAACGTTGTCGGCTTCATCGAGGCGCCGGCAATCGGGTTGAATCTTCCGCTCGACGTCCGAGGTACCGCGTTCCAGGAGAGGGTCTGGCAAGCGCTTCGCGAGATTCCGCCAGGTGCAACGGCCAGCTACGCCGAGATCGCAGCGCGTATAGGTTCACCGAAGGCCGTGCGCGCAGTTGCCCAGGCTTGCGGCGCAAATCACATTGCGGTGGCCATTCCTTGCCATCGCGTTGTCCGACGAGATGGCGACATCTCGGGATATCGATGGGGCGTTGAGCGCAAGCGGGAATTGCTCAAGCGCGAGGCATAGTCCCGCAACGCCAAAGCCGAACCACGAGCGCGAAAGTGATGGCCGGCTTGGACTAGCCACGTTTGAGCGCCGAACCCGGCCAAGAGGGATACGCCAGCGTTTGCTGGCGTCGGCATCCCGATTGACGGACCGCGAATAACGGGGCTATGTGTCTGACGACGTAAAGACCTCAGCGGGCCTCGCGCGCCGACGCCCAGCAACATCAGGTGCGATTGATCGACACGCCTCCGTCAACCAGCAGCGCTGCGCCGGTCATGAATGACGAGGCGCCGGACGCCATGTAGAGGACCGACTGCGCAAGCTCCTCCGGTGTCGCGATGCGTTTGAGAGCGTGTAGTCCTGCCACATGCGCCATGGCTTCCGGCGACGCACTCATTGTGCGCCCCATGGGCGTGTCTACTCCACCAGGAAGGATGGCATTGACGCGAATGGCCTTCGGCCCAAACTCTGCGGCGAGTGATTGTGTCAACCCGATCAATCCTGCCTTGCTGGCGGCGTAGGCCGCGACGCCGGGGAAGCCGACGGTGTACCCAACGAAAGTCGAAGTGAAGATGAGGCTTCCGGCGCCGCGACACACCATCGCGGGGATCTGATACTTCGCGCCAAAGAACGCGCTGGTGAGGTTGGTGTCAATGGTCTCGCTCCAACCCGTCGCCGAGACGCCCGGCGTAGGCCCCATTTCGCCGAGTGTCCCCGCGTTGTTGAACGCGATGTCCAATCCACCGAAACGCTCAACGGCCGTCTGAACGAGAGTCCGTGCATAGGCCTCCTCTCTGACGTCGCCTGCGACGTATGTCGCCGTTCCGCCGTTTCCGGTGATTTCCCTCACAAGGTCTTCCAACTCAGCCTGGCGACGGGCGGCAACGACCACCGCTGCGCCCTCACGAGCGAAAAGTAGCGCGGTCGCGCGTCCAATCCCGGAACTGGCGCCGGTGACGATGGCGACTTTGTTTGCAAGCGCATTCATTCTTCTTTCCGATGTTCAAATTGATCAGCCGTCAGTCTGCTCGCCTGTCGAGGCGCAAGAACTCCGTTTCTTGGCATTGAATTGCGGCGAAATTGAAAGACACGACAGCCGCCGATCACCGATCTCAACAACGGCAACCTCGCTCGGGGCAGTGTTGGAAAAAGCGCAACTACGTGCACGGCTTCAAGAAAACCGTGTGGATACCAAGCCCTTGCCTCAGTGCCTCAGTGCCTCAGTACCTCAGTACCTCAGTACCTCAGTGCGAGTGCCGGTGATGTGTATCCGGATAGTGCGGGTGCTTGTGCACCAGCGGCTCGTGCCGGTGCAGGTGCCGGTGCGGCTCCTGCCCGTCCCAGTCGAAGGCGTGCTCGTGCTGGTGGTGCGCATCGTGGCGATGCGCGTGGCTGTGCTCGGTCGCCTCGTGGCTGTGCTCGTGCTCATGGTGCTCGCGCAGGTGCAGCCACACGCCCAGCGCCATCAGCAGCGCCGCCACGTAGAACACCGGCTGCGGCGCCTGCGGCCACATGCCGAACGCGATCACCACGCCGAACAGCGGCGCCACGGAGAAATACGCGCCGGTGCGGGCGGTCCCCAGCAGCCGCAGCGCGATGACGAACAGCGCCAGGCTCACGCCGTAGCCGAGGAACCCGATGATCATGGCCGCGCCCAGCGCGGGCAGCGCCGGCAGATGGTCACCGCTGGCCAGTGCGAGCCCGGTGTTGCACACGCCGGCAACCAGCCCCTTGATGCAGGCGATCAGCATGGCGTCGTTGCTTGACACCTTGCGCGTCAGGTTGTTGTCGATGGCCCAGCACAGGCACGCGCCGACGATCAGCAAGGCGCCGGCGGACAGCCGCAGGCTGCCCGGCTGCCAGGACAACAGCAAGCCGCCCGCCACGATGGCAAGCATGCCAAGGACGATGTGGCGGCTGGCGTTTTCCTTGAAGACCACCCAGGCGATCAGCGCGGTGAATACCCCTTCCACGTTCAGCAGCAGGGAGGCCGATGCCGCGCTGGTGCTGGCCAGGCCGGTCATCAGCAGGGCCGGCCCCGCCACGCCGCCGGCCAGGATGGCGCCCAGCAGCCAGGGCGTCTCCTGGCGCGGCACGGTGAGCGGGCTTGCTGCGGCGCCGCTCATGCTGCGCCGCAGCGCCAGCAGGATGCCAAGCCCCAGCCCGCTGCCCAGGTAAAGCAGGCCGGCCAGCAGCAACGGCGGAATCGACCCGGCCAGGGCCTTTGCAAGTGGCGTACTTGCCCCAAACAGCAGGGCGGCGGCCAGGGCGGGGGCGGCGGTTCGGATGGTCATGGGCAAGGCAGCAAGGCGTGGCAATGCGCTATTGTCGCGCCATGGCGTGGTGGGGGGGATGCTATATATTTCAGCCTTGGACGCTATGCACGGCATGGCGGTTGCCACTCTGGAATGCTATGAAAACCCCCTCGCAATACGTGGGCGGCTGGCTGATCTGCGCGGCTGCGCTGCTGATGCTGCCAGCCTGCGCCATCCTGCAACCGGTGCAGGAAGGCCAGAAACTGATCGGCTCGCCGGAAAGCGCGGTGCGCGCGACCTTCGGTGAGCCCACCAATATCTACCGGCTGGCCGACGGTTCCGTGCGCTGGATCTACTCCAAGCAACCGCTGGGCTATGAGGCCTACGCGGCCGATTTCGATGCCAGCGGAAAACTCACGAACTTCCGGCAGATGCTGGTCACTTCCGAGATCTACCAGGCCAAGGTCGATAGCTGGACCAAGCGCGACGTGGAAGAGCATTTCGGCAAGCCGCTCGAGCCGGTGCAGTACTACCCGCTGATGCAGCGCGACGTCTGGTCCTATCGCTTCCGCCAGGACGGCAACCTGTCCTCGCTGTTCAATTGCTACTTCGACAAGCAGGGCATCCTGAGGCAGGTGCAGATCACCCTGGATCCGCTGGGTGGGGATTCCAGCAGGGCGCCCTGATGCCCTGATGTGGGCTGGCTTGGCCTGCAATCCATGCTTCGCCACAAGCTGAAACGTTCTCCCGCGGCACGCGCCCACAATGGCGATGAGCCCTTTCAGAGAGAACGCCATGCCAGCCCTGCCCAGCGCGGATGCACGCGCCAACCACGCCCAAGGCGCCAGCGGCCGCGCGCTGGACATGGCCCTGCTGCTGGCTTTGTCCACGCTCTGGGGCGCGTCTTACACATTCATCCGGCTTGGCGTGGCCACGATTCCCCCGGTCACGCTGATTGCGGCCAGGACGTTGATCGCCGGTGCGCTGCTGGTGGCGTGGATGGCGGCAAGGGGCATGCAGATCCCGCGCGGTGCGGCAGTCTGGCGCCGCTTTGCGGTGCAGGCCATGCTCAACAGCGTAGTGCCGTTCACGCTCATTGCGTGGGCCGAGCAATCGGTCCCGGCGGGGCTGGCGACGATCCTGAACTCCGCGTCGCCGGTGATCGCCGTACTGGGCACGTGGCTGGTCACGCGCCATGAGCGCATCACGGCGCGCAAGCTGTTCGGCGTGGTGGCGGGGCTTGCGGGCATCTGCCTGATCGTCGGTACCAGCGTGCTGGGCGGGCTTGGGCAGCAACTGCTTGCGCAACTGGCCATCGTTGCCGCGACCGTCTGCTACGCCGGCGCGGCTATCTACGGGCGCTGGTTCAAGGACCTGCCCGCCGCCGCGCCTGCCGCGGGCTCGATGATCGTCGGGGCGGCGGTGCTGGTGCCGGCAAGCCTGGCCATCGACCGGCCCTGGACGCTGCATCCGTCGCTGTCATCGCTTGCGGCGCTGCTGGCGTTATCCGTGTTCTCGACCGCGCTGGCCTTTGTCATCTACTTTCGCCTGGTACGTACGCTGGGGCCGGTGGGCACCACGGCGCAAGCCTATCTGCGCGTGCCGATCGGCGTGGCCATTGGCATCGTGTTTCTTGGGGAATCGCTGGCCGCGGGGGCTTGGGCCGGCCTGGCGTGTGTCGTCGCGGGCGTAGCCGCCATGACAATGCCTGCGCGGCACCGGCCAGTCGCGCAACGGGAATAAGCCGCGGCCAAGGTATATTGTGGTTCGCGCCAGCCAGGCACTCCGCCCGGCACTCTTGCCCACACCATGGAACGCTTCACCATTTCGTGATGGTCGAGGCTGACGCCGGCCACACGCACCGGCATTCGCACCCGCACCCGCATGCTTGAACCCGCTTAGGGCGCCTGGCGCTGCCGATGGCATCCGGGCCGCCGGCCCCTGGCTCAGAACCCTGCCTTGTGCACCGGGCCATCCCAGCCGTCGAGGTACTTGGGCAGGGCGTCGTCGACTTCCAGCACGCGATGGCGATAGAACAGGTGCATGGCAGGCTGCAGCGCATCCGGCAGCGCACCGCCGCAGGCCCGCGCGAAAAGGGTGTTCGGGATCACCGACATGCCCAACCGGTTGATGCCAAAGAGCGTCTCGCCGCACTGCGGGCAAAACTGGCGCTGGAGCTGCCGGGTCGCATGGTGATAGGTGGCCAGGTGCTGCGCGCCGCGCGCCACCACCACGTTGGCCGGCTCCCAGGCCGTGGCGGCGAACACCGGCGTGGCATAGAAATCCCGGCAGGCCTGGCAATGGCAATTGGCTTTCGCCACCGGTTCTCCGGCAATGCGCAGCTGCACCTGGCCGCAAAGGCACTCCAACGTAGCGGGAATCTGCATAGGCGTTATCTCCTGTTGTTTGTGTTTCCTGAATGGCGGAGTGCATTCTACTTGGCCGCGATGCAGGCTGCAGGGCGAGCCCTCCGGGCACCTATCCCGCCACGGCCGCATCCAGCATGGCGCCGAACAACCCGATCAGCAGCGCGATGGCCGAGGCGATGAACCAGCGCACGGTCTTGCGGTACTCGGGCACCTGGTCGTCCTCCACCCGAAGCGAGCGGAACAGGGCGATGATCTGCAGGCACACCGCCGCCACCAGCGAGGTGGCGGCGAACAACGCCTGGACACTCCAGTGGCCGGGACTCTCGAAGCCCCAGAAGCGCCAGAACGCCAGCGAGAAGCCCAGCAGGACCGTGATAGCGGTGATGATGCCTTGCCGGTAGCCGGCCGGCACGACCTGCGGCGGTGCGCCTGCCGCCTTGGGGGCGGGCGGCGGCGGGACCGCGGGGCCAGGATCGGGATCGGCTTGAGAGGCGGTCATGGGCTGTCCTCCTGATTGGTGCCGCAAGGCCCCGGAAGTGATGCAACGAGTATAGGCACCGGCCGGGCGCGGGTCGCGGCGCCAACGCTCCCGCCTGGCCTCTGCATCTGACCCTCTGCGACCCTCTGTATCCGACCATCCGTGGCCGTTATCCACCCTCTGCTGGCATTACAATGCGGCTTCCAAGCCGCCGCGTTGCCCGCAAGGCTGGCCGGCCTGTTTTTTTGCCTACGCCTAATCCCCTACCTCCTTATGTCCTCGCTTCCCCCCTCAGGCAATCGCATCTGGTTCGACGGTGCAGCCGGTAGCATCGAAGCCCTGACGGATGCGCCGCAAGGCCCGATCCGCGCGATCGCCGTCGTGGCGCACCCGCATCCGCTGCTGGGCGGCAGCGCGGAACACAAGATCCCGGTGGCGCTGGCCAGGATCTTCCAGGCGCGCGGCTTCCTAGCCGTGCGGCCGAATTTCCGGGGCGTGGGCGGCACGCAAGGCAGCCACGATGCGGGGGAGGGCGAGACGGACGATGTGCTTGCCGTGGTCCGGCAGATCCAGGCAGCGCACCCGGGCCTGCCGCTGGCGCTGGCGGGATTCTCGTTCGGCGCCTATGTGCAGACGCGCGTGGCGCAGCGCTTGCTGCAGAGCGGCGAGCCTGTCGCGCACCTGATCCTGGCCGGCATGCCGGCCGGGCCGGCGGCCGGCGGGCGCACCTACGACACGCCCGCGGTGCCGGCCGATGCGTTTGTCATCCATGGCGAGAACGACGCCAATGTGCCGCTGCAAGCGGTGTTCGACTGGGCGCGCCCGCAGGAGCTGCCGGTCGTGGTGGTGCCCGGCGCTAACCATTTTTTCACCGGCAAGCTGCCGGTGTTCCAGCGCGCCGTGGCGGAGTACCTTGATGTCCGGCAGCGAATCGCCGGGGCCGCCAGCTAAAGACTCTCTTAAAGCGCGTCAATCCATGGCCGCATGCGCCACGGCATCGTCGTCGACGTGGCGCGTGGGCTTGATCAGCAGGATGAGCGGCACCACCAGCAGCGTGGCAAGGAACATGACCTTGAAATCGTTGAGGTAGGCGATCATCGCGGCCTGCTGGTTGATCGACTGGTTGAGCATGGCCAGGTCGTAGCGCGAGCCGCTTGCCAGCAGGGATTGCAGGGCCGGGTTGTACACGCTCACATTGGCCGCCAGGTCGGCGTGGGCCACCTGCGTGTTGCGCGTCATCAAGGTCTGGATCACGGAAATGCCGATGCTGCTGCCGATATTGCGCATCAGGCTGTAGGTGGCCGTGCCGTCCGCGCGCAACGCCGGCGCGAGCGTGGAAAACGTCAGCGCGCTCAGCGGCACGAACACCAGTCCCAGGCCAAAGCCCTGGATGATGCCGGGCCACACGATATCGGATACCGACAGCACCACGGTGTACTGCATCATCTGCCACAGCGCGAAAGCGGAAACCAGGAAACCCGCAAACAGCAGCACCCGCGCGTCGATCCGCTTGAGCAGGCGTCCGGCCAGCAGCATGGAGAGCATGGTGCCGGCGCCGCTTGGCGCGGTAACCAGCCCGGTGGTGGCCACCGGATAGCCCATCAGGTTTTGCAGCATCGGCGGCAGCAAGGCGCGGGTGGCGTACATGACCGCGCCGATCACGAAGATAAAGCAGGCACCGGTGGCAAAGTTGCGGTCCTTGAGCAACTGGTACCGGAAGAATGACCTGGGCCCGGCCGTGGCGGTGTGCGCCAGGAAATACAGGAAGCTGACCCCCGCCAGGATGGCCTCGATGCGGATCTCCAGCGAGCCGAACCAGTCGAGCTGTTCGCCGCGGTCGAGCATGGCCTGGAACGCGCCGATGGCCAGGCCAAGCGTGATGAAGCCGAACGCATCGAACTTCACGGCCCGCGCCGGCGCCCGGTTGGGCAGGAAGGACAGCACGCCGAACAACGCGAATGCGCCAATCGGCACATTGATGAAAAACACCCATCGCCAGTTGTAGCTATCGGTCAGCCAGCCGCCCAGCGTCGGGCCAAGGATGGGTCCCACCATCACGCCCATGCCCCACACCGCCATCGCCTGTCCCTGCTTTTCGCGGGGGTTGATATCCAGCAGGATGGATTGCGACAGCGGCACCAGCGACGCCCCGAAAACGCCCTGCAGCAGCCGCGACGCCACGATCTGCGCCAGCGTGTCGGACATCCCGCAGAACGCCGAGGCAATGGTGAAGCCGGTGATCGAGATGGCCAGCAGACGCTTGACGCTGAGCCGGTCGGACAGCCAGCCGGTGAGCGGCGTGGCGATCGCGGCAGCGACAATGTACGAGGTCAGCACCCAGGTGATCTCGTCCTGCGACGCCGACAGGCTGCCTTGCATGTGCGGCAGCGCCACGTTGGCGATGGTGCTGTCGAGTGTCTGGATCAGGGTCGCGGCCATGATCGCGATGGTGATCATGGGCCGGTTGAGCGGCATTTCTATGCGCCCGGCTACCGCTTCGGAAGACATGGTTTGAACAACCTGGAGGGGTTTGGTTAGATAATAAGCATGCTTATTATACGGTCGCGCCAAAGCATGGCAAGCCGCTTCTTGCGAGCGTGGCGGCGTGCCCGAGGGAGATCTTTGTACAATCGCGCCATGGAAACGAAACTGGAAAAGCGCTTTGGCTTCCTGGTCTCGGACGTTGGCCGCCTCAACGGCAAGCGGTTCGATGAACTGGCCAAGTCGTCCCTCGATCTCACGCGGGCGCAATGCCGCGCGCTCGCCTATCTGTCGCACTATGGTGAAGTCAACCAGGTGCGGCTCGCCGAGCTGCTGGAAGTCGCGCCGATTTCGGCGGGACGCCTGCTTGACCGGATGGAAGAGGGCGGCTGGATAGCGCGCGTGCCCAACCCGGAAGACCGCCGCGAGCGCGTGGTGCGCATGACGCCCAAGGCGGAAAGCGCACTGGACAAGGCCCGGCGGGTCGGCGACGAGGTTGCGGCGGAGGCGCTGGCCGGCCTCAGCGAGCCGGAGCGGGAGCAACTGATTGGCCTGCTCCAGCGCGTGCGGCAAAACCTGGGCACGATCGTCGATCGTTGAAGGCGGGTGGCGAGCCCACCCGAGCCCCTGGAGTTCACTACCCCGGCGCCGCCAAAAGACGCTTGATAGGGGAGAAGGGACCCGCCCGGAAATGCGTTCCGTCAGGATTTTTAAATCATTCTATTTAAATCAAATCCAATTCGCATGACACGCCGGCGTAGCGGCACGGTTTGCAATGTCTTCAACGTGGAGGCCGCGGCCCGGCAGCCGGCGTCTCAGACCAGTCGAGCCACATCCTCCACAGCGTTATCCAGTTGCAGCTTCAGCAGCTTGAGCAAGCAATACAAGCCGTAAGCTTCCTCCGTCTTCTCGCTCTGCAGCTCCGCCAGTTGCAGCAGGCTATCCATCCCGGCGCTGACGCTTTGCAACTCCGCGCAACCGTTGGCGATGCGTTCGCGCAGGCCGCGATCCAGCGTTTCGATCCGGTCGATCAGTGCGGATACGAGGGGCTGTTCCTCGGCATTGGCGGGACGCGTCATGCCGATCAGCTCGGCGATGAGATCGCCTTGCTTGCTGATGGCTGGGAGGGGGGCGGTGGGACTGCCGCCGCGCGTGATCGAATTGGGGCCGGCTCGGGCGCTAGGATACATGCAAGCTCCTGAAAGAAGGGGAGGCTACGGGGCAAGACCAGGCCGCCTGCTTCAACGCGAGCGTGGCGGACTCGTAAAAGCATACTGCTTCCGCGGTCGCTCACCTTTAAGAAATTTCTGGATTTGCAGGAAGGCGTGCGCCCTTGCCCTCAGTGCAAGGCCTCGCCCGCCTGGCGGGGGCGCTCATGTTCGAGCGGGTGGGTGCTAGTGAAGCGCAGCCTTGCCATCTGCTCCGCCGCATCCGATAGCAAAGCGCTCGCGTTGGCCATGGCCTGCTCGACAGTGATCGGGCCGGGCGCCAGGGAAAAGCAACCCGTGAAATGGGTCCCGAGTGCCGGCAGCGCGGCGGGGTCGATGGCGCCGGAAAGCAGTGAGGCGGGCACCCCGCAGGCATGCGCGCGCTGGCAGGCGATCAACGGCGCCTTGCCGCTTAGCGTCTGCACATCGCTGCGCCCCTCGCCGGTGATCAGCCAGTCGGCGCCCGCGAGCGCGCCATCGAGGTCTACGCAGTCCGCCACGATGTCGGCGCCCGGGCGCATCTGCGCGCCAAGCATCAGCAAGGCGTAGCCCAGGCCACCGGCCGCGCCCGCACCCGCGGCGTCCACGGCGTGGCGCCCGAGCGCCGGCTCCAGCAAGCTCGCATAGCTGGCGAGCGCGGCATCGATGGCATCCACATCCTGCGCTTGCACGCCCTTTTGCGGGCCGAACACGGCAGTGGCGCCTTGCGGCCCGGTCAGCGGGTTGGTGACATCGCACATCGCTACCAGCCTGGTGGAGGCCAGCCGCGGGTCGAGCTGGCGGGCATCGATTGCCGCCAGCTGGGGCAGCGCGGCGGGCGTTGGCGGGATGTCGCGGCCCTGCGCATCCAGCAAGCGCAGCCCCAGGCCATGCAGCAGGCCGGCGCCGCCATCGTTCGTGCTGCTGCCGCCAAGGCCGACGAAGATCTCGCGCACGCCCAGGTCGAGCAGGGCCTTGATGGCATCGCCGAGGCCGGTCGTCGAGCGCTGCGCCACGGAGCATGCCATGCCTGCCGGATCGGTGATGCCGACGATTTCCGCGGACTCGATCACGGCGCGGTCGCCCGCGAGCAGCGCTACCGTGGCGATGCGCGGGGCGCCGTCCGCGCCACGCACCTCGATGCCGGCGCGCTGGCCGCCGGCGGCCAGCATCGCGTCGAGGGTGCCTTCGCCGCCGTCCGCCATCGGGCGTTGCCGGATCGTCGCGCCGGGCAGCGCGCGCTGGATCCCGGCGGCGATGGCGGCGGCGACCTGGTCGGCCGCAAGGGAGCCCTTGAATGAATCGGGGGCAATGACGATAAGGGGATCGGGAAGGCTAGGCATAGGGCGGGGCGGGGTGAACGGCGCTCACCGCAGGGCAAGCGCCATGCCGAGGAAAAGTGGGAAGGGGGGAAGGGGGGAAGGGGAGGGGCCATCGGGCGGCGGCAGGTACCGCCCGATGGCAAAGACTGCTGGCTAAGTCGTGCCCTCAATCCTTCTTGGCCGCGACCTCGTGGTTGGCCATCAGCTCAAGCGCGCGGACCAGTGCGGAGTGATCCCAGTCCGAGCCGCCATGGCTTGCGCAGGCATTGAACAACTCCTGGCAGGTGGCCGTGTTCGGCAGCGACACGCCCATCTCGCGCGCGTTCGACAACGCAAGGTTCAGGTCCTTCTGGTGCAGCCCGATGCGAAAGCCCGGGTCGAACGTCCGCTTGATCATGCGTTCACCGTGCACTTCCAGCACCTTGGACGACGCAAAGCCGCCCATCAGCGCCTGGCGCACGCGCGCCGGATCCGCGCCGGCCTTGGAGGCGAACAGCAGGGCCTCGGCAACCGCCTCGATGTTCAGTGCCACGATGATCTGGTTGGCCACCTTGGCGGTCTGCCCCGCACCGTTGTCGCCCACCAGCGTGATGTTCTTGCCCATCAGCTCGAACAGCGGGCGCACGGTCTCGAACGTCGCTTGCGGCCCGCCGACCATGATCGACAGCGTGGCGTTGCGCGCGCCGACCTCGCCGCCGGACACCGGCGCATCCAGGTACTGGCAGCCAAGCGCGTTCACGCGCTCGGCGAAGGCCTTGGTGGCGATGGGCGAGATCGAGCTCATGTCGACCACGATCTTGCCGGCGCTCAGCCCGGCGGCAATGCCGCCGTCGTTGAACAGCGCGGCTTCCACATGGGGCGTGTCCGGCACCATCAGGAAGATCACGTCTGCGCGTTCGGCCACTTCCTTGCCGGAGCTGCAAGCCACGCCACCGCTGTCCAGCAGGGATTGCGGCACGCCGCTGCGGCTGGACAGGCTGACTTCGTGCCCGCCGGCGATCAGGTTGGTGGCCATCGGGGTGCCCATGATGCCAAGGCCAATAAATCCAAGCTTCACTTTCGTTCTCCGTTAGTCGATCTCAATGGCATCGCTTGCCGCCGGACGCCTGCGCGGCGGGCACCGCGATGCCGGTGCCTCAAATCTCTTGCCTCGATATTGTCTGAAGCGCTGTTTGAATCGCTGTCTGAAATGCTTGTCCCGAAACGGGGTCGGCTCAGTACCGGCTCAGTATCCCGATGTTTGGCCGCCTGCTGCCTGCCCGTCGCGCATCTGCGTCACCACCTGCCGCGCACCGGCCGCCATCAGGCGCGCATCGGAGCCAACGGTGACGAACTGGAAGCCTTGCTCGATCCTGCGCAACGCCGCTTCCGGCGCGCCGTTGTGGATGCCGGCGACCACGCCGTGCGCCTTGGCGCGGGCCACCACGTGCGCGATCGCCTCCGCAACGGGCGGGTCGACATCGTCGAAGGTCGGGCGGCAGCCGAGCGCGAGCGACAAGTCGGACGGGCCGATATAAACCGCATCGAGCCCTTTGACCGACAGGATGTCGTCCAGGTTATCCAGCCCCTGCCTGGTCTCGATCATCGCGAAGACGACGATGGTTTCGTTGGCGCGCTCGGGATAGTCGGGGCCGCCATACAGCATGCCGCGGATCGGCCCGAAGCTGCGCGTGCCCATCGGCGGGTAGTGGGTGGCGGCGACCAGGCGCTCCGCGTCTTCGCGCGTGTTGATCATCGGGCAGATCACACCGTACGCGCCGGCGTCGAGCACCTTCATCAGGATGCCTGGCTCATTCCAGGGCACGCGCGCCACCGGCATGGTGTCGGTGGTGGAGATCGCCGTGAACAGGCTGAGGGCGTCGCGGTAGTCCAGCGCGCCGTGCTGCAGGTCCACCGTGAGGGAGTCCCAGCCCTGGTGGGCCATGGTCTCCGCGGCAAAGCTGCTGGGGATGGACAGCCAGCCATTGACGACGGCTTGCCCGTTCGCCCACATGTTCCGTATCCGGTTCTCGCGCATTGTGTCTCCTGTAGCCTGACTTATAAGTTATCGTACAACATGGGGCAAGTATAACCCGCGCAGGCACGTCGTCAAGCGAAGCGGCAAGGTTAAGGCCGATTTGAGGAAAGTTAGTGCGTTCGGCGTGGCCCGAGGCAGGCGGGAATCGTGCTGAGGCTATGACATGGCTCGTGGTGAGTCATGTCATAGTATGTCTTGCTGATGCAATGCGTCTTAACGTTTGCCCACGCGGAAAGCGATCTCGCCGACACCCGCCACACCGGCGGTCACTTCGTCGCCGGGCTGCAGCGCGCCGACGCCGGCCGGCGTGCCCGTGAAGATCAGGTCGCCAGGTGCCAGGGTCACGCTTTGCGACACATAGGCAATGACGTCGGCCACGGGCCAGATCAGCTCGTTCAGGTCGCCTTCCTGGCGCGTCTCGCCATTGACCTTGAGCCACACGTGGCCTGCGCCGGGATGGCCAATGCTGGCCACGGGGTGCAGCGGGCCGCAAGGGCCGGAGGCGTCGAAACCCTTGGACCAGTCCCACGGACGGCTCATCTTCTTGGCGGTGTCCTGCAGGTCGCGGCGGGTCAGGTCCACGCCCACGGCATAGCCCCACACCAGGTCGAGTGCTTGTTCGGGCTTGATGTTCGCACCGCCCTTGCCGATCGCCACCACCAGTTCGATCTCGTGGTGCAGGTTCTCCGTGAGCGGCGGATATGGCACCGTGCCCTCGGCGGCCACGACGGCATCGGCCGGCTTGGTGAAGAAGAACGGCGGATCGCGGTCCGGGTCATTGCCCATCTCGCGGGCGTGCGCGGCGTAGTTGCGGCCCACGCAAAACACGCGGCGGATGGGAAAGCGGGCGCTGCTGCCGGCCACGGCGACGCTTGCCTGTTCGGCGGGCTGGATAACGAATTCGGTCATGTCTGGGTCCTTCTGTGACGAAAGCGTGGAGGGATTACTTTGCGAAGACCTGACTGATGTCGCCAAAAGCCTTGAACTCCAGCGCGTTGCCCGACGGATCCAGGAAGAACATCGTCGCCTGCTCGCCGACCTGCCCCTTGAAGCGCACATGGGGCTCGATCACGAACTGCGTATTGGCAGCGCGCAGCTTTTCGGCCAGCGCTTCCCAGGCATCCATGGACAGGATCGCGCCGAAGTGGCGCACCGGCACCTCGTCGCCGTCGACGGCGCTGGTGGCACGGTGCCCGCACTCTTCCGGCGCGAGGTGGGCGACGACCTGGTGGCCATAGAAATTGAAATCGATCCAGGCATTTGAGCTGCGGCCTTCGGGGCAGCCGAGGAGCTCGCCATAGAAGCGGCGGGCTTCTTCCAGGTCGTTGACGGGAAAGGCCAGGTGGAACAACGGGGTTGCGCTCATCAAAGGGGCTCTTGTGCGTGGGGGTTGTCGGTGTGTTGCCGTGTTTGATTGTAATCAGCAGAAGTCGTAATATGAAACGAATGATTTCTGTTCTCAGCATCAAAAATATGAATATGAATCACGCCATGCCGCCTGTGATCCCCACATGATCCCAACATGACCCCCAAATGATCCGTTACTTCCGCACCTTCCTTGTGGCGGCCGAGACCTCCTCCTTTTCCGCCGCCGGCGCACGCCTTGCCCTCACCCAGTCAGCGGTGAGCACCCAGATACGCCGGCTGGAGGAAGACCTTGGCTGTACGTTGTTCGACCGGGCCGGCAAATCGGTCGCGCTGAGCCAGGAGGGCCGCAAGCTGCTGCCTGAAGCCATGCGCTTCGTCGAGCTATATGAGTCCATGAAGGGCCGTGTGCATTCCGCCTCCGACACCACGCCGCTGGATCTTGGCGCCGTCTCCACCGTGCAGGCCACGCTGCTGCCCGGGGCCATGAAGCGCTTTCGCGCCGGATTTCCCAAGACACACGTCAACATCGTCCCCGGCACATCTACCCAATTGCTGACCCAGGTCGATGCCCGCGAGCTCGACGTGGCGGTGCTGATCAAGCCAAGGCTCGGCATTCCGCAGGAACTCAAATGGGTGTCGCTGATGCGCGAGCGCTTTGTCGGCATTGCGCCGACGGGCTCGCCGCGCGACTTGAAGGCGGTGCTGGCGGCCATGCCCTTCATCCGCTACAACCGGCATTCCATGGGCGGGCAACTGGTGGACCGCTATCTGCGCCGGCACCGGCTGTGGGTCGAGGAAGGCATGGAGCTGGACGAGCCCGCCGTGATCCTGCGGATGGTCGATGAAGGGCTGGGCTGCGCGATCATTCCGGCCGAGCTGGTGCCGCTGCGGGCCGCGCGTCACGTTGTGGAGATACCGTTGCCCGGCGAACCCATATTCCGCGAGATCGGCGTGCTGGTCAGGCAGTCGTCGCTCAAGCGGGCGTCGATGGCAGCGCTGATCGATGCGCTTGTTGCCGAGGCCGCGCGCGCGCCATGATGCCCTTGCCCGGGCCGCGCATACGTTGCCGCGGCCTGAAAAAAAAGCGCCCCGCGCGGCGGGAGCACACGCGGGGCGACCAGGACTAAATGGCGGCGCCCGCATGGGCGCTGCCGGGCCAGCAAATCTTCAGATTCTCAAAGTTCCGGGTTCCAGTTCATCATGTCCCCTGCACCGCGTGGGCCGGGGCCTTCTTGCGTGATGGGTGGTGAGGCTGTGGCACCTCGTCGCGTTTCGCGAGGTGCGGCGGCATCTTAAGCAGCGGGAAGAGGGATCAATGCGAGGAGGAGCAGGGCCATTGCGGCTTTATCCCGGCTTTAGGAACGGCGGTGCGGCCCGTGGCCGGCGAGGCGGGAGCGGGGAGGGCGGATGAACTGCCGCGTGCGTCACCTGGCGGGCGCTTGAGGCGGCAATTCGCCGCATATTGGTGCACATGCCGCGCAGGTGTCGTCATGCGCTTTCAGCGCGCAGGCATTGATTCCACCAGGCTGGCGAGGAAGACTTGTCGCAGGGCCACAACAGGCGCAACCCATTGGTCCGGCGTGTCGTAGTTGCCGGCCGTGACGGCCAGCACGAAATCCAGGTCCGGAAACACGAAGAGGCGTTGCCCGCCGTTGCCGAATGCGCCCGCCCAGCGTTGTCCGATGACGCCGCCCTTGGTGTTCAGGGGAATCTCGCCGACGTACCACAGGTAGCCATAGCGCCGCGTATCGTCGACTACCGCGGCCGGGCGCAGGCTGGCGTCGAGCCAAGTCTTGGGCACCACTTGCCGGCCATTCCACTTGCCGCCGGCCAGCACCATCTGGCCGATCCGCKCCAGGTCCCGTGGCGTCAGCCGCAGCCCGGACGCGGCCGATGGCACGCCGTCGGCGCCCCGGACCCATTCCGTCTTGCCGATCTCCAGCGGTGCGAACAACACCGCGTCAGCAAACGCGGGTAGCGACTGTCCGGTGCCTTTCTCGATCAGCCTGGCCAGCAATGCCGGCGCCCCGCCGTTGTAGATCCAGCCGCGTCCGGGCGTGGCTACCACGGGGCGGTCCAGGATAAAGCGGTAGCGGTCCGGCGCCATCTCCATGGCGATCTCGCTGTTGGCCGGGTCGGTGTAGGGCACGTTCTCATTCCACTCGGTGCCCAGCGTCATGGTCAGCGCTTGCGCCACCGTCAGTGGCGCAAGCTTGGGGTTGGCTGCCAGGTCGGGGTACTCGGGAAACCGCGCCAGCAGCGGCTGGTCCGGCGCGGGCACCTTCTGGCTGGCCAGCGCGATGCCGTATAGCAGGCCGACAACGCTCTTGGTCACGGAGCGCATATCGTGCAAGGTGTCCGGCCCGAAGCTGACCTTGCCAAGCGGTTCACCCCAGCGCGCATCCGGGCCCGCCATGTATTTTTCGAACACGATGCGGCCGTGGCGCAAGGCGACGACGCCATGCAAGCCAGCCAGCTTGCCGTTTGCCTGCAGCGCATTGAAGCGGCCTTCCAGGTCGGGCTTGAATCAGGCGTCCGCCGGCGAAACGGCCTGCCACCCGGCGGCCCGCGCCATGCCGCCGGCCCCCATGCCGGCCACGCCGCTCATTAGCAGCGCGCCTGACTTGAGCAGGAATTTCCTGCGATCTGTAGCCGGCATCTCAGGTCGTCCTTCGTCAGTTTGCATAAACAGGATCAGGCAGCCGGGGGCTCGCCCTGGAGAAAGCGCGCAGGGATGGCGTCCTTGATTGGGAACATGTGGAAGTAGGGACGGGCCTCGGCCAGCACCCGCGCAACCGAAGGACGAGCTACCAGCCGCTCGAAATAAGCGGCCAGGAGCGGATGCGTTTGCGCGAACGGCACCAGCATTGCCGCGTAGAACAGCGCGGGTTCCGCGGCGCAGTCCGCCAGCGTGAAGTGCTCGCCGACCATCCAGGTGCGGCTGGCCATGCGCTGCTCGATCACGTCGTAGGCAGTGCGCAGCGCGGCTTGCGCGTCCGCCACGCCGCGTGGGTCGCGCTCTGCCTCGGCCCGTAGCTGGTCGCCCACGATTTTCTGCATTGGCTGGTGCACGTACAGGTCGAAGATGCGATCCCACAGCCGCGTCTCGCGGCGCTCATCGTCGCCGGCCGGCAGTAGCGCTTGCGCGCCCGGGTAGTACTGGTCGAGATAGTCGATGATGATCGTGGTTTCCGGGAGCGTCACGTCGCGGCTGTCGTCGCGCAGCACCGGCATCTTGCCGACGGGCCAGAGCGCCAGGAACGCGGCGCGCGAGTCCTTTTCTCCAAGGTGCACCACAACGCCGGAAAATGGCGTCTGGTTTTCGTAGAGCGCGATCAGCACCTTGTGGCAGAACGAAGACAGCGGATGATAATGAAGCGTCAGGGCCATGATGGTTGCTCCTTGCCGTAGTGCCCGCCTACGTGGTCATCAGCTGCGGCGGCCGCGGGCGCGTGGCCACCGCAAAGACAATCTGCGCCAGCCCGGCGGCCAGCCCCAGCGCCACGCCGATCTGCCACGCCAGGGTGTACGAGCCCAGCGCATCGTAGACCAGCCCACCGCCAAACGCGCCGACGAAGCTGCCGATCTGGTGGCTGAAGAACGCCACGCCGCCCAGCATGGCCTGCCAGCGCAGGCCGAAGGTCTGCGCGATCCAGCCCGCCACCAGCGGCGCGACGCCCAGCCACAGGAAGCCCATCACGGCGGCAAACACCAGCGTGCTGCCCGGCGTGGGCGCCGATGAGAAGTACCATGCCAGCGCCAGCGAGCGCACGCTGTAGATGCTGCCGAGCAGCACCAGCTTGTTGACCCGCCCGCCGGCCCAGCCGAAGAACAGGCTGCCCAGCACATTGAAGCCGCCGATCACGCCGAGTGCCTTGGCGCTGAGCATCGGGTCCATGCCGCAGATGTCGAGATACGAAGGCAGATGCGTGGTGAGGAAGACCAGCTGCATGCCGCACACGAAATACGCGGCGCCCATCACCAGGAACGCCTTGTTACGCAGGGCCGCGCCCAGCGCCTCGCGCGCATTCTGCTGCACGGCGCCGGGCAACGAGGGCAACGGCAGGCGATCCACCTTGCCCGCGTACCACGCGGCGGGCAGCATGACCAGTGCAAGCAGGATAAAGGCCGCCAGCCCCACGCGCCAACCGAACGACTGCGCCACCACCTGTCCGATCGGCGCCGCCACCAGCGCCCCGAGCGAGCCGGCGCCGGACACAATGCCAAGCACCGCGCTGCGCAACGCCGCCGGCACCGGCCGCGCGGCCACCGCCATGGCAATGGCGCTGCCCGTGCAAGCCATCGATGCGCCGATCGCCACGCCCGCGCCGAGCGTCACGCCTGCGATGCCGTGCGCCGTGGCCAGCAGCGCCAGCCCCAGCACATAGAGCAGCGAGCCGCTCATCATCAACGGCCGGAACCCCACCCGCGTGGCCCAGGCGCCGGCCATGGGCTGGAGCAGTCCCCAGGCCAGGTTCTGCACCGCGATCGCAATCGTGAAATCCGACACCGAGATGCCGATGTCCCTGGTCAGCGGGGGCATGAAGATGCCAAGGCTCTGGCGTAGGCCCATGGCCAGGCTCAGCATGACGGAAGCGCCGAGCAGGATCGGCAGGACGGGGCGGAGGTCGGACAGGCGAGGGGGCACGGTGGAACGGTCTCTGTCTTTGTATTGTTGTTATTGTTTTCTTCTTTGTCGTGACCTGATCGGCACACTACGAGTAGGCGTGAAGCCACGCAGCCGTGAAGTGATATCGATATTGATATCGGTATGCGGGCCGATCGGATAACCCGGCCGAGGGTAAGTCCGAGCGCAAGCGCTGTCAATCTGGATATGGAAAAGGCTGGGTTTGGCTAGCCGGGCGAGGTCAAGGCTTGCGCGCCGCCTCCCACAGCCCCTCCATCATCACCGGGTAGGCCACTGGCCTGAAGGCAGAGAACTGGATATCCCGCACGTGGGTGAAGCTCGACCACAGCAGCCGCGTACCCTTGAGCCAGCGAGACCCCTTTACCCTGGCTTGGATCAGCTGCAGCTCTGCGGCCGTTGCCGGGCGCAGCGGACCGACGGTGCCATAGAGGCGTACCCCAGGTGGCTGGTGAAAGCGGCCGCGTAGCAGCGAACGAAACCAGAAGCCTTTGCCGAAATCGACGGCCATCAGGCAAACCTGGTCGTTGTGCGCAAGGTTGGCGGCCAGCGTGCTGGTGTAGCGGTCGAAGAAGAATGCCGTCTGGTCCGCGCGCGCGAACACGGTTCCGATGGGCGTGACCGTAGRCATGCCGTCGGCGCCGACGGTGGCAAGGGCGCAATAAAGGGAGGATCGCTGTCAGCGCTCGATCAGCGCGCGGATGGTGGGCCAGGCATCGGCAAGGCAAGGGAAGGCATTTGCATAGAGGTCCGTTGCGTTTGGCGGGGCGCGCCCGGATGTGCGCAGCGACGATATCCGCCACGCGCTCGCGGCCATTGTGCCATGAGCCATACGGATGGCCGCTTGGGGGAACCCGTCATGAAATCAAAGCGGGTATGCTCTGCCGGTGGCCAACTTTCCTGCATCCCCATGTCGAAAGTCCGCAAAACCGCCATCCCGCCCGCTGCGCTCTGCGTCCTGGCGCTTGCCCTGTCCGGCTGCATCTCCCATTACCGGGTCGAGACCGGCACGCCCGCCGCCCGCATCCGGCTGGTGACCAACACGGACGACAACACGACCTTCAACGTGGTGGACGCCACCCGGTGCCCGAAGCCACCCAAGCCGCTCCTGCTGGGCGGCACGGGCAAGCAGCTGCCCGCGATGGGCACGGAGCGTGACCTGGCCATGGTGGGGATATCGCCGGAGCCGCCCGGCCGCACGCGTGAGCGGTGGCTGGTGGCTGGCCAGCGCATCTACCTGACAGCAGGGGCGGTTGCCGCTGGCGAGCAGCCCTATCGGTGCGCGGTGGGGGTTTCCTTTGTGCCGCTGCCGGGCTGGCAGTACGAGTTGCGCTACCAGCGCAACGCGGCGGCGAAGAGCTGCACCGGGCAGGTGCTGCGGCTGGCCGGCAAGGACGGCCGCGAGATCGAGCCTCAGCCGGATCCCACGCAGCTGGTCTTTCGCGGGTTCGAGGCCGATGCCGTCTGCGAGGCGCGGGGCCCTTAGGGCTTGGCGGCCTGCGCGGCCGGCATGACGCCCACATAGGGCGCGTCGGTCAGCGTGCGCAGGAACGCCACGAGATCGTCGATCTCCGCTTCGGTCATGGCCGGCGAGGTCCCCGCGCGCCGGTTCATCGGCGTCGAATTGATATTGATATTGCCCCGATACGCCGCCGGCACGTCATCGAAGGTCTTGCTGCCGTGATACCACTTGCCCGGGTCGGTCGAGCGCGTGTTGTAGAACGCCACGGCATCGCGCAGCGTGGTGAATACGCCGTTGTGCATGAAGCTCTGGCGCACCGCGACATTGCGCAGGCCGGGCGTGCGGATATACCCGCACCATTGCTCCGGCTCGGGCCAGCGCAGGCGGCGGGCGGTGTCGCACAGGCCATTGTCGAAGCGCTTGGGATCGCGGTTGGCGGCTAGCGCCCGGTTGCGGGGCACGGCAATCGCGTCATAGCCGAAATCCGTGAACAGCGAGCGCTCCGGCCGGCTGGCGGTGTCCGAGAGCGTGTGGCAGGTCATGCAGTTGCCCTTGTCCGGGTTCTTGAACAAGGCCAGGCCGCGAGCTTGCGCCGGCGCCAGCGGCGTGCGATGGCGCAGGTAGTCGTCAAAGCGGGAGCTGAACGGCGCCATCTCATCGCTCTGCAGGTAGGCCTCCAGCGCCTTGCCGAGCGCCAGCAGCATTTGCTCGGGATCGGTCTGCACGGCGGGGCCGAAGCGCGCCGCCAGCGCGGGCGCCAGCTCTGTCCCTTTGACCTTGCGCAGCAGGCTGGCCGGCGTGCCGTTGTTCATCTCGTTGGGATCGAGCAAGGGACCGCGCGCCTGTTCGGCAAGCGTGTCGGCGCGCCCGTCGGCGAACAGGCCGCCGAAGGGCGACGCGTAAGGTGCGTCGTCGTCCTGGTAGAAGTGCCGGCGCGGGATGTAGCGCACGTACAGCAGCGAGGGCGCGTTGCGCAGGCTGAAGCGGCCGGGCCGGCTGCCCTGAGGCACGTGCGGGCCTGCCAGTGACGCGGGCGATAGCGTCGGCGCGAAGGCGCGCGCGGGGTCGTGGCAGCCGGCGCAGGACATGCCGCGCGGCTCGGACAGGCGCGCATCGAAGAAGATGCGCTTGCCCAGCGCGGCCAGCGCGGGGTCGGAGCGGAACACGGCAGCGGTGGGGTCGACCTTGGCGGCAACCTTGGGCRTGCCCTTGCCGATGGTGTCCACCACGCTGGCGGGTGGGGCGCCGGGCATCAGCACCACCCCCGGCGCGGGCGCTGCAAGCGCCGCGCCGCCAGCGCCAGCCGCAAGACAGATGGCGGCAAGGGTGGCGCTGGCGGCGCGCAGGGCCCCGATCACGGCGCCAGGAAGCCGGTCTTGTCGCAAGCCAGCGTATTGGAGGTTTGCACGCAGGTCGCCATCAGCTTGCCGGCCACGCTATACGCCTTGAAGGTCCAGCCGGTGGCGGGCGACGCATTGCGCTCCATCATCAGGAAGCCAAAGCTTGCGCTGTGCGTGATCTTGTCGATCACGGTGCCGGGCGCGGGAATCGTGCCGGGCGGCAGCGGATCGGGCAGCGCTACGTCCAGGTTGTCGCCGCCGTTGCCCGACACGATGGTGGCCGGGTGGCTGGAGGCAAAGTTGATGGCCTGGAAGTCATGCACGTGGCCGTGCAGCGCCACTTGCACGCCGGGCGGGTAGTAGGCCTGGGCGTTGGCATTGCTCATGACCGATTGCAGGGCCAGATTGCCCGGCGCCGGGTTGCTGCCCGCCACCGGCGCAAAGGCCAGGATGGGATGGTGGTTGGTGAACATGGTGGTGGTCATGCCCGGCTTGGCGGCCAGCCAGCCTACCGTCTGGAACTGCTTCTGGTAGGCGATGAACTGCGGGTCGGTGGTCGGCAGCGCGGCCTTGCCGGCCTTGGCCGAGTCGAACACGATGACCTGCGAGCCGGTGCCCAGCGCAACCGCATAGGGCTCCGAGTAGTTGGCGTTGCTGTCGTTGGCGGGGTCGTTGCAGGAGCGCGCGTCCGAGTACGGGCGCGGATCGAGGAAGCGGAACCAGCCCTGGCCGGCACGGGCGCATTCTTCATGGTTGCCGCGCACGACCACCCACGGTGCCTTGGCCATCAGTGCCGCGGCGGGCTTGAAGAGATCGGCCTGCCACGTATCCCAGCCGTAGCCCCACGGCGTGCCCTGGCAGCCGGCGATGTCGGGCGGGCAGAGGTTTTCGCGGTAGTGGTAGTCGCCAATATGCAGCACCAGGTCCGGGTTCATGCCGGCGGCGGTGGTGGCCAGTGCGGCAAACGGCCAGGCGGTGCCGTCGCTGCAAGGCTGGTAGGCGTTATCCGCCTTCTTCAGGCGGCAGCCGGTATCGGCCAGCACCAGCACGCGTTGCGGCTGGGCCTTGGGCAGCGGCAGCGTCTGGCCCGCCACGCTGGCAGCGGCGGCGCCGGCCGGCAGCGTGGCTTCGCATACGGAGACCGGGAAATCCGATGGTTTGGAGTCGGCCGCGGCGCTGGCGGTGGTGCGCTGCGCCATCGTGCCGGCGCCGGCCCGCAGCGCCATGCGTTGCTGCACGCCGTCCACCGTCAGCAGCGGGCAAAGGGCGTTCGAGGGCAACGCGCTGCCTGCGGCGGCGGTTGGCGCCGCATAGTTGGTGATGACGCGGGCGATGGCCTGGTTGCTGTCGCCGATCTCGACCCACGCGGCCTGGATGTTGGCGCTGGCGCTGGGTGCATCGCCGGACGGCGTGACCGGCGTGACCGGCGCGGCGGCGGCTGGCGCCGCGTCCGTGCTGTCGCTGCCGCAGCCGTGCAGCACGGCGGCCGCAGCCAGCATGGCGAGGATGGCGCCAGCGCCCAGGCGCATGGCGGGACCGGCTTGCCGGTTGGTGTTGTGGTTACCCATTCTTATATCTCCCTGTTATCCCTGATTGCGAGGCGGAAATATACGGATGGGATGTTTCGGCACGATGAACGTTATGTGTCAGCCTGACCGGCGTGGCGTTGCTTTGGTCTTGCGGGCGGGGCGCGGTGCGGCCCGGATGGCTTCGGCGGCGGCCAGTTGCAGCTCGCGTGGCAGCGCGGTGATGGCTGAGACGAAGAAGCGGCGCTCCGCCGGGCGCAGCTTGCCGAGCAGCTCGGCCAGGCGCTCCACCGTGGCAAACGCGGCAGGCGTGGCGCCGTGCTCGAAGGCGTGGAACCAGCTGGCTTCCAGCAGCAGGTTGGCGAGTGGCAGGGCGCCGTAGTGCACGTGGCCGGTGTCGTGCTCGTCGAGCGCAAAGCTGGCCAGCGACGACCAGCTGATAAAGCCCTTGGCTCGCGCAAAGGGCGCATGGAAGGGGCGCAGCGCGTCCACCGCTTCATTCAGCGGCAGTGGCTGTTGCGCGCGAAACGCCTTGAGCGCCCCGCCGCCGTCCTGCGCGCAGTTGCCGCGCGCAATGCGCAGCAGGAAGATGGTGTTCCACGCGGAACCGCCCCCCACGCCAAAGCGGTCGCAGATCCATTCCGACAAGCCCAGCCAGCGCACGGCCTGGCGCTGCACCTGGCCCGCGGGCCATGCGCGCCGGGGATCGATCAGTGCGTGGTTCCAGAACAGCCACAGGCAAAGCCCGAGGTTGGCCGCCACGTGCTGCGCGGCATCCACCGAGTCCGCCTCATAGGCTGCCTGCAGGGCGCCGGAGAAGCCTGCCACGGCCGCTTCGGCCGCTTGCCGCGCCGCCTCTGGCTGCGTTGCCATGTCGCGGATCGCCACCGTCTTGTGGATCAGCGCACCGAGGTTGAGGGTCTCGAAACGCACGCGCGGGTTGTAGCGCACCACGGGCTGCAGCGCCGGATCGGCGGCAAGGCCTTCCAGTTCCGCCTGCGCCGCCTCCATCTGGTTGCCTGCATAGCGCTCCCAGGCCCGCACCACGCGCGCCATGGCGGCGAAGGTGGGCACCGCCGTGTCCACGGTGCCGGTGCCCACAATGCGGTCAAAGCGCTGGAGCGCCGCGCGGCTGCGCGCAAGGTCGTCGCCGCGCCGCCAGGCCAGGCTCTCCTTGAGCAGCGCGAAGGCGTGCTGGAAATCGTCGGTGGCGCAGCGCTGCGCGGCGCGCAGGGCATCCGCTACCCCGTTGCTGGCACCACCACCCGCAACGCCGGCAACGCCCACACCGTCCTGCATGCCGCGCATGGCTTGCGTGAGATGGCTCCAGTAGCTGATGTCGCGCATCACGTAGTCAACCGCGGGGTGGGCCTCGTCCGCTTGGGCGGCGGCGTGCTGCGCGGCGGCAGTGCCCAGCCCCACGAAGCGCGCCAATGCCGCATCGCCAGCGCTGTGGCCATCCACGGTGAAGCGCACGCGCTTGCCGTGCGCCGGCTCGATCCAGAACGGCCCGCGGCTGCGGCGCGCCGGGTTGAGGCCCGCGATGCCCTGGCCCCGGTCCGGACCCCAGCCCACCGGCACGCCCCAGCGTGCGAAGTCGGCAAAGGCGCGCGAGACCATCATGCGGATATTGGCGGCATCGGGGAAGCGCGTTTGCAAATGCACCGCCGGCAGGCTGGCCCCGCGGTTGCGCGCGGCCGCGCAGACGGCGGCGAGCAGCCACAGGCTCTGGTAGCGCGCGGGCTCGCCGTTGACGAGATAGGGGGCGGATAGCTCGATGGCAAGGGCGGGCTGGCGCATGCGGGACGGTTGTGTGTGGGACGTTGAAACGGGATTTTGCGGCGGTACTTCTTAGCGGGGCGTGTGGGAATTGTGCCATCCGCGCGTGTGCCGAGGGTACTAAGTTACGCAGGTTACAGCCGGCGGGCTTGGCGCCATGCCGCCGCGCTCCTATGCTCCGTTTCGTGCGCCGGCCTGGCCGGCCAAATCGATCGCGCTCATAAAAATCACGGAGATCATATTGAAGCCAATCGCCATCTTTGCCGCGCTCTGCGCGGCGCTGTCCCTATCAACCGCCCGTGCCGAGCTGACGTGCACGGTCCTGGCGGATGCCAGTAGCGGCAAGCTGCTTAAACAAGAGGGCACCTGCGACCAGCGCGTGACCGCGGCATCGACGTTCAAGGTCCCGCTCAGCCTGATGGGCTTCGACGCGGGGCTGCTGGCCGATGAGCACGCGCCAGCCATGCCGTATCGCGAGGCGTATCGTGAGAGCAACCCGTCAAAGCGCGTCACCACGGACCCGCAGCGCTGGATGAAGATCTCGGTCGTGTGGTACTCGCAGCAGTTGACGCAACAGCTTGGCCAGGCGCGCTTCGGGCGGTACATCAGTGCGTTCCAGTACGGCAACGGCGATATCTCTGGCGACCCCGGCAAGCACAACGGGCTGACGCACTCATGGCTTAGCTCGTCGCTGAAGATCTCGCCGCTGGAGCAGGTTGCCTTTTTGCAAAAGGTGGTCAATCGCAAATTGCCCGTGACCGCGCATGCCTATGACATGACAAGCCGGATCATGGCGCTCGGCGCGTTGCCAAACGGATGGGCCGTCTACGGCAAGACGGGCACCGGCGCCCCGCGCCTGGCCAATGGCGCCGAGGACTGGAGCCACGGCTATGGATGGTTTGTCGGCTGGGCGGTGAAGGACGGCCGGAACGTCGTCTTTGCGCGCCTGATCCAGGATGAGAAGGAGGAGCCTGTCAGCGCAGGATTGCGCGCGCGTGATGCGTTCATGCAGGCGTTGCCGGGACTGTTGGGATCGCTCTGATGCAACCGCTCAATCACAGGAAAGGACCGATGACACATTCCCCCGCTCGCCGCACGCTGCTGCTCGCCGCCGCGACGGCCCCCTTCGCCGCAGCCTGCACTTCGTGGGCCGGCAGGACCGAAGGGAGCGTCGCGGCGCAAGACCGCCTGGCCGCGCTCGAATCCGCGGCAGGCGGGCGCCTTGGCGTCGCTGCGCTGAACACCGCCAATGGCGCGCGGCTCAGTCACCGCGCAAGCGAACGCTTTGCGCTATGCAGCACATTCAAGGTGATCGCCGCATCCGCCGTCCTGCAGCGCAGCGCAACGCAGGCCGGGCTGCTGCAACGGCGCATTGCCTACAAGAAGGACGAACTGGTCGCGTATTCCCCGATCACGGAGAAGCACGTCGGCGACGGCCTGACGGTCGCCGAACTGTGTGCGGCGGCCCTTCAGTACAGCGACAACACGGCCGCCAACCTGCTGATGAAGCTGCTCGGCGGCCCTGCCGCCGTGACYGCGTTTGCCCGTGCGKTCGGCGAYGACCAGTTCCGGCTCGACCGCTGGGAGACCGAGCTCAACACCGCGCTGCCTGGCGACCCGCGCGACACGTCAACCCCGGCGGCCATGGCAGCTAGCCTGCAACGGCTCACGCTGGGCGATGCGCTGGGCGGGGCAGAGCGCGAACAGCTGCTGGGCGGGGCAGAGCGCGAACAGCT